>JAMPAT010000006.1 GCA_023667095.1 Bacteroidales bacterium
ATGACTTTACGCTTGTTTCCCAATTCAAGAACGATGATTGGGATAAAGAGAATGCTGGCTATCTGACATATATCTATAAAAAGGTTATTGGATAAACTGCTCTTTTATAACATAATATGCTGTATTTAGGATGAAACTATGCAACGAAGAATGCTAAAATAAAAAAGTTGCAAATCATATTACGGCCGGAGGCAGAATATTCTTCGGCGAATGGTTCGAGATACCGATGCTTGCATCCGTCATCATCCTGATTCGGATACATTTACGCTTTCGTTCGTCGCCTTGCCCATGTGGCTACTCTATGAGGCCGGTAGCTGTATTGTGAAGCAAGCTAAAACAAACTGTAATGAATGAATTTAAAGGCCCTATTTGAACGACGAGTTGGTCGCCATCAACCGATACAACAATAAGCGCTCCGATTTCATTCACTTCATCGGATATTTGGAGCATATCGAGAAACTGTGCGACCCCGAACCGAACACCTCCGTTCTGCCGGACGTGGACAGACTGCTCGACAATTACGACCTGTGCAAGATGCTCAACGTAAGCAAGCGTACCTTGCAACGCTATCGCACTTCCGGCGATTTGCCCTATCAAATGATCTATCACGAGACGTTCTATCGTGAATCGGACATGTTGAGGTTCATTGAGCGTAATTTCAGCAATTTCCGCAAGATGAAAAAGGAGCAGGCGAACAATTCGTCGAACAGGATGCAATAAATCCGGCCGAAAATTTGTTGTATTACCAAATATTGGTAACTTTGCGGAAAAGGAGGTTTGTTATGAAAACGACATCGGTAGCCCTCGGAGCTTATTTCGAGAATTTCATCCAGTCCACCATTGCACAGGGGCGTTATAACAATGCCAGCGAGGTCGTGCGGGCCGGTCTGCGGCTTTTGGAGGAGCAGGAAAGTCAGGTCGTAGCGTTGAAGAACGCTATCGACGAGGGTATTAAGAGCGGCGTTGCTGTCGGATTCGATCCGCAGCAGCACCTGCGGACATTGAAAAGGCAGCGGCACAATGGCTGAACTGCTATTCTCGAACAAAGCCGTCGAAGACCTCACAGACATCTGGAATTATACGGTCGAAACGTGGTCGGAAGCGCAGGCCGACAAGTATTATGCGTTGTTGGCCGATACCTGTCGCGAGATTGCCGACAATCCTCGTCCTCTCGGTCGGGAATACACGGAAATCAGGACGGGCTTATTTGGATACCGGACGGGAAAACACATCGTTTTCTATCGTTCGCTTTTCGACGATGCGGTGGAGATCGTCCGCATCCTGCATGAGCGCATGGATTTGAAGCACCGCATCGGAGAGTAACGTTCGATGCAAAGCGAATAAAGAGGGTGACTAAAAAGTGAGGAAAAAGAAGATTGTCGTTGCAATGCCAATATGGAAGTGCGACATAGATGTGGCATTTTCTGTAAAATTATTAAATTTGCAGTCTTTGCGGAATTGTCCGCGGGGATTGCAAATTTGTGGATATCATGAAGCGGATGCTTGTCGTCATATTTGCTGCATTGGCCTTTGTGTGCAATGCGGCTTCTCAGGAAGGCTGGAGGGAGGTTCCGGATGCGGCTTCCATTGTTGAGGCGTTCAATTCGGCCAATGCTGCTGTAAAGTCAATCTCCTGCAGATTCACTGAGGAGAAATATGTAGATGTATTGGAGAACCGGTCCGTGGCCACAGGGCGTTTTTCCTATTCTGCGCCGGGAGATATCCTGATTGAGTATGACTCAGGAGATTCAATCCGCATAGAGGGTGATTCCATGACTGTTGTCTCCGGAGGAAGGATATCATCGGTCAACCTTGCCGCGAACAGGCAGTACCAGAGGATGTCCACCATGTTTTCCGGAAAAGATGAACGCAAATCCCGCTTGCCGGAAGTAAAGGCATATTCACGGGATGGCCGCTATATGCTGACATTTGTCATGAAAATGGGCGGAATTTCAGGGACGGTAGAGGCCCTGGTTGACAGCTCGGACATGTCCATGGATTCTTTCCGGATGAAAAACGGGGCGGACTATACGGAATACCGTTTCACAGACAAGGTTATCGGACGCTGACTGCTGCCACGGCATGAGGCAGGACTGAATGATATGAATTATAAAACAGTATTTATATGGCTTCGAAAGTTTATCGGATAGAAAGTGTCGACACAGCAGAGGGCAAGGTGACTGCAAAGGTCGCCCTGAATCCGGATTCAGATATATTCAAGGGACATTTCCCGGGACAGCCGATTCTGCCAGGTGTCTGCTCTGTGCAGATGCTTGGCGAGATAATGTCAGGTGTGCTCGGTGTGCAGGTGTTCATAAATGAAGTCTCTTCATGCAAATATCTCAAGACAGTGAACCCTGTTGAAGATCCTGTGCTGAATCTGGAAATCTCCTATACCCGTGATGGAAACAAGGCCGTATTCACTGCAGCCGGCTCGACAGAAAATGGTGAACCATATCTAAAGATCAAGGCTTCCGCAATATGCTGATGGGTCCTAAAGACTGCAAGGATAATCTTCTTGTGCTTGGAGGTATCGTGATTGTCCCGACATACAACAATGCCGGGACAATCGGTGAAGTCATGTCCTCCCTGATAAAGTACAGTGAAGATATACTTGTTGTCAATGACGGATGCACAGATGCGACTGCCGCAATCCTGGAAACATTCGGTTTCCGCAGCATAACGATGGAGGAAATCTCTGCCTTCCCTGACAGGGCGGATGGGCAGGAGGCTTCTGCAGGCAGGCTCCCTTGCCGCAAGGCTATGCTGAGCCATCCGCGGAACATGGGCAAGGGCGTAGCATTGAAAAATGCACTGACAGCGGCCCGTATGGCAGGTTACCGCTATGCTATAACCATAGATGCAGATTCACAGCATTTCCCGCAGGATATACCTGCCTTTGTTGAGGCAGCCATGGCCACACCGGATGCCTTGATTGTCGGTTCACGCAACCTTGAAAGCGAGAATATGCCTGGGCGCAATACATTTGCCAACAGATTCTCCAATTTCTGGTTCCGCCTTGAGACAGGGGTGAGGCTTGATGACACGCAATGCGGATTCAGGATGTATCCTCTCGGGAGTGCCGACTATTCAAGGTGGTACTATACATCCCTATATGAATTTGAACTGGAGGCCCTTGTCTTTGCCAGCTGGGCCGGGACTGAGGTGAGGAATATCCCTGTCAGGGTGTATTATCCACCTCAGGAGGAACGGGTCTCGCATTTCAGACCGCTGCGTGACTTCACCAGGATAAGTGTCCTGAACACCTTGCTTGTGCTTGTCTGCCTTCTGTGGATATGGCCAAGGAATATATTGCGTAAATGCACCTGGAAGAATATCCGCAGATTCCTTGACGAGAATCTGCTGCATGTAAAGGACAGCAACCTCAAGCTTGTTCTCTCGATATGGCTCGGCTCGTTTGTCGGTCTGATGCCTTTCTATGGATACCAGCTTGTCCTCGCTGTCTTCCTTGCACATCTCCTGGCCCTGAACAAGCTTGTGGCAGGGACATTTTCCGCCATCAGCATACCTCCGCTGATTCCGTTTATCGTGGCCGGAAGCTACTGGAGCGGCTGTGCCGTGCTCGGAAGGCCATTTGAACTTGACTTTTCCTCAATCTCATTCAACGGGATGGCCGGTGTATTGACCGAATATATCATTGGGGGATTTCTGCTCGCCGCGGCAGGAAGTACAGCCTGCGCTGCCGTATTTGCCTGTCTGCTAAAGATTTTCAGAAGAAGATGAGAGGCTTTATCAGACTTTACAGATATTTCAGGACGCACCGGACCATGCTCTACACTCTTCTCGGTGTATCGGTCCTGTCTATGGCACTGTGCTGCCTGAGGCTGGATTTTGAAGAGAACATAACAAGTTTCTTCCCGGACAACGAGGATTCACGCAATATGCTGAAAGTCTTCGACAATCTGAAGGTGAGCGACAAGTTCATTGTCATGTTCTCCAGTGAAGAGGATGGCGTTGAGCCTGACTATGACCTTATTATAGAAGCAGCCGATGAATTCTGCAGCAGGATTTCGGGAAAGGAGGACAGTGACAGACTCATCTCAGACATTGTCTGCGGAATTGACAGCGGGGAAATGGCAGAAGCGACTGCTTTTGTCTATGACATGCTGCCGGTCTTGCTGACTGAAAAGGACTATGCCGCAATCGATTCGCTTCTGCAGCCGTCCTCCCTTCGCGCAAGGATGGAGGAGAACCGCCGTGACCTGATTTCCCCGGCCGGGATATTCCTTAAGGACTATATCATGAGAGATCCGCTCGGGATTGCCACAGGTTCGCTGAAGGAACTGCAGAACCTCAATCCGATGTCGGAATACCAGATGGTGGACGGCCATGTCTTCTCTCCGGACGGGAGCACTTTGCTGTGCTTCATAACCCCGGGGGCAGGAATGGGGGAGACCGGAGTCAACGACAGGCTGGTCACAATGGTTGAGGATGAACTGGAGCAGATTGAAGCGGATTTTCCCGGAGTCTCGGCCATGTATTTTGCCGGTCCTGCAGTCGGGGTCTACAATGCGAGGCAGATAAAGAAAGACACATTCCTCACATCCGGGTTTGCACTGGTGATGATAATCCTGTTCATCTTCCTTGCTTTCAGGAGGAGAGGCTCGATTCCGCTTATCATATTGCCTGTACTTTACGGGATGCTGTTTGCACTCAGCCTTGTCAGCATCTTCAAGGGCGGAATTTCCGCAATCGCAGTCGGGACAGGAGCTGTTGTGCTCGGCATAGCCTTGAGCTATTCCATACACATGATTGCACACCAGATGCATGTGCGCTCTGTAGAGCAGCTTGTCCGCGAACTTGTGTTTCCGCTGACTGTCGGAAGCATCACGACAATAGGTGCCTTTGTAGGCCTGATGTTTACCTCGTCATCCCTGCTCAGGGATTTCGGGCTGTTTGCCTCTCTGACCCTTGTCGGCACAACTCTTTTCAGCCTTGTGTTCCTCCCGCATTTCCTTGCACCTCTTGCAGATATGGGGGAGACTCCGCTGATGCGCAGGATTGAACGCATCAATGGATATTCCTACGAGAAGAACCGCTGGATTGTACTTGCAATCGCTGCTATGGCTGTCCTTTGCTGCTTTACCTCAGGCAGGGTCGGATTCAATGCTGACATGATGAGCATAAACTACATGCCGTCTCATCTTGCCATGGCGCAGGAGCGTCTCGAATCCATGTCGGACACCAATGTGGAGAATGTCATGCTGGTCAGTGCCGGTGAATCTATGGAGGAGGCCTGCAATGAATATTCTGCAGCAGGCAGGATTCTTGACAGCCTGCTTTCATGCGGCAGGATTGCCGGCTATTCCACAGCAGGCCACTTCATTGTCCCGGAACAGGAACAGCAGAGGAGGATTGCCATGTGGGACAGTTTCTGGAGCGGTGGACGCCGTGAAGCTGCCATTGCTGCCGTTGAGGATGCCGCCGTTGCCGCAGGATTCCGGAAAGAGGCCTTCAATGGATTTGGGGATATGCTGTATAGGGAATACAAAGTAACCGGCTATGACGATGTCATGCTTTTAGAGAACTGGCTGGACCGCTCCGGATCGTTTACAATGCTGATAACCTCTGTCGCGATGGACCCGTCTGACAAGGCGGAGGTGTATGCATGCTTCGACCCTGCCGGCACCGTTGTCTTTGACCGCAGCTTCTTTGCAGGGATGACTGTCTCGTCAATCTCGGACGACTTCGACATGATACTCTACATCTCGTCTTTCCTTGTGTTCTTTGTCCTCTGGCTCTCATACGGAAGGCTGGAGGTCGCAGTCCTGTGCTTCCTGCCGATGCTGCTGAGCTGGATTGTAATCATAGGCATGATGGGAATGCTCGGGGTGCAGTTCAATATCGTGAACATCATCATATCCACATTCATATTCGGAATCGGTGATGATTTCAGCATATTCATAATGGATGGACTGATAGGGAAATACGCTTTACGGAAAGAGATTCTTTCATCCCACAAGACTGCGATATTCTTCTCGACATTCACGATTGTAGCCGGTATGGGAGCGATGATTCTCGCCGGACATCCTGCGCTTCATTCCATAGGTGTAATATCTATTCTCGGCATGGTGGCTGTGGTCTTTATCGCATTCACTTTGCAGCCTCTGCTGTTCGGAATGTTCATAACGGGACCTGCATCCAAGGGATGGCATCCGTATACCATCTTCGGCATAATACGTTCCATGATGCTCTGGACCGTGTTTATCATTGCATGCCTCTTGACAATAGCTACAGTCGTGCTTATGCTTCCGCTTCCTCTCCCGATGCTGTGGAAACAGAGGACTGTACGCTATATGGCATATCTGGGATGCCGTTTTGTCATCTGGGCAAATAGCCTGGCAAAGGTATATTTCTCGAATGCTTCAGGGGAAGATTTCTCGGTCCCTTCTGTCGTAGTGTCCAACCATACCTCTTTCCTTGACATTGTCTGGGTGATGGCACTCAGTCCCAAGCTGCTGATTGTCGCGAAGGGGTGGGTAAGGAAGGTTCCTGTATTCTGGCCTGTGGCCAAATTCCTCGGATTCTATTATTCGGACGATGGATATGAATCCATAACAGAGACATTTGCAGAAAGGGTGAAAGAGGGGTGGAGTGTCGCTGTCTTCCCGGAGGGAACGCGTGAGACTGACGGCAGGGTACACCGTTTCCACAAAGGTGCGTTCTATATGGCAACCACCCTCGGGCTGGATATAGTTCCTGTCGTGATGTATGGAAATGATGTCATACTTCCGAAGCACAGGCCTCTCAACATGGGGCCGGGAGTCTCTGCAGTGAAGATTCTCCCGAGGGTGCCTTCTTCCGGTGCAGACTACCGTACAATGTCTAAGCAGGTACGCATGATGGTGGCTGCAGAATATGGCAGGATGTGCGCTGAATACTCGACGGTGGACAACCTTCATTTCAGATGGGCTGTGCTCAGGAGTATGCTCTACAAAGGGGCGAAAGTGGAGTGGGAGACACGTATGGAGATGCGGAAGATGGATTCATACCGTGATTTCGACAAGGCTCTGCCACGAAGCGGCAGGATATTGCATCTTGGATGCGGTCTCGGGCAGATTGACCTTATGCTGAAGCTGCTCGCCCCAGGCAGGGAGATTGTGGCAGTTGATGCAGACATCGAAAATGTCGTAATCGCACAGAACAACTATATGCGTCCTGAGGGACTTGAATATGTCTGTGCAGACCCGGGGACATTTGATTCCAGCGGCTATGACGCAGTGTTTACAGGCAGGTCAGCAGACAGCATACGGCTTTGTGGAAATGCAGGTCGGAGTGATGGGCAGAATAAACTTTAACGGCAGATGATTCTGCTGAATATGAATATATTATGAAAATGGTACGTAATCCGGAAATACAGTTTGCAGATGCAGGGCAGATAAAGGCCTTCCAGGAAGAACGCCTTGCGGAGACGTTGGAATACCTTGCCTCCAGTTCGAGATTCTATCAGAGAATGTTCTCGGACAACGGGATTGACATCTCCTCTATAAAGACTATTGAGGATCTCAGTGCTGTTCCGCTGACATCCAAGGATGACCTGCAGAAATTCAACGATGATTTCATCTGCGTACCGAAAGATGATATAGTTGACTATGTCACAACTTCCGGCACTCTCGGTGACCCGGTTACATTTGCCGTCACCTCTGCTGACCTTGACCGGCTTGCATACAATGAATGGCTTTCGTTCCGTACTGCAGGATGCACAAAATCAGACATTCTGCAGCTCATGACAACGCTTGACAGGCGGTTCATGGCCGGAATGGCATATTTCCTAGGGGCAAAGGAACTTGGGATGGGAGTGATACGTGTCGGAAACGGAATCCCTGAACTCCAATGGGATACGATACGGCGTGTGGAACCTACATGCGGTATGGTTGTACCGTCTTTCCTGCTGAAGCTGGTTGACTATGCACGCAGGAACGGGATTGACTACCATTCATGCTCAATCCGTAAATGTGTATGTATAGGTGAAGCCCTGAGAACTCCGGACACATTCGAACTGAGTACATTGGGACAGAGAATACATGAGGCCTGGCCTGAACTTGAACTCTATTCTACGTACGCTTCGACAGAGATGCAGGCTTCATTTACAGAATGCGCCTTCCATAATGGAGGCCATATTCCGGTGGACCTTATCATTGTGGAGCTGCTTGACGAGAACGGGCAGCCTGTCCCTGACGGGGTGGCGGGTGAGGTCACTATAACGACCCTCGGTGTGGAAGGAATGCCGCTTCTGCGTTTCAGGACAGGTGATATCTGCATCCGCTACAATGAGCCTTGCGGCTGCGGACGCAATTCGGCAAGGCTGAGTTCGGTGATAGGGCGCAAGAGCCAGATGATAAAGTTCAAGGGTACGACAATATATCCGCCTGCCCTGTTTGATGTTCTTGACAATCTTCCGGAAATTGCCAACTATATTGTTGAGGTCTATACGAATGACCTTGGCACAGATGAGGTGCTTGTCCGTGTCGGTGCCTCGGACCACAGCGATGCCTTTGAGAAAAATATCAAGGATATGTTCCGCTCCCGTGTAAGGGTCGCTCCGTCAATCAGCTTTGAGCCGGTGGAATATATCGCGAAACTGCAGATGCCTCCGATGTCACGCAAAGTCATCAAGTTCATAGACCGGAGATAGCGGTTTGTTAGCTCCGATAGATAAGCACCGGTGTACAAAGAATTTCCCGTTTCTTTGTACACCGGTTGTCATTTCAACCTGTTTTGCCAGTTTACAGGTACCTTTTTGCCAGAAAAACGCATTTATTTGCCATACAGCTCCTTGCGTGACTGTGAGCCTTTGCCCTTTTCGAGACGCGGATCATCCACGATGATGTCCACAATGGATTTCTCGTCCTTCATCACATTGTTCTCGATGAACCGGAACTGTGTGTCGGTGGTGATTTCCATGAAGCCGGCGACCTCATGTCCATGGTCAAGGAAGCGGATGATGTTGTAGTTGTAGCCGAATTTAGCGAATCTTCTGGCAATCTTCTCTGAACCGTAGAACCCAATGTTGAAAAATGTTATCTGCTTGTAATTTACCAGTTTGTCCGCAGTGCCATGGAACAATGCCGTCGGGCATGGCGTCTCGTCATATTTGAGCTTTCCGTCCCTTGACAGGATTCCTCCTGAAAAGGACATCACACCTGCATATCTGAATCCTTCCGGCATTGATGAGGCATATTCTGTCCTGTTGCATAGCTCGTATTCTGCCTGGAGCACTGTGATGGCTCCTGCAGATGAACCGCAGATTACAATGCTGTCAGGATCTATTCCCAAGGCATCAGCGTTGTCTATCATGTACATGGTTGCACTGTATAGATCCTCCACCGCAAGGTGAATCGCATTGTCAAGCGCATTTACCTGCGCCAGCCCGACAGAGGTGGAGCCTTTAAGCCCGAGCCTGTAGTCAATTGCAATTACCCTGTAGCCATTCTCTGTCATCTTCCTGTACCATGGAAGGTAGTCAGGATCGTCCCTGCGTCCACCAATGAAGCCACCTCCGAACATGAACAATATTGCAGGCTTCACTTTCCCTTCAAATGTCGTCTGGCTCCCTTTTGCAGGCTCGTAGACATCCATGAACAGTTCGCATGTATCCCTCTGTGCAAACATATATGTTGCATCAGGAAGTACCGGCTCTATGGGAGCCTGCACAGTTGTGCTGTCCTGTGCCTTGCAGACCATTGCTGCAAGCACTGCCATTATTGCCAATATGGTCTTTTTCATATCTTGCTGAATTAATTGTTCTTCGTCGCCTGTGTCCCGGTCTCTTCCGGTATGAGCTTGCGTATGAACTTGAATCTCCTGAAGAATTTTCCGCAGATGACCCTTATTACTGTATATGACGGGATTGCAACCAGCATCCCTATAATTCCCCCGATGTGCCCGGCCATGAGCAGGACAATGAAAATTTCAAGAGGATGCGCCTTTATGCTGCTTGAATAGATAATCGGCTGGAAAAGGAAATTGTCGACCATCTGTGTTACGCAGAATATCGCGGCTACAATCAGGAGGAACACCCAGAAGCTCACGTTCAGCCCAAGCCCGGCCGCGCAAAAATATTTCATCACTATCGCAAGTGCAGTCCCTATTACGCCTCCTGTAAGCGGGCCTACGTACGGGATGATGTTCAGCATGCCCGTTATCACAGCGATTCCTATGGACGCATTGAACCCCATCCTTGCTATCAGCAGCAGCCCGAGGAAATTCAGGGTGGCCACTCCTGCCACCTCTGTAAGCAGCCCGAGGAAATATCTGCGCAGCAGATGCTGTATATCCTTCATCGCGTCCATCACATTGGTCTCATGCCTGTCCGGAACGACTGAAGTTATGATTTTTGTGAAAAGCCCCTCATCCTTGAAGAAGAAGAACGATATGAACACAACCGAGAATATGCCGATTCCAAGGCTTGTAAGGAACGAGGTGACTGAGCCGAGGAATGTAGAAAGCATCGACAGATTCAGTATCTTCTGCAGCCTTTCGACCACAAACAGCTCAATCCTGAAATCGTTCCCGAGGTTAGGGAACCTGGAGATGAGGAAGTCATTGAAATTCTGCAGCGGGACAGATATTGACTTCACCGTATCCCCGACATTTGCCATCGAGATGTCGCTTATCACACTTGTCACGATTGGGAAGAGCATTGTCACGACCAGGAATATGACAATGAATATCAGCAGTATGGACATTATGGCGCACAGCCATGCCGGAAGCCTGTGCTTCCCGATCCGTATCTTGCCGAAAATGTCCATCAGCGGCTGGCCGATGAGCGAAAGCACGCCTGCTATCAGGATATATACTATAACGCTGCGGAAAGTCCAGCACAAAGCACCGATCACTACAGCGAGTACCCCGTATATTATGTATCTTGCCAGGGTGTCGATTGTACGTTCCTTGTTCTCCATATATGTTGTCTTGAAATTTTAGCGGTTCCGGCCTATGCAAGAATGATTCCGCACAGTTCTTCCGGTGAGTCTGCCAGTTTCCACGGGCTGTATGCGGCAAGTTCCTCCCTTGAACGGAAACCCCAGGTCACACCTGCTGTACGGACCCCGGCATTCAGCCCCGTCTCCATGTCCACATTTGAGTCTCCTGCATACACTACCTCGTCCTTTGAGTCAACTCCTGCAAAGTCCATAATCTCCATGATAATCCCCGGATCCGGCTTTATGGGGTGCCCCTCACGCTGTCCGAGGACCTTTATGAACCCGCAGTCACCGAAATATCCGGAGACAACGCTTTCAGCTCCCTCCTGATATTTGTTTGATGCCACGGCAATCATTACACCGGCATCTGACAGCTTTCTGAGCATCTCAGGGATGCCATCGTATGGACGTGTCATGTCGCATTTGTGTGCATCATAGTATGGTATGAATATGTCTGCCATCTTCCTGACATCCTCATCGGTCCTGTGGCCTTCCGGGAGTGCTCCGCGGAACAGGTTGTATATCCCGCGGCCTACCAATGTATTGTATTCGCAGACACCTCTTTCAGGGTATCCGCACACCTTCAGCGCATGGTTGCATGCTGCTGCCAGGTCGTCAATGGTATTCAGCAATGTGCCGTCAAGGTCAAATATTGCAAGTTTTGTCATTATAAAAAAATTATGCTTGTGCTACGGTTTGGCACAAGTTGGGCCTATCTTTGTACCAGCAAACAATAAAAACAAAATGTCATGAAAAATACAGACTTTACACTCGAATCAATCAGTTCAATGATATCTTCTGAATCTTCACTGCATGAGCTTCTTGACATGATAAGTGACATGGACCTCGAAATCCAGGATATCAGGATTGCATAGTGACTTCTGTCTCCTGCCTGTCAGATGACAGTCCTACCCTTATCGTGCCGTTTCCTCCGTCCGCACCCGAAATCATTCTCTGCATTATGATGAATTCAGAGACGGGGTCCTCAATATATCTCTGGACAGCCCTCTTGAGCGGACGTGCACCGAACTTGGGGTCATAGCCGGAATCTGCCACCAGCCTTTTGGCCGCCGGGGTGACATTGAGCCTGTAGCCTGTCGAAGAGACCCTCTGCCGCAGGTCTTTCAACTCGATGTCGATTATTTTGCCGATGTCCTCGCGCTCAAGCGGGGAGAAGAACACCTGTTCGTCAATCCTGTTGACAAATTCAGGCGGAAACACTTTCTTTACCGCCTTTTCAAGGATGGATTTCCTGTTCAGGTTCACGTCCCTTCCTGCCGTGGTGAATCCGACTCCGTTGCCGTATTCCTCAATCTCGCGGCTGCCGACATTCGATGTCATTATCAGTATTGTGTTGCGGAAACTTACCGCGCGTCCGTTGCTGTCTGTCAGCCTGCCCTCGTCCATCACCTGCAGCAGCAGATTGAAAATGTCCGGATGCGCCTTCTCAATCTCGTCAAGCAGGACAACGCTGTAGGGCTTTCTCCTGACCCTCTCGCTCAGCTGTCCTCCATCCTCGAAACCGACATATCCCGGAGGTGCGCCGATCAGCCTTGAAACTGTGAATTTCTCCATATATTCACTCATGTCGATGCGTATCATGTTGTCCTGTGAGTCGAACAGGTATTCCGCAAGCGACTTTGCCAGCTGGGTCTTCCCGACACCGGTAGGTCCGAAGAAGAGGAATGTCCCGATTGGCCTGTCAGGGCTCTTGATTCCCGCCCTGTTCCTCATAATCGCCCTTACAACCTTGTCAATGGCCCCGTCCTGGCCGATTATCCTTGCGCTCAGCCTCTCCTTCATCTTCATTATCCGGCTTCCTTCAGACTCGGCAACCTTGCCAACCGGTATCCCTGTCATCCGGGAAATGACCGCGGCAATGTCGTCAGCAGTGATTTCTGCCGGCCTTTTGCCGTTTCTGCTGCGCAGATGTACCATTGAACCTGCTTCATCCATGGCATCAATGGCCTTGTCCGGGAGGAAACGGTCAGCTATATATCTTTCGGACAGCCTTACACAGGCCTCGATGGCTTCATCTGTATATATCACATTGTGATGCTCCTGGTAGTTGTCCTTTATTTTCCCGAGTATCGATATGGTGTGGCTGTATCCGGAAGGTGCCACGACAATTTTCTGGAATCTCCTGTCAAGTGCACCGTCCTTCTCAACTATCTTAGTGAATTCATCCGAGGTTGTCGCACCGATGCACTGTATCTCGCCGCGTGCCAGGGCCGGTTTCATCATATTGGCTGCGTCAAGGCTGCCGGAAGAGCCTCCTGCACCTACGATTGTATGGAATTCATCTATGAACAGTATCACGTCCGGATGCTGTGCAAGCTCATGTATGATTGATTTAAGCCTTTTCTCGAAATCACCTCTGTATTTTGTGCCTGCTACCACTGAAGCTATGTCAAGAGACATTATTCTCTTGCCCTGCAGTGCATGCGGAGCCTCTCCCGAGGCAATCTTCAGCGCGATTCCCTCTACAATCGCAGATTTACCGACACCCGGGTCCCCGACCAGCATCGGGTTGTTCTTCTTCCTGCGTCCGAGAATCTGTATGACCCTTTCGGTCTCGTCCTCGCGTCCCACGACCGGGTCAAGCCGGCCTGAGGCAGCGGCGGCAGTTATGTCGTAGCAGAATTCTTCAAGCGGTGAGGGCTGTGCCTGCTGGGAGGCTGTCTCTTCTGCCTCTTCATGGGTATACGCGCTGTCAGCCTCCTCTTCGCTTCCCGATGCCGCCATCCCGTTCCTGTCCATATATGAAGAAACACGTCCGTAGTCTATCCCGGTGTCCCTCAGGTAGCTTACCCCATAGCCGGATGTGTTCCTGAGCAGGGCAAGCAGCAGGTGCTGGGAAGAAGCTTCCGGGCTTAGCAGCCTTGTGGCCTCCAGGACGGTGAGGCTCAGTACATTCTGTGCCCCACGCGAGAATGTTATATGCTCCATTTCGGAGTAGGGGATATTCTCGTTTGTAAATATCTTGCTGTCTATGAATTGCTTGAATTCAGCTGTGTCTGCCTCCAGCCCCTTCAGTATGTCAAAGGCCGTGTTTTCCCCGTGCCTGAGGATTCCGAGGAACAGGTGGTCCGGTGCTATCCCGTAGCAGCCGGTACGCATGGCCTCATGCCTTGCGTAGTTGATTATTGCATTGAGTTCTCCTGATATCTTAATTTCCATAAATTTAAAACAGCTTCCAAAACTGCGCTAAAGTACGAATTTTTTTTGTACCTTTGCAAAGTATGTGCATATAAAATAAAGGAAAAGAATATATATGGAAAACGAGGAAATAACAGGTAAGATTGAACAGGTCAATATAGACCAGCAGATGAGAAATGCGTATATTGACTACTCGATGTCCGTTATTGTCTCCAGGGCTCTTCCTGATGTAAGGGACGGCATGAAGCCGGTCCACAGGAGGGTGCTTTTCGGAATGGACGGGCTTGGACTCAGCTATACCGGACAGACAAAGAAGTCGGCCAGGATCGTAGGTGAGGTGCTCGGTAAGTTCCACCCGCATGGAGACTCAAGCGTCTATGACGCGATGGCCAGGATGGCCCAGAGCTGGAGCCTCAGGTATCCGCTCGTGAAAGGACAGGGTAACTTCGGTTCAATGGATGGTGACCCGGTGGCGGCGATGCGTTACACAGAGGCCAAGATGGAAAAGATTACAGAGGAAGTCCTTGCTGACCTCGACAAGGATACGGTTGATTTCCAGAACAACTTCGATGACTCGCTCCAGGAGCCTACGGTGCTTCCTGCAAAGGTTCCGCTGCTTCTTCTGAACGGTTCTTCGGGAATTGCAGTCGGAATGGCGACAAACATGGCTCCGCACAATCTCAGAGAATGCTGTGATGCAATCTGTGCCTACATCGACAATCCGGAGATTACTGTAGATGAACTTATGCATCATATCCAGGGACCTGATTTCCCGACAGGCGGCATAATCCAGGGACGCCAGGGCATAAAGGATGCATTCGAGACCGGACGCGGACGTATCGTGATACGATCAAAGACAGATATTGAGGTGAGTGATTCTGGCCGTGAGACCATTGTTGTCACCGAGATTCCTTACATGGTCAACAAGAGGGAGATGATCGAGAAGATTGCAGAACTTGTCGAGAACAAGAGGATTGACGGAATCTCCTATATAAACGACGAGTCGTCCCGTCAGGGAATAAGGGTGGTGATAAGGCTACAGAAGGGTGCAAACTCAAATGTGGTCCTTAACACGCTTTTCAAATATACACCTCTCCAGTCAAGTTTCTCTGTCAATAACGTGGCCCTCGTGGACGGACGCCCGAGGACTCTCAGCCTGAAGGAGCTTATCAAATATTTTGTAAAGCACAGGCATGATGTCGTTGTCCGCAGGACAAGATTCGACCTTGAAAAGGCGCAGAAGAGGGCGCATATCCTCGAGGGACTTCTGAAGGCTCTTGATGTAATCGACCAGATTATCAATATTATCCGTTCTTCAAAGACTGTCGATGAGGCCAAGAATGAACTGATTTCAACATTTGATTTCTCCGATGCGCAGGCTACTGCCATCGTGGAGATGAGGCTCCGCCAGCTTACAGGACTGGAGCGTGAGAAACTGCAGGCAGAATATGACGAGCTGATGAAGTTCATCACATACTGCAACGAGGTGCTTGCAAGCTACGACAAGCAGATGGAGATAGTAAAGCAGGAGACAATGGAGATGAAGGACAAGTTCGGCGACGAAAGGAGGACTGCAATCGCATTGTCAGCAGAGGAATTCAATCCTGAGGACTTCTATCCGGATGAGGATGTCGTAATCACAATCTCTCACCTTGGATATATCAAGCGTACTTCACTCACAGAATACCGTACCCAGAACAGGGGAGGAGTCGGAATCAAGGGCAGCGCGACAAGGGATGCCGATTTCATTGAGCATATCTATGTGGCCAATATGCACAGTACGCTTCTGCTTTTCACAAAGAGCGGAAGATGCTTCTGGCTCAAGGTCTACGAAATTCCGGAAGGCTCACGTGCATCAAAGGGGCGTGCCATCCAGAATGTCCTCAACATAGACCAGGAGGATTGCGTAAAGGCATATATAAATGTACGTAATCTCAAGGATGAGGAATATGTAAACAACAATTATATAGTACTCGCAACAAAGAAGGGAGTAATCAAGAAGACATTGCTCGAGGCGTATTCAAGGCCGAGGGCCAACGGTGTAAATGCAATCACTGTCAGGGACGGGGACGAGCTCCTGGAGGCTGCAATCACAAACGGAAACTGCCATATACTGCTCGCAGGAAGGAACGGACGCTGCTGCCGCTTCGAGGAGACTGATGCAAGGCCTCTTGGACGTACTGCATCAGGTGTACGCGGCATCAATATCGAAGAAAGCGATGAGGTTGTAGGAATGGTATGCTATGACCCTACAGCTGAGGACAAGGATGCACATACAATCCTTGTAGTGAGCGAAAATGGCTATGGAAAGCGTTCAGACTATGAAGAATACAGGATTACCAACCGTGGTGGAAAGGGAGTCAAGACCCTGAACATCACTGAAAAGACCGGTAACCTTGTTGCAATCAAGGATGTAACGGACGAGAACGACCTGATGATCATCAACCGTTCAGGAATTACAATCAGGATGTCTGTGGAGGATATCAGGGTTGCAGGAAGGGCTACACAGGGTGTCCGCCTGATAAACCTTAGGGAAGGAGACTCGATTGCTGCTGTTTCTGTCGTTGCACATGGTGACAATGATTCAGAGCCTACGGCTGTACCTGACGGGACACCTATGCCGGACGACACAAATGCAGCAGCAACTGATGAACAATAACACAAACATTAATTAGAATAGTTATCATGAAAAGAATTTTCATTGCATTGGCGATATTGCTGTCACTCCAGATAGCAGCCAATGCGCAGAAATCCCCGGCGGATGCAAAGAAGGCAGTAGAGGCTGCCGTTGAGGCCACTGCGAATCCAAAGAAGGCTGCCAAGGTGGCAACATGGATCAAGCTTGCTGATTCCTATATGGCAGCATATTCGGCCCCTGCAGGAGCCGGATTGGTAGGTGCCGGACAGCAGGAACTTCAGCTGATCATGGGCAATGACAAGCCTAAGTCCACTGAGGAGGTTGTCCTTTCAGGAGAGCCTTACATGAAGGAAGTCTATGAGAGAAGGAACTACTATTACAGCAATGGAGTGCTTTCCATCATTGAAATCACAAAGCCAGTGTACAAGGATGCACTTGCAAAGGCACTGGAGGCATATGTTGAGGGCTACAAGATTGATGTGAAAGGTTCAAAGACCAAGGATATCAAGGCCGGAATCCTCAATGTCGCTTCAAAGTATCTTGAAGAAGGTATGAACTGCTACATGTTCGGTGATCTTGAAGGTGCAAGCCGCAAGTTCGCTGCTGCTGCCGACGCTGCTGCAACAGAGCCTGCATGTTCTGTCGATTCAACGGCTATCTACAATGCCGGATTTACTGCATGTATGGCAGGTGACAATGCCTTTGCAAGGAAGTATTTCGAGAAATGCCTTGACATCAAATACTATGAGGACGGTGAGGTATATGCAAAGCTTGCTGAAGTTGACCTGAAGCTTGCTGATACACTTGCTGCAAAGGCTATTCTTGAGGACGGTTTTGCAATGTTCCCTCAGAACCAGAGCATCCTTATCGGACTTATCAACTACTATATCAAGAGCGGTGACAGCCCAGAACAGCTCTTTGTGCTTTTGGACAAGGCAAAGGAGAATGAGCCTGGCAACGCATCCCTGTATTATGTAGAGGGTGACATCCACAACAAGCTCGGTCACAAGGAAGAGGCCATTGCAGCATATCTGAAGTCAAACGAGATCAACCCAGAGTATGAGTTCGGACTTATCGGAATAGGTATCCTCCACTACAATGAGGCTATCGAAATCCAGGAAAAGGCTGCCACAGAGATGGATGATGCAAAATACATGGCACTCGTGGACGAATTCGAGGCAGCACTTATGAATGCAATTGACCCGTTCGAGAAAGCCTTTGCAATCAGCAAGGATGAGGGAATCAAGGTCAACCTTGCTGAGTATCTCAAGAACATCTACTACCGTTTCCGCGACAAGGACCAGAAGTTCATGGACGGATACCTCAAGTATGATGAGGTCGTGAAGAACGGTAAATAGTCTATTCGGCTTTATCGAAAGCCTGGACAATCTTTGATACCAAAGGGTGTCGGACAATGTCTTCATTCCTGAAGAAAATTGTACTGATGCCCTTTATGTTTTTTGTCAGCTGTATGCCTTTCAGCAGTCCAGAGTCCTCTTTGTTCGGAAGGTCCACCTGGCTGGCATCACCTGTTACAATGAACTTGGCATCCTTTCCCATCCTTGTCAGGAACATTTTCAGCTGTCCGAGACTTGTGTTCTGGGCCTCGTCAAGTATGACGCAGGCACGGTCAAGAGTCCTTCCCCTCATATAGGCAAGCGGTGCAATCTGGATTGTACCGTCCACCATGAATTCCTGTAGACGCTTTGCCGGAATCATGTCACCGAGCGCGTCATACAGTGGCTGAAGATACGGATCAAGCTTGTCCTTGAGGTCTCCCGGCAGAAACCCGAGCCTTTCTCCGGCCTCAACGGCCGGACGTGTAAGTATTATCCTCTTGATCTCCCTGTTCTTGAGGGCACGTACTGCAAGTGCAATCGCAATATATGTCTTTCCTGTGCCGGCCGGCCCTATGGCGTAGATGAGGTCATTTTCAAAATATGCCTTGACCATTTCCTCCTGTGTGCGGTTGCGTGCCTTTATCGGCTTGCCGTCCGTGCCATGAACTATAGGGGAGTCTGCACTTATCCTGAACCTGTCAGGGGATGAACTGCCGTCGAATATGTCCTCTACATCGTATGGGGTGAGGTTCATCTTGTGACGCCGTCTCTCGATAAGCATGGCCAACTTTGTCTCGAAGTCTTCCACATCGGACTGCAGGCCGTCTGCAATTATCTCGTTGCCGCGTGCAACTGTCTTCAACTTGGGGAAATGGCTGCAGAGTTCTTCGAGAATCCTGTTCCCCGCCCCGTAAATCTCAATAGGGTCTATTGCATCCAATGTTATCGTCTTTTTCATTTTTCTATTTTCTCCTCTTGCTGTCTTCTATTCCTAATGTCTCCAATATTCTTCTATATGTTTCTGTCATTTTGATGTAGTCGGACTTGTCATTCCAGTCATCTTCCCTTGACATGTATTCCCTTACCTGCACTGTGGCGTGGCTGTCTGTCAGCCGTCCTGGAAGCGAGCACCATGTGAATGTGTATTCCGGTGCAAGCAGCCTTACATTGCCGTCCGTATCCCTCGTAGCCCTCAAGGTAGCAATCAGCCCTATCTGGGTGTTTTTTGCGCTCATGTTGGAGATTATGTTTCCAAGGGAATACGCCACCGGGACTGTCTTCTCTCCTGCTGCTGTCATGACCTTGACTGAATCGATGTCCTGCACGACATGCGGATGCGAACCGATTATCGCGTCCGCACCTTTCCGGGCAAGGAATTCTGCAATTTCGCGTTGCTCTCTGCAATGCTTCAGGTCATATTCTATGCCCCAGTGAGGAAGTGCAATCACAATGTCCGCTCCCTCCATGGCTTTCTCCATGGCTGCTGCAATTTCTGTGGTATCGGTCCTGCATACCTTTGGAAAAGCATCAGGGATGTCTACATTTGTCCCGTATGTGAAATTCACGAGAGCAATCCTTATTCCCTTCGATTCCATGAAAAGAGGATAGCCTCCGGAAAGGTCCGTGCTGTCAGCGAAGCATCCTGTATTGAGGATTCCCAATGAATCCTTCATTCTGCTGTATACTTTCAGGGTGCGCCTGATTCCGCTGAGGCCCTTGTCAAGGATATGGTTGTTCGCTGTCAGGAATACATCCACACCGCACTCTGCTACATAATAGGCGTATGAATCCGGTGCTGCAAACGCTGGGTATCCGCTGAACGGGGGACCGGCAAGTGTAAACTCCATGTTGGCTATGCTGATGTCGGCATCTGTCAGAATGCCCTTGATTCCTTCAAGGCATGGCGTGAAATCGAAGTCCGTATGGCTTGCCTGTGAGGCTTTCCCGTTGGCTCTTGCAAACCTGTCCCTGCAGTTGTCTATCTGTGACTGGTGAAGCATCACGTCGCCTATTATGGTGACAGAGACAGTGTCCGGAGTTGGCTTGCTTTTCTCTGGTATCCTGAATGGTGTCATGCCGTCAATATGTACATGAGGCATAATCTCCAGTATGTTTTCTGCCGATTTCCACTCTTGTGCATTTGCACCGCAGAAGCAGATGGCAGCAATCATTATGCTATACAGTCTCTTCATATACGACTACATTGTCAAAGTCCAACCTGATCCTGATCCAGTTTGTCAGGCGTGCCTTTTCCTGTCCGCTCAGTTCCGATGTGCTCCTGATTACTACAAATACGGTATCTGTCCGTGACAGGTCATCTGCCTTGACCTGTGCTCCCTTTGAGATGAATACCTCCTTTATTGAAGGGTACTGGCTGGTGATTTCCTTTGTAATCTGGATGTATGGTATATCGTTCCTCTGCATTTCCTGGATTACATTCTCCAGCCTCTTGATCTCTGCATCGCGCATGCCTATTTCATTGTCGGTCCGCTCGTAGATGCCCTTTACAATCTCTGATTCGCTGAGTGCATCTGCGCTTGCAGTCTCGTTTATGAGTATCTGGCTGCTTTCTATTCCGTATCTTGAGGCCGCCTCCATCAGGTTGCTCTTGTCAATGGACGTCAGCGTCTCTCCGGAGATGAACAGCTCAACTTTCGAGCCTTTATGGTGCGAAACCTTGTAGTCATATATATATGCCTTGTTCATGACCTTGTTCCCGGAGATGAATTCCGAGACGTTCTTGCTGAAATTGTTTTCCTTTATCATTGTGATTGCCGACCAGATGCTCGGTATTATCACTACGAGGACAACGATGCTGATTATGGTCTTGACGTGTTTCTTGCGCTTAGTGCTTTCAAATTCCATGGTGCTGAAACCCATGTACTTGACCATTGCATATGTGGCCAGTGTTATGAAGATGCAGTTGATGAAGAACAGGTAGAGCGCACCTATGAAATACAGCAGCTTTCCGCTGGCCAGCCCGAACCCTGCTGTACAGAGCGGAGGCATGAGTGCTGTCGCGATTGCAACTCCGGAGAACACTGTACCCTTCTCTTTCCTGCACAGTTCGAAGATTCCTGCGAGTCCGCCGAAGAGCGCAATCAGCACGTCATATATTGTAGGATTGGTCCTTGCTAAAAGCTCTGTCGGATTTGACAGGCTCAGGGGCGTTATAAGGAAATATATGAATGAGGCCAGGAGGCTTATGAGGACCATGACAAGGAGATTCTTGAGCGATTCCTTGATGAGGTCGAGGTCGTTGGTCCCAAGTCCGAGCCCGATGCCGAAGATCGGCCCCATGAGAGGGGATATGAGCATTGCACCGATGATGACAGGTATGGAGTTCACATTGAGCCCCACTGAAGCTATAACAATGGAAAACACAAGAATCCATACGTTCGGACCCTTGAAGTATATATTGCCCCTTATTGCCTTTTGTGCGGCCTGTGTATCTACGTGTTCAGAGAGATTCGCTATCTCCTTTACCTGTTCACGGAATCTGTTCAATACCGACATGATGCTATATGATTTACATTAATACAAAACAACAGTGCAAATATATCATATTTATTTTGTACCGGATGATTAATTGGTTAAATTTGCGACTTGCGCAAACGAAAAACATTATGAAAAGATCAGTGCTCCTAATACTTTTGCTGTCCGTTGTGACGCTGGGCGGCTGTGATATGTTCAGGAAGATAGCAGGACGCCCTACATCTGACGAACTTGATCTCAAGAGGCTCAGGATAGAGGCACAGCAGGCTGAGATAGATTCATTGAAGGCCGAGCACAGGAAACTGACGGATTCGCTTGCAATGGTTGACTCACTGCGCCAGTTGAGCGGGACTGTGCTGAACCTGTCTGAACTTGGAGGGCTTTACACGACCTCGCTTGACTTCAAGTACTATATCATAGTCGGATCGTTCCGTAACCGGACATATGCCGAAAATCTGCTTGTAAATGTGGCGGGCTATGGCTATGCACCAGTGCTTATCTGTTTCAGGAACGGCCTGTTTGCAGTGGGAATCTCACCCGAGAACAGGGTTGAGGCTGCAGTGAAGTCGCTGAAGGCTGTCAAGAATGAGGAGTTCTGCCCGTCTGATGTATGGATTCTTGTAAACGAATGATTATGGGTATGCAGTCTTTTATGCGGATTGTCCTTATAGTTGCCGCAACGGCATTTTCTACATTCTCATACGCCCAGTACAGGACTGACCGGCCGTATGATTCTCTCTATGACAGCGAGACAGTCGCTTCCTTCAGGGAGCAGGTCGGATATATAGCCTCTTCCAGGATGGAGGGGCGTGCACCAGGGTCGGAAGGCGAGAAGGAGACAGCTGAATATATATATGACAGGCTTTCCGCTGCCGGTGCCGATATGCTGTGCGGAAAGTCCGGGGATGAATTCGGAATAGCACGTGAGAATGGGGATACTCTTGTCTCACGCAATGTCATCGGCTTTGTCCAGGGGTATGACAAGACCTTGAAAGACAGATATATAGTTGTAGGAGCAAGGCTTGATAACCTTGGCGTCAACCACATGACAGTGGACGGAAAGCCATTTGACCAGATATATTATGGGGCAAACGGGAATGCTTCCGGGCTGGCGATGCTGACTGAACTTGCGAGAATGGTATCCACCAATGCCATAATGTTCCGCCGTTCAGTCATTTTTGTGGCTTTCGGGGCTTCTACAGAAGGGTATGCAGGTGCGTGGTATTTCCTTAACCGCTCTTTCGGTGATGCGGGACGGATTGATGCGATGATAAATCTCGACATGCTCGGGACCGGGGACAACGGATTCTATGCCTATACAGCTTCAAATGCCGGCCTGAATGCAATTATCGGCAATGTGGCAAACGGGCTGCAGCCTGTCAGGCCGTCACTTGTTGCCGGTGAGCCATATCCGTCCGACCACAGGGCGTTCTATTCAAAGGAGATTCCTGCAGTAATGCTTACAAGCGGCAAATACCCTGAGCACAATACATATCGGGATACCGGCTCAATCATTGACTATGAAATGCTTGAGAAGGAACTTGAATATACGTATAACCTTACCCTTGCAATCGCAAATACCGGTACTGCACCTGCTTTCAGGCCTGATGAAATGCCGAAGCGCGGACCGTCATACGACGATGTGGTGTCCGTCAGTGACTGTGATGTAAAGCCTATGTTCCTGAACAGCGATGACCCGCGCCAGTTCCTGCAGAAATGGGTCTACCAGTATCTGAAATATCCTGGATATGCCATTGAAAACGGAATCCAGGGGCGGGTGCTGGTCGATTTCATAATAGACAAGGACGGAAAGGTAACTGATGTAAAGGTAATAAAGGGAGTGGACCAGGTGCTTGATGATGAGGCTGTAAGGGTCATTTCAGCTTCCCCTAAATGGCGGCCGGGACGCCTTAAGGGCAACAAGGTGAGGACTTCAATGACTCTGCCTGTCGAGTTCCGCCTTGAGAAAAAGGGGGGCAGGCCAAGCTTCGGGATAAAGAAATAATAGAATAAGAATATTACGACGATAACTTATGGAATACAATTTTAAGGAAATTGAAGCCAGATGGCAGGCTTATTGGGCAAAGAATCACACATTCAAGGCTGAGATTGACAGTTCAAGGCCTAAATATTATGTTCTTGACATGTTCCCCTATCCTTCAGGTGCCGGACTTCATGTCGGGCATCCTCTCGGATATATAGCAAGTGACATATTCAGCAGGTACAAGAGGCTGTGCGGCTTCAATGTGCTCCATCCGATGGGATACGATGCATTCGGACTGCCTGCAGAGCAGTATGCAATCCAGACCGGACAGCATCCTGCAGTAACTACAGAGAAGAATATTGCAAGATACCGTGAACAGCTGGACAGGATCGGCTTTTCGTACGACTGGTCAAGGGAGATAAGGACATGTGACCCTGAGTATTACAAATGGACCCAGTGGGCTTTCCTGAAGATGTTCGGAAGCTGGTACTGCAATGACTCTCAGAAGGCTCGTCCTATAGAGGAGCTTGTGAGTGCCTTTGAAAAATGCGGTACTGAAGGCCTGAATGCAGCCTGCGGTGAGGAAATGTCATTTACTGCAGAGCAGTGGAACGCCATGACAGACAAGGAGAAATCCGATGTGCTGATGAACTACAGGATTGCCTATCAGGGTGAGACAGCAGTGAACTGGTGTCCTCAGCTCGGGACCGTATTGGCCAATGATGAGGTCAAGGAGGGATATTCCGTGAGAGGTGGCTTCCCTGTCGAGCAGAAGAAGATGACACAGTGGCTCCTGAGGGTGTCCGCATATGCAGGACGTCTGCTCGAGGATCTTGAGGACCTTGACTGGACAGATTCGCTCAAGGACATGCAGAGGAACTGGATTGGACGTTCGCAGGGTGCTGAAATGGTATTCAAGGCATATAACGGGGACAAGGAATATGACATGGTAATCTTCACCACCCGTGCCGATACTGTCTTTGGAGTTACATTCATGGTGCTTGCCCCGGAAAGCGAATGGGTTGAAAAGCTTACAGCACCTGGACAGAAAGCTGCTGTCGAGGAATATCTCGCCATGGCAAGGAAGAAGACAGAGAGGGAGAGGCTGGCCGAGACACGCAAGGTTACAGGTGTCTTCTCCGGTTCGTATGCCGTGAACCCTCTTACCGGTGCCAAGGTTCCTGTCTGGATCTCTGAATATGTGCTTGCCGGATATGGGACAGGTGCAATCATGGCCGTACCTGCGCATGACAGCAGGGACTATGCATTTGCAAAGCGTTTCGACCTCCCTGTAATACCTCTTATTGAGGGCTGCGATGTCAGCGAGGGCAGCTTTGACGCCAAGGAGGGAATCATGTGCAATTCGGGCTTCCTCAATGGAATGACAGTAAAGGAGGCGATTCCGGCAGCGATTGACTATGTCAAGCAGCACGGGATAGGCCACAGGAAGATAAACTACAGGCTCCGTGATGCCATATTCTCACGGCAGAG
The DNA here is from genome assembly GCA_023667095.1 of Bacteroidales bacterium. Classification (GTDB taxonomy): domain Bacteria; phylum Bacteroidota; class Bacteroidia; order Bacteroidales; family UBA932; genus Cryptobacteroides. The sequence goes on from JAMPAT010000006.1 coordinate 25,054, forward strand.
ATATTGGGGTGAGCCGTTCCCTATATATTATAAGGACGGCATGCCTCAGCCTATGGATATGGACAGCCTCCCTCTCCAGCTTCCGGAGATTGATGAATACAGGCCTACCGAGACTGGGGAACCACCTCTTGGAAGGGCAAAGGGGTGGACTATAGACGGATACCCTATAGAGAAAAGCACCATGCCTGGCTTTGCCGGCAGCAGCGCATATTATCTGCGCTATATGGATCCGCACAATGCTGACGCTCTCGTAAGCAGGGAGGCAGATGAATATTGGAGGAATGTTGACCTGTATATCGGTGGAACAGAGCATGCCACCGGTCACCTTATCTATTCACGTTTCTGGAACAAGTTCCTCTATGACCTTGGCTATGTCTGCGAGAAGGAGCCGTTCAGGAAACTGATAAACCAGGGAATGATACAGGGACGCTCCAACTTTGTCTACCGTATAATCAACACAAATACATTTGTCTCTGCAGGCCTTAAGGACCAGTATGAGACTACTGAAATACATGTAGATGTCAACATAGTGGACAACGACCGTCTGGACATGGAGGCTTTCCGCAGATGGATGCCTGAATTTGCATCAGCAGAGTTCATTCTTGAGAATGGTGAATACATCTGCGGATATGGTGTGGAGAAGATGAGCAAGTCAATGTTCAATGTGGTCAATCCTGACATGATCTGTGATACATACGGTGCGGATACCTTGAGGCTCTATGAGATGTTCCTTGGACCATTGGAGCAGTCAAAGCCTTGGGATACAAAGGGAATAGACGGTGTCAACCGCTTCCTGAGGAGAGTCTGGAGGATGTTCTATGACCGCGATGGATTCATTGTGGCTGACGGCGAGCCTACACCTCAGGAACTCAAGTCCCTGCATAAGCTTATTGGAAAGGTACAGGCCGACATCGAGGCATTCTCATTCAATACGGCTGTGAGCGCATTCATGATTGCGGTGAATGAACTGTATGAGCTTAAGTGCAACAAGCGTGCTGTGCTGGAGCCTCTTGTAATCCTGCTTTCTCCGTTTGCACCACATATTGCAGAGGAACTTTGGCAGGCTCTCGGACATGGTGAAAGCATCACATTTGCATCTTTCCCTGAATATATAGAGGCCTATACTGTAGAGAATACATGTACATACGCAGTCTCATTCAACGGAAAGACACGCTTTACGGTCGAACTTCCGGCAGATATGCCGCGTGAGGATGTGGATTCGCATGTCCGCTCCCTGGAGCAGACTTCCAGATATGTCGGTGAAGGCAATATCGTGAAGGTGATTGTCGTGCCAGGCAAGATTGTAAATATAGTTGTGAAGTAAATGCCATGGATACAAAGAAAGTTTTGAATGTGCTTTGGGACTATTTCCTGGTGACGGTGGGGATTGTCCTGTACTGTCTCGGCTGGACATCATTCCTTATCCCGGGCGGGATTGCAAGCGGAGGCGGCACCGGCCTGTGTACTATCGTCTATTTTGCTACTGGCATCCCCGTGGCATATTCTTTCTTTGTCCTGAATACCTTCCTGCTTATTGTGGGGTTCCTTGCCCTTGGGAAAGGATTCGGCTTCAAGACAATCTATGCAATCCTGCTCTCTACACTGTTCTTTGACATTTTCCCGAGGCTTGACCTTGTCGTTACGTTTGAGGACAGGCTGATTACGGCAATAGTCGGAGGACTGGTAGAGGCCATAGGTATCGGTATCGTGCTTATGCGTGGAGGAAGCACCGGCGGCACTGATATCCTGGCTATGGTGGTCAACAAATACTGGCCTGTCTCTCCAGGCAAGGTATATCTGTATTCAGACCTGTTCATCATCGCGTCTGTGCTTCTGATTCCTGACAAGACTGTCAATGACATGGTGTATGGATATGTCACAATGGTGACTTTCTCGTTTACTGTGGATTCTGTCCTCCTGGGAAACAAGTCCTCTGTACAGCTTATGATATTCTCATCGAAATATGAACAGATTGCGGATTTCATAATCTCAAACATGAACAGGGGAGTCACCGCCCTCAATTCCGTCGGCTGGTATTCAGGCAAGGAAAGCAAGGTGCTCCTTGTCATCTGCTACAAGGCCCAGCTGCATGATATTGTCGCCTCTGTAAAGAATATCGATCCGAAGGCATTTGTCTCCGTATCCAGTGCTACAAGCGTGTATGGGGAGGGATTTGAGGAGATGAAAACCGGATTAAAGCTTAAGGGTGGCAAGAAAAAAGATAAAAAAAGCGATACAAAAAAAGAAATTGCAGCCACAAAAGATTAAAAAAAGAAAAATTTTTTATAAAAAACATATAAAACTACATTTTGAGGCCCCTGAGGATTTTATTCTGCAGGGGCCTTTTGATACATTTGCAGTAACCAAATAATGATAACACACCTATGAATGCTGATATCAATTTTTTCTCATGGCTGGTTTATGCCGCAATTACAGTGTTTTTTCTCGGGCTTACTGCTCTCACCGTCCTGAAATGGATAAGGAATGAATTCATATCCCCTGAATTTCCTGCAGCCGTCTCGGCCTCGTCACTATGTCTGCTGTTTCTGATATCTTCCGATGTCCTTTATGTAGGGAATGTGTCAGGATTCCTTCTTGCTGACATCGGCTTTTCTTCGATGCCGCTTATAGTCCTTCTGTTCTCAGGTGAGAATAAGTCTGCAGTGAGGAATCTTGCTGCCATAGTGCTGGCGGTCTCATTTGCCGCTTTCCTGTCCCGGATGATGTTTCCTGAATCCAGGTGTATTGTCCAGGGGACAGGTGGATTGCTTACATTAATGCTGATATGTGTCTCCCTGCTGCTTGTTGCAGGATGTGTCTGGAGGAGGATGTCAGATGTCAGGAAATGGGTCTACCGGACAAACCTTTCTGCATGGATAGAGACGATGGTCAACTTTGTATATCTTCTGCTGCTTGTATTCTGTCCTGTTGCCGGGGCTATAATAGGACGTGACGCCGGGGTAATAGGACATATATTCATTGTTCCGGGGATTCTTTTTATGCTGGTGCTGTATGCCTGCATGTACAGGAGGGTGCTTACAGGAAGTATCCTCCTTATGTTCAAGGCAAAGGAGAACGAAATCAGGGAGACCATGAAGGTATGTGCATCGGACTATGTCATACAGCCGAAGGAGGATGTGTGCTACAGGGTGATATTCGACCGCCTTGTGGAATACTTTGACAAGGAGAAGCCTTTCCTTGATTCTGACCTCAATATAGGTGATGTGTCGAAGAGGTTGATGACCAACAAGGCATACCTGTCACGGACAATAAACAAATATACAGGACGTAATTTCTGCCAGTATGTGAACTATTACAGGATAAGGCATTCTGTCCAGCTCTTCACAACAGAACCAAATCTCAAGATTGCTGACCTTGCCACCAAGTCTGGATTCCATTCGCTTGTGACTTTCGGGATGGCATTCAGGCTCTATATGAATGATTCTCCTGGGGAATGGTGCCGGAGAAACAGGGAAATACTGACAAAAAAGAAGGGTGATTTGCCTCAGTAACTCAAAGTAAGTTTGTGTATTAGCTTTTGAGAGCGTATCTTTGCGGAAATTTTTGCTTATGGCAGACGAGAAGATTATTTTTTCAATGAATGGGGTCGGCAAGGTCCTTCCCCACAACAATAAGGTTATATTGAAGGACATTTATCTGTCCTTTTTCTATGGCGCAAAGATAGGCATCATCGGTCTCAATGGCTCCGGAAAATCTACATTGATGAAGATTATTGCCGGAATAGAGAAATCATACCAGGGAGAAGTTGTCTGGGCACCCGGGTATTCTGTGGGATATCTGGAGCAGGAGCCTCAGATGGATCCGGAGAAGACTGTCATTGAAGTCGTGCAGGAAGGTGTGCAGGAAGTGATGGACCTGCTCCGTGAGTATGATGAGGTCAACATGAAGTTCTGCGAGCCGATGTCTGATGACGAGATGGCTGCGCTGATTGAGAGACAGGGTGAACTGACCGAGAAGATTGAGCATTGCGGCGGATGGGAGATTGATGCAAAGCTGGAGAGGGCTATGGATGCACTCCAGTGTCCTCCATCCGAAGCAAAGGTTGCGACACTCAGCGGCGGTGAGCGCAGAAGGGTGGCCCTGTGCCGTCTTCTTCTCCGTCAGCCTGATGTGCTGCTCCTCGATGAGCCGACCAACCACCTTGACACAGAGAGTATCCAGTGGCTGGAGGCGCATCTGCAGCAGTACAAGGGTACAGTCATAGCTGTTACCCACGACAGGTATTTCCTTGACAACGTTGCAGGATGGATTCTGGAGCTTGACAGGGGAGAGGGCATCCCATGGAAAGGAAACTATTCTTCATGGCTTGACCAGAAGAGCAACCGCCTTGCAATGGAGGAGAAACAGGAGAGCAAGCGCCGCAAAACCCTGGAGAGGGAGCTTGAATGGGTCCGTATGGCTCCGAAGGCACGTCATGCGAAGTCAAAGGCACGTCTCGGTGCGTACGAGAAACTTGCAAGCGATGATGGCAGGGAGAAGGAGGCAAGCCTTGAGATCTTCATACCTAACGGTCCCCGTCTGGGCAACAAGGTGATTGAGTTCAATGATGTGTCCAAGGGATATGGTGACAAGCTCCTCTACGAGCATCTGTCATTTGTGCTTCCGCCTGCAGGAATTGTCGGCGTAATCGGTCCTAACGGCGCAGGTAAGACTACATTGTTCCGCCTTATAATGGGACTGGAGCAGCCTGATTCGGGAAGCATAACAATCGGAGATACTGTCAAGATTGCATACGTTGACCAGCAGCATAAGAGCATAGATCCGGAGAAGACTGTCTACCAGACCATTGCAAATGACTCTGATTTCGTCAAGCTCGGCAAGAGGGAGGTGAATGCAAGGGCGTATGTATCGCGTTTCAATTTTGCCGGTGCAGACCAGGAGAAACTCTGTGGAGTGCTTTCCGGAGGTGAGCGCAACAGGCTTCATTTGGCCTTGACCCTCAAGGATGAAGGTAACGTGCTCCTTCTCGATGAGCCTACCAATGATGTGGATGTGAATACTATCCGTGCACTGGAGGAAGGTCTGGAGAATTTTGCCGGATGTGCTGTGGTGATTTCACATGACCGCTGGTTCCTTGACCGTATCGCTACGCATATCCTTGCGTTCGAGGGCGATTCACAGGTGTATTTCTTTGAGGGAACCTATTCGGAATACGAGGAGAACAAGAAACGCCGCCTTGGCAACGAGGAGCCTAAACGCTTCAAGTACAAGAAGCTTATGGAGTAGAATCCAGTTGATCTATATATAAGTCAGGAGGATAAAACGGATGCCTGTTTTATCCTCCTGACTTTTTGTATTACGGCATGTCTGCATCTGCGGTGAGAGGCTACAATGGGCGTACTTGCCGATGCTCCAGCGACTTATCTCTGTGCCATCTCCTTATTTTTCATTCTGCTTGATGTAGACAGAGCATCCATAGCCTCCTGACATGATTGAAATGCTGCATTCCCTTGCCTTTCCTGTCTGGTTGGGCTGTACTGTTATTGTCATTCCCTTGCACGCCTCAGGGTCTATATATTCTGCCCTGATCCAGGACGTTTCTATGCCTGTAGGATTCTGCCGGTCAATGTTTCCATAGATATATTCACCTGTAAAATTGTCGTTTTCCTGCATAGAATCCCATGTGAAGTAATCTTCTGAGTCAATCCTGATTGTCCCTCCTTGTTGTGGCAAGACGGCTTCTTTCATTGACAGACCTATATTGTCATCCCAAAAACCGTGTTTATTGCATGAACATAATGATACAATGCAGATGATTACGGCAAAGATGGTTAATGGCTTATACATGGCAAGATATCTATTTGGTATATGTGACCATTCTGAATGTCCAGTCATAGTTATGTGATTTTACTTGGTCACTGTAATGCACAAATATAATTATTGTTTTATAATTTACAAAAGTACCCCTTCCATATGTCATTCCTCTGGAAGGGATACTTGTGATATTGCCCAGCAATTGTCGGGTAACATTTTGCAGGGGAGTTTCTATAAATGCCGTCTACTTTATTGTGACCTTGAGAGGGTTTGCCTGTGCAAAGGCAAAGTCCTTTACAGCCTGAGCCCAGGCCTCAGGTGACTCTATGCCGCCCTGGCTCCAGCCTGAGCCTGTCCATGCCGCAACCGGAGTGCCGCATACGGCATTTGCGAGGATTACAGCATGGCCATCTATTGTTGATGTGCCAAGTGCCTCCACAGCATTGTCAAGTACAAGTCCTACAGAAATATTGCCGTCACGGGCAGGGTCGTCAGTGTCGGAAGCTTCCTCTGTAAAGGCGATATAGTTGCGTCCGTCCTCACGTGCGATGACATTGTGCTGTATTGCACCGAGTGCTACAGGGAGAGTCTCACAGTCAGCATTGAAACATGTGCTTATCTTCACAAACCTGCTGTTTGCATCCAATGACAGTTCGCGGACAGCGTCTATCTGTTTGCCGTCCATGTCAAAGCTATATGTGAGGTATGCCTTGGTCCTTATCGGCCCGTCGCAGATATGCTCCTGTGTCTGGTAGTTGTCCCCGATATAGAGCTTGCCTCCAAAGCATGGTACCAGCGCACCGCCGCCAAGGGTGCTAGCCACCTTGTAGCAGTCCATTCCTTCACCATAGTTGTGGTGGTAGTCAGCCTTTTCGAACCATTCATCGATTATAAGCCTTGATGTACATTTCAGCCAGATATCTGAGCCGAATGTCCTCGGGTCATTGAGTGCCGGCCCATATACACGTCCTGCAACCAGATTGTTCTCGTATGCGTAGTCGTCAAGACGCTCAGGAACATAGCGACTATATGCCTTGGTCTCGAATTCCTCACGGATACCTTTGGCCACAGTGAACTCAATTGAAGACTGTGCGGGTACGCTTGCCTGGAACAGAAGCTTGGCTGTGCCGTCCTTTTCTGTGTAGACCTGTGACGGTATCTGCCTCTCTCCTGAAAGTACGACTGCATTTTCGGCCTGGATGCCTTTAAGTGCAGACAGCTCAATCTCTATTGTCTCGTTGCTGCGTGCAAGGTCAGTGTCATTCGTTACGGTAACGGTCTGGACTGAAGTGCATGAAGCAAACAAGGCAGCAACTGTTGAAGCTGCTGCCATGAATCCTGTTATCCTGTTCATTTTCATTTCCCTGTATGAAAATTATTTAGGCTGCTTGCCGATATATGCAAGGATACCTCCGTCTACATAAAGGACGTGTCCGTTCACGAAATCAGATGCAGGCGATGCGAGGAATACGGCCGGTCCCATAAGGTCTTCCGGAGTGCCCCAGCGTGCAGCAGGTGTCTTGGCAACGATGAATGCATCGAACGGATGACGTGAACCATCCTCCTGACGCTCACGGAGAGGTGCAGTCTGAGGAGTTGCGATATATCCTGGACCGATACCGTTGCACTGGATGTTGTACTCGCCATATTCGGAAGCGATGTTGCGAGTAAGCATCTTTAGGCCTCCCTTTGCAGCTGCGTATGCAGACACGGTCTCACGTCCTAGCTCTGACATCATTGAGCAGATGTTGATGATTTTACCTGCTCCTTTCCTTATCATTCCCGGGATGACTGCCTTAGACACGATGAAAGGTGCGTTGAGGTCAACGTCGATTACCTGACGGAACTCCGATGCCTTCATCTCGGTCATTGGAATACGTTTGATGATACCTGCGTTGTTGACAAGGATGTCAATTGTTCCAAGATCCTTCTCTATCTTTGCTACAAGCTCGTTTACCTGGTCCTCATCTGTGACATCGCATACATATCCTTTAGCCTCAATACCTTTCTCCCTGTATGCAGCAAGTCCCTTGTCTACAAGTTCCTGCTTGATGTCGTTGAATGCGATTTTAGCTCCGGCCTCGGCAAATGCAGTCGCAAGTGCGAAACCGATACCATAGGATGCTCCTGTTACGAGAGCAATTTTTCCTTCAAGTGAAAAATTTACCATTTTATTATAGTTTTAATAAATTGTATGTTGATTCTTTCCATAACGGCCTGGCCATAGCCCGCTTGAAACCTATTTAAAGCTTAGTTTACAGTTACTTAGCCTCGTATGAGGAAAACGCCGTCTTCCTCAGCTCTTTGCTTGAACGTTTATTTAAGGTCTGTTGTTGCGCATCCGTCCATGTCGCCATAGTCGAGGTTCTCGCCTCCCATGGCCCAGATGAATGTGTAGTTCTTTGTTGCACATGCAGAGTGGATGCTCCATTCCGGTGATATGACAGCCTGTCCGTTCTTCATCCATATGTGACGTGTCTCGTTTGGCTGGCCCATGAAATGGCAGATTGCCTGGTCATCCGGTATCTCGAAATAGAAATACACTTCCATACGCCTGTTGTGTGTGTGTGCAGGCATTGTATTCCAGGTGCTTCCAGGTTTCAGTTCTGTCATTCCCATCTGCAGCTGGCATGAAGGGACAACCTCCTTTACAAGCATCCTGTTGATGACACGGTGATTGCTCTCCTCGAGAGTTCCAAGCTCCATCTTGACTGCTTCATCACGTGTTGTGAGATGGTCTGGATATGTTGTGTGTGCAGGAGTAGAGCAGAAATAGAATTTTGCAGGGTTTGCCTTGTCTACACTTTCGAATGTGACTTTCCTGTCTCCCTTGCCGAGGTAGAGAGCCTCCTTGTATGCCATCCTGTAGGTGCTGTCTCCTGCCTTCACTATGCCTTCACCTCCGACATTGAATATCCCGATTTCACGTCTGCCAAGGAAATATCCGTTCCTGAGGATGTCGATAGGCTGCAGCTCAACAATCTCCTCTACGGGCATTGCACCGCCTGCAATCATCCTGTCGTGCATTGTGTAGACAAGGTTCACTTCATCTGCGGAGAATACCTTCCCTATGAGGTAGTTTTCGCGCAGTTTCTCTGTGTCATAATGCTTTACATCATCCGGATGTGCTGCATAGCGTACTTCACTGTTTGTTTTCATGACTTATGTGTTTTTTATTGTTTCATCTGTGGAATCCGAGGCTCTTCCTCCGGAATCCACGGCAAATATAGCCATGAAAACATTAATGTCAAAAAAAACCGTGCACGGTAACGGAAAATTTTCTGGCTTAATTATCTGTGCTCGTACACGAGAAGTTTCTACAGATCCATCAGTTCCCTGTAGTAGGGAAGATTCTCCTTCATGATGATGTCAATAGGCATTACATGTCGCGAAACTTCTTCCTTTTTCTTGTACAGGAGGTAATGGATTATGGATTTGACTGCATTGAATCCCTGGAGTCCGGGCCTTTGGCATAGAAGGGCGGAGATGCTGCCATCCTTTATACACCTTATATTGTTGGAAGTCAAGTCGAATGACATTGTTGTAATGCCCTTGATGCCATTCTTTTGGAGGATGTCTGCGACTACATGCCCCCTTGAATTTATTACGGCTGCACCGCGTACATTCCTGTTTTCATCAAAAAATTCCATGATGATCTTCTCATTTTCCTCAGGATTGAGCATGGAGAAAGAGGTCTCCTTGACAACTGCAGTGCCCGACTGTGCGAAATAATCTATGAAGCCTTTGCGTCTTTCAGTGGAGTTGCTGGAATGACGGTTTCCGATACGCTTCATGCCGAACAGGGCTATTTCGCTTCCTTCCGGTATCATTGAACTGAGCAGTTTACCGGTAAGGAATCCGCATGTATACTGGTCTGTCGTGAATGTCGCGATAGGATTTGTACCCTCAATGTCCGAGTCTATGAAGACATAGGGGATTCCGGAGCTGTCAAGTTCACGGCAAAGTTCCTGGGTCTCGGTGATGAATGTTGCACCTATTATGACGGCATCCGGGTTCTGCTCGACGATGGTTCCGTATGCAGCACGGCAGGAATATATGTCAAACTGATTGTAATTCAGATTTTTGCATATGATGCTGATGTCTGAATATTCCTGTATTGCATGGTCAATGCCCCTCTGTATGGATTCCCAATATTCGCCAGGGCTTGCCATTGGAGTTGTTATTACTATATTATATTCCCTCCTTAGGGATACGGCCGAGGTGTGGATGTTCGATTTGTAGCCAACTTCCTTCAGGACGCGTTCTACAGCCTCACGGCTGGCCTGTGATACATTGCCCCTGTTGTGCAGGATTCTGTCGACTGTGCCGGCAGAGACTCCGGCCATGCTTGCGATATCTTTTATCTTGACCTGTTTTGCCATTTCTTGTACCTTAATATATCTGTATTCCTGAAGATTTCCGCAAATATTGCCATAAATTGTTGATTCTTCAAGAAAAATATCTATTTTTGTGCGTTTTGTGTACGAACACAGAACGGTATGTTGCAAAATGGATAAAATTAAAACACTTAAAGATATGGCTAATTTATTTGATGTAAAGGACAGGGTGGTTGTAATGACCGGGGCTTGCGGAATCCTTGGAAGTACAATTGTAAAATATTTTGCAGGAGAGGGTGCGAAAGTTGTGCTGCTCGACCTGGAGAGGGCACGGGAAATAGGGGAAAGGCTTGTGGGTGAAATAAAGGCAGACGGTGGCGAGGCTATGTTCCTTGCGACAAATGTGCTTGATGCTGATGTGCTGGAGCAGAATCGCCAGGATATCATCGGGGCGTACGGGCATATTGATGTGCTTCTGAATGCAGCCGGCGGAAATATGGGACCTGCGAATGTCACTCCTGAGCAGACAATTTTCGACATGGATATAGATGCAACGCGCAAGGTGTTTGAACTCAACATCGTGGGGACTATCCTGCCTACCAAGGTCTTTGCAAAGAGCATGGTGGAGAATGGCAGCAAGGGAAGTATCGTGAATTTCTGCAGCATGTCGTCTTTCCGTCCGCTTACACGCGTGTGCGGCTACGGTATGGCGAAGTCTGCACTTGCAAGCTGGACGCAGTGGCTTGCGGGCGAGCTTGCAATCAAGTTCGGTGAGGGGATGCGTGTAAATGCGATTGCCCCGGGCTTCCTGCTGACGAACCAGAACCGTTCGCTGCTTACCAATCCTGACGGGAGCCTGACAGACCGTTCCCACAAGATAATCGGACATACTCCATTCGGACGTTTCCTGGAGCCAGATGAACTTGTGGGAGCACTCCATTATCTTGCCTCAGATGCTTCCAAGGGGGTTACCGGTACTATAATGGCTGTTGACGGCGGCTTCAATTCGTTCTCCATATAGAGATTGAATGTCAGGCAGGTCCTTTCTTTCCATGGCAGAATGATGCAGGCCGCAGTTTAGGTTGCCGCAGTCAGTCCGAAACAAGGTTTAGCTGGATATAGCTGAATACTACTGGCTGTCCGCTACTGTGGAATGGTGCTGTTACTGTCTGGTCTACGGTCCATTCCGGCTGCTATTGCCGGTTTCACTGCAAAGCTATATACTAGGACAGTTTGTGACTTGTTTTGCAATCCGTTCCGACTGCCGCCGGCTGCTCACTGCAAAAGTCCACAGGACTGTTTGCCTGCCGTTCGCGAGGGCGGGGTAACGTATTTTCATTAAATACCCTCACACTCTCTCCCTTGAAATGCTGACAAAAAAAGTGGATAACCTTAATAAAAGTATAGACATTGAAGTATTTATAGTGCCGGCATGTCCGGCCCGGCTCTTCAGGGCCGGAGTCCCTCCCCGAGGGAGGGATTTAGGGCGGGGTAACGTATTTTCATTAAATACCCTCACACTCTCTCCCTTGAAATGCTGACAGAATAAACGGATAATCTTAATAAAAGTATAGACAATGAAGTATTTAATGAAACAGTCCTGGCGATGGTACGGTCCCGCTGACCCTGTGACCCTCGACAATATACGCCAGGCCGGAGTGACTGACATAGTTTCCGCATTGCACCATATCCCGAACGGGGAAGTCTGGACAGTGGAGGAAATCCGCAAGCGACAGGCACAGTGTTCAGAAAAGGGACTTGTGTGGAGTGTAGTGGAAAGCGTACCTGTACATGAACATATCAAGACCAGGGAAGGGGAATATCTCAAGTATATAGAAAACTACAGGCAGACAATCCGCAACCTTGCAGAATGCGGCATAAAGGTGATTACCTACAATTTCATGCCTGTGCTTGACTGGACACGGACCAATCTCTCATATGAAATGCCTGACGGAAGCCGTGCCCTGCGTTTCGAGAGGGCTGCCTTCCTTGCATTCGACCTCTTTATACTGAAACGTCCGGGAGCGGAAGCTGAGTATAGTGCAGAAGACATAGCCAAGGCAAAGGCCCGCTACGACAAAATGGACGAAGCGGAAATAAGCCTGATTACACGCAACATGATTGCCGGACTGCCCGGCTCTGAGGAAAGTTTCACCCTTGAGCAGTTCCAGGCGGCACTTGACCGCTATAAAGGTATCGATGCCGAGACCTTGAGGAACAACCTCATATTCTTCCTCCAGCAGGTCTGCCCTGTATGCGATGAGGTCGGAAGCCGTATGGTAATCCATCCTGACGACCCTCCTTACCCAATCCTCGGGCTGCCGAGGATAATGAGCACAGCCGATGACTTCAGGAAACTTGTGGCAGCTGTGCCGAATGCCTCAAATGGACTGAACCTATGCACAGGCTCATTCGGTGTGCGTCCGGACAATGACTGCCCTGCCATGATGCGCGAATTTGGAGACCGTATCGATTTCGTGCATCTGCGTAGCACGAAGCGTGATGCAGAGGGCAACTTCTATGAGGCAAACCTTTTCGAGGGCGATGTACCTGTCTACGGGATGATGAAAGCCATGCTTGAAGTCGAGCAGAGGCGTGGATGCAGCATATATCTCCGTCCTGACCATGGCCACCAGATGTGCGATGACCTGAACCGTAAGTCAAATCCTGGCTACAGCTGCTATGGCCGTCTCCGTTCGCTTGCCGAGCTGCGAGGCTTGGAGCTTGGTATAGCCGGGTCTATGGAATGATGCAAAATAGAATTGGTTGATACATAGCATATTATGTGAATACGGGTACTCCATATGGGGTACCCGTATCTGTGCAGTCTATTGATAGATAATGAGTTATATTTTGCATTTCTTTCCCGGGACCTGTAGTGACAGGCATTAAAGCCATGTCCTGGACGAGGTTTCAGCAGCCTTTTATGCAGCAGTGCCTGATATGGTCAGAATGCCGGCAGAGTGTGATGATGCATATAAAGGCAACAGGATGTGGGGCTTGTCTGGATGAAGTGTACAAAAATGTACCATTAGTGTACAAATCCCGACGTGCTGCAACGTAAGAATTTTATATCTTTATGCGGAAATAGAGATATATGATGAACCGCATAGCAATATCACTTCTTTTTGCCTTGTCACTGATAATGCCTGCTGTATCAGCAGCATGGAGTGGCTCACAGGATGGCTCTGCAGGACGTGCAATCCCGCAGTATAGTTTCCATATAGTGGAGAATACGACATATTATGGAGGAATCCACAGTATCGCCAAGGATCGGGTAGGACGTATCTGGTTCAGCGGGCATGAAGCTTTGTGCATGTATGACGGGAGTGTCTTTGTCCGCATGGAGGAGCAGGTTACCAGGATTGCACCTTCTGATTCATGGAATTTCGGCGAGGTAAAGACAGCCGGTGCCGGGAGCCTGCTGATTGTCGGAAGCAACCATGGACTGATACTCCTTGACTATGACAGCATGTCGTTTGAATGCATCTTCCCGGGAAATATCGGACCTTTTGATGTTACAGACAGCGGAGAAGTCTGGATGGTCCGTAACGGAAGCCTGGAAATGTTCCATGCAGATGATATAAATGGCGGTGCTGCGTGCTTTGATGTCGTGTCTGCCGGTGAGGAGAGGGTCTCATCTGTGTTCAGTACAGGGAATGATGTGTATGCCTCGGTCGGGAATGCCCTTTTCAGGTATTGCCGTGAGAACAGCTGCTTTTTACCGTTTGCCTCAGTAGGGGGTGATGACACTGAAATCAAGGATGTGTTAGGATATGGTGAGACTGTATATGTGCTTACACTTATGGACGGGCTTTTCTGCTGCCTCCCGGACGGCAGTGTAAGGCGTTCTTCTGCAAGCGGAATGATTTCAGACCGTTCTTCCAGTGCCAAGATGCTTTATATGGACTATTCCGGAATCATCTGGATGGCTACACAGGCCGGCCTGCTGCTGATGGATCCTGAATCGGAGACGACACGTCTGCTGCGCATGGACTTGAACCGGCCGTATTCCCTGCCGAACAACTCTGTCTGGTCGATTTTTCCGGACCCGGACGGCGGACTGTGGATCGGGACATACGGTGGAAAGCTTGCCTACAGCACCCTGGAGGAAAACGATGTCACATTCTTTACGGCAAGGCCGGGAGGGCTGTCTTCGCCTATAGTAAGCTGCTTTGCGGAAGACCGGCATGGTAATCTATGGGTAGGTACAGAGGGTGGAGGAATCTCTCTTCTGGACAGGGAGACTGGACTGTTCCGGTATATTGCACATGATGACGGGAGCGGACTGGCATCTGACTTTATCAAGCGTATATGGAAAGATGATGACGGTGCAATATGGGTCGCGTCATTCAATGGAGGTGTCCAGGTCTATGATGAACGTACAGGCATGTTCCGTATGGTGGCAGGCTCTTTGTCGCAGTATCCTCTGAGTGTGTATGATTTCCTGATGGAGGGTGATGACGGTATCTGGCTGTCCAGCCCGGACGAGAATCTGAGATACAAGGATAAGGCAAGCGGCAGGATAGAAGATGTGCATATCATTGATGCAGACGGCTCTCCATACAGGAGGCTGTCTGTGGAGATGATGTTCCATGATGACAGCGGCAACCTGTGCCTTGTCTCGCATTCCGGATTCTTTGTAGTTGACATACATACACATAAGGTCCTGAAACGCTATTTCCTTGAAGACAGCCCGTTTTCTGTAAACAACCTTACGGCATTCTGCCGTACTTCCTCCGGTGACATCTGGCTTGGTACCGGAGGAGGTGGGGTGAATGTGCTGTATGCAGACGGAAGATATTGCAACCTTGTGGATTCGGATGGCTGGAGCCTTATGGGGAAGACTGTGTTCGGGATTGTCCAGGATGAGGGTTCCGGTGACATCTGGCTGAGCACAGACAGCGGAATATATGTCTATGGTCATGGGTCAGGACGTTTTTCCCGGTCAAGGATAGACAGCAATGACAACTGCGGTTCATATTATATAAGGTCATATTTCAGGACTTCGGAAGGTGAGATACTGTTTGGCGGCACTGATGGCTTTGTGATGTTCACGCCTTCCAGGATTGCATTCAACAGGCAGAAGCCGTCAGTCTTCTTCACCGGGTTCATGATAAACAGCACCATAGCCGTGCCGTCCGTGAAGAATTCACCGCTCAGGAGATCCATAACTGCATTCAGGGGTGATGGCTCGGATGAATGCATAAGGCTTTCGCACAGGCAGTCAAACTTTGGTGTGCTTCTTTCGTCTGACAGCTATCTCAATGCTGACAAGAACCAGTATGCCTACAGGATGAAAGGCCTTTCCGATGACTGGATGACTCTTCCTCAGGGGCAGCGTTCGGTCTCGTTCTTCAACATGAGGCCTGGAAAATACAGGCTTGAGGTAAAGGCTGCGAACAATGACGGGGTATGGGGCGACAGGATATCCTCACTGCGGATTGAAGTCCGCCCGTCTCCTTTCCTGTCATTATGGGCATATCTGGCATATGCAGCAATAGCAGTTTCAGTTATATTGGCATGCTGGCGTTTCTCAATCAACAAGAAGATCCTGGAGCAGAAGCTTGAACTTGAGCATATAAAGGAGGAGAACATGCGGGAGCTGACACAGGCGAGGATAAATTTCTTCACCAGCATATCGCATGACCTGAAGACACCGCTTACCCTTGTGGTGGACCCGTTGAAGCAGCTTAAGGAGCATGTTGCTGCCAATTCACCTGCCATGACGTATGTGAACCTTATAGAGCAGAATGTGGTACGCATACAGCGTATGATAATACAGCTCCTGCAGTTCAGGGAAATCGAGAGCCAGAAGCTTTCCCTTGACCGTCAGCCTGGTGACCTTGTCCGCTTTATCGGGAATGTCTTTTCCCTCTTTGAGGGAATTGCTGTGAACAAGGACATTGAGACCAGCTTCAGAAGTGACCAGGAAAGCTTCTATACACTTTTTGACTATGATGTGATGGAGAAGATTGTCACAAACCTTCTCTCAAATGCCTTCAAATACACTCCGCGCGGATGCTTTGTCGGCCTTTCTGTCTCTGTCGGGCATGTTCCGGACGGAAGCAGGAAATTGGTTTCAATCACGGTGACCAATACCGGATCTGACATACCTGAGGACAAGAGGGAAGTTATATTTGATGCGTTCTCGCGTCTGCCTTCGTCTGTAAGCCCGATGGAAAACAGTACTGGGCTCGGGCTTGCAATAGTGAAGGAACTTGTTGACAATCTTGGGGGGCGTATTGTCCTCAAGTCGGAAAATTCGACAGTGTCGTTTGAAGTACAGCTCCCTTTCGTACCTGAAGGTGAAATTAAGGAGGATACCGACGGAAGGTATGAATATGCAGCTTCCGAAGCTGATAACCTGCTGAAAGAGGAGTCTGTAATGGAGTCTGACGGCAAAGGTGTAAGAAAGCCAAACTCTGTCGTTGTAATAGAAGATGATGTCAATCTGAGGAACTATCTGGAAATGAGGCTTTCGCAAAAATATAACGTCTATACGGCAACCAATGGGACTGACGGGATTTCAAAGGCGATAAAAGTCAATCCGCAGCTGATTGTTACAGACCTCATGATGCCTGAGGCTGACGGATTTGAGGTATGCCGAAATATCCGCTCTGACATAAGGACGAGCCATATCCCTGTGATTGTCCTGTCTGGGGCGGGAAACAATGACGACAACAGGATAAAGGCTATGGAATGTGGAGCCAGTGTGTTCATAGACAAGCCTGTGGACATGGACTTCCTGATGAAGCAGCTTGACAGCCTGGTCGGCTCGATGCAGAGGCTCAAGGAAATGTACAGCAAGAAATATATTGCAGAGCCGTCCAAGATAACGATATCGTCAATGGATGAGGAGCTCCTGAAGAGGGCGATGGACAATATTGAGAGGAATATGGACAACAGTGACTACGATGTTGACTCGTTTGTCTCTGACATGGCTGTTGGCCGTACAATCCTCTACCGCAAGATCAACGACATCACCGGAATGTCAATCAAGGAGTTCATCATGGATGTACGCCTGAAGCGTGCTGCGCAGCTGCTGAAGGAGTCGGAATACACCATATCTGAAATATCCGCAATGACCGGATTTGTAAATCCAAAGTATTTCAGCATCTGCTTCAGGAGGCATTTCGAGATTTCCCCGAGTGAATTCAGGAAAGGGAAGGGAGATACCGGGGCATAGCCCGGTTGCCTGCAATTGCCGGATAAGGTTTCATTTTGTGCTTTTACACAGCAGTGTACAAAATGAAACCTTTTCCGTATGAAAAGGCACGCAAGTGTTGTCAGTAAATCCGATATTTGTTCAACCGCAATAATCAATGCACTAATTATGGACATGATTCAGCATATCATCACTTTTAATAGCTCTCTTCTGGGGGGGGTAAGACATTTACAGCTTAAATCTGCTGCACTCCTTGTTGCCGTATTGCCGGTGGTATCCTGCAAACCGGCAAATCCATCCGATGAACCTGATACAGGTCTTGGGGAGGTCAAGACTGTGACCGTATCCCCGGACAGGACAACCATGCTCCGGAACCCGTTTTCCGGCTGGATGATCTATTCCGGACTTGGAAGCGGAATAGATGACCGCTTCTGGGAAAGGTATGACAATTTCCCTTCCTCAAAGGGTGTTGTAAATGTCCCGAGGGACTATGCACCGATTCTGCTTGTCAGGGTGATATGGGCCGAGGCCAATCCGGAGGAAGGCGTATATGCCTGGCAGGAAGGGTGCAATACCCCGCAGGCAAAAAGGTTCAAGATGCTTGTCAACGGTGCCCGTGAAAGGAACATGAGGCTCGCATTCAATTTTGGGGCGGACAGCAGGGACAAGCATGACAATTCCTGTCCTGAATATGTAAGGGAAAGGGGATGCAAGGTCTTTGAGTCACAGACCGGTTCAGTTACAGTATGGACGCCATATCCCGATGATCCTGTCTTCCAGGAGTGCTATGCCGAATTCATACATGCATTTGCACAGGAGTTCAATGATCCTGACATCACAGCTTTTGCCGGAGGTTTCGGCATAGGTAAGTGGGGAGAATATCACGCGTGCATATATTCTACAGGTGATGACAGCCCGAGGGAGCAGGTATTTGACTTCCTGACAGATACTTTCGTGAAGGAATTTACAAGGATTCCGATTACTCTAAATGCACATAGATGGATAGGGACAGGAGTACAGTGGGACGGGAACAAGTTCGACCCGGACTCGGAACGTCTTGTCCAGAAAGGTGTAAGCAAGGGATTTTCCCTGCAGAGTGCGGCTTTCGGGATGAAGACCTGGTTCTCTGACTGGGAAAAGTCCATGCTGTACAAGAACAGGTATGCCGTTCCGATTGCTTCAGAGGGAGGATGGGTCAAGGCTTCCCATGGCGACAGCTATAAGGGGGACGGCTACAGCAGCTGGGCTGATGTGCGCAGGGGAGAGTTTATGGACGCACAAGGCTCATGTGTCAACACCATGGACCTCAGGTATAACCAGAGTGTCGAGGCCAGTGAGGCGTGGTCATGGTTCAACGAGGCGTATGAATATGTGGAAAGATTCATACAGGAGGGTTGCTACCGTATCTATCCTGACAGGCTTACTGTCCCGGAACGTTTCAAGGCGGGTGAACAGGTGACCATCGTGCACCGGTGGCAGAATCTCGGCTGGTCCTATTGCCCGACCAATATCCAGCAATGGGAGGGACGCTACAGGACTGCCTTTGCACTGCTTGACAAGGAGACCTTGAAACCTGTGTCAATAAAGTTTGATGAAGATGCACGGCCGTCCGACTGGATAAAGGGACAGCCTCGCAGCTATACTTTCAGGACTTCATTTGATGCCGGCCCTGGTGAGTATGTCATGGCTGTCGGGATATCTGATACATGGAAAGACAATGCCCCCGGTATCTATATCGCGGCAAAGCAGAATGTCACCGATGACGGATGGCTGAAACTCTCGGATGTTACAATTGAATAATAACAAGTTTTTGTACCGGTCCCGTAAAGGGGCCAGTGCAGATTCTAAATACTAACCTTTTATTATCAACTTATATGTTTCTAAGTAAATTTTCCAGATTTCTGGGGCATGGATTCTTCCTGGCACTGCTTATGGCTTGCTGTGTCTGCGGAACTGCATTGGCCCAGGAAAATGCATCCCAAGACGGAAACGGATTGAGGATAATCGGTAATGTTACCGATGAAAAGGGAGAGCCTCTTGTCGGGGCAACCGTCTATGCAAAGACAGACAAGACAGTGAATGCCATTACGGACCTTGATGGAAACTACACTATCACTGTCCCGGAGAAATGGACAGTGCTTGTCTATGACTATGTCGGCTTTGTGACAAAGGAGGAGCTGGTAGGTGACCGGAAGGTCATCAATGTGGAGCTTGCCGAGAATATCGGACAGCTTGAAGATGCCGTTGTCGTTGCATACGGAACGCAGAAAAGGGAGTCTGTCGTGGCTTCCATCACGACCATTGAACCGGAGGCCCTGAAAGTCTCTACAAGCCGTTCACTTACAAATAACCTTGCTGGAAATGTGGCCGGTGTACTTGCAATCCAGCGTTCAGGAGAGCCTGGATATGACAATTCTACATTCTGGATCCGCGGTATTTCCACTTTCCAGGGAGTAGGAGGTGACCCTCTCGTCCTTGTCGATGGAATCGAAAGGAGCCTTGACACCATTGATGCCGAGGAAATCGCTTCTTTCTCTGTGCTGAAGGATGCTGCTGCAAGTGCAGTGTACGGAGTCAGAGGTGCGAACGGTGTTATCCTTATCAACACCAAGCGCGGACAGGCCGGAAAGCCAAAGGTTACAATCAAGGCCGAGTTTGCAGGCACACAGCCGGTGAAATTGCCGGAATATATCGGGGCAGCCGACTACATGCAGCTTTTGGACGATGTGCTTCTGGATACCGGATCACTTCCTATGTACACAGACCAGATTGCCAAGACACGTGCCGGCTATGATCCTGACATCTATCCGGATGTGAACTGGATAAAGGCTATCTCCAAGGACTGGGCAAACAACCAGAGGGTCACTGCGGAGATAAGCGGAGGTAACGAGAGGGTAGTCTACTCGATTGTGGCTGCATTCTACAATGAGAGCGGTATCCTTACAAGGGACATGTCCAAGGAATGGGACCCTTCGATAAAGCTCCAGAGGTATAATGTCCGCTCAAACGTGGATATCAAGATTACCAATACTACAAAGCTCCGTATCAATATCGGAGGCTATCTCCAGGAACGCAATTCAACTCCTGAGAGTGTCAGCCTCATATTCGACAGGGCCTTCCGTGCGGTTCCCTTCAAATTCCCTGTACAGTACTCCACTGGCGAGATTCCTGGAAATGAGGAGTCAAATGTGTGGGCTATGGCCACACAGAGGGGATATAACCGCACGACTGCGAGCAAGATAGAGACCCTTGTGACCCTTGAGCAGGACTTGAAGTTTGTCACAGAGGGACTTAAGATAAGGGGTACATTCTCATTTGACCGCTATTCAACAGGAACTGTAAGCCGTTCGACGAACCCGACCATATATAACCCGGCTTCGGGACGAAATGAGGACGGTTCGCTTATCCTTACAGTCAAGAGCAACGGCAGCAACACACTCGGACATTCATCTTCCGGTACATTCGGCAACAAGAGTGTCTATTTTGAGGCAGCCGTGACATACGACAGGACTTTCAACAAGGATCATGCGGTCTCAGGACTCCTCCTTTTCAACAGGAGAAACTATGACAATGGTGACAAGTTGCCGTACAGGAACCAGGGACTTGCCGGAAGGGCTTCATATACATACGCCAACAGGTACGTGGCGGAGTTCAACTTCGGATATAACGGTTCAGAGAACTTCGCCCCAGGCAGGAGATATGGTTTCTTCCCTTCAGGAGCACTTGGATGGGTGATTTCGGAGGAACCTTTCATGGCTTCTGCCAAGAGGGTGCTTTCAAAGCTGAAGATACGTGCTTCATACGGACAGACAGGTAACGCCTCGCTTGACGGACGCCGTTTTGCATACCTGTCCACAATTACTGATGACTGGAACACTCTCGGGGAATACAGGTGGGGATATGAGTCCAACTACAACAAGAACGGTATGGCTGAGGGTGACTTTGCCGTCCCTGACCTGACATGGGAGAAGGTAAACAAGGCCGATGTCGGCTTTGAGATAGGCCTTTTCAACGGTATTGCCGATTTTTCGGTTGACTTCTTTGACGAGAGGAGGAACAATATCTTCATGGAAAGGACCTCGATCCCGGCCACTGCAGGATTCATCAAGTCGCCATGGCAGAACTTCGGCAAGGTGAAGAACCAGGGTGTCGACATGACACTGAATTTCAGGAAACAGTTCGGACGTGACTTCTTCCTGAGCCTTATGGGAACATTCACATACGCACACAATACAATTGTGGAGATGGATGAGCCGAAGGCAGTTGTCGGGACCAACAGGGCGCAGACAGGACATCCTGTAGGCCAGCTCTTCGGATATATTGATGACGGGCTGTATACATACGATGACTTTGTGGATGTCGAGAACGGTATCCTGAGACCGGACCTTCCAGAGGTTACTCTTGTCTCCAAGGTGCGCCCGGGAGACATCAAGTACAGGGATGTCAACAAGGACGGCAAGATTGACGTATATGACAAGTCTCCGATCGGAGGAACAAAGAACCCGGAGCTTGTGTATGGATTCGGGTTCACATTCATCTGGAAAGACCTTGACATATCGGCACTTTTCCAGGGTGTGGGCAAGACATGGAATATACTTTCAGGAAACATCATCCCTGCATCAAACAAGGGTACTACATACAATGTCTTCACAAACTACCAGGACCGCTGGACAGAGGATAACCCGAGCCAGAATGTGTTCTATCCACGTTTGGATTACGGGACAAATGCCAACAACAGCCAGCAGTCGACATGGTGGCTGCGTGACATGAGCTTCCTCAGGCTGAAGAATATAGAAATCGGATATTCGCTTCCTAAGAAAGTTTCAGAGAAGTCGTTCATATCAGGGGCAAGGGTATTCCTCAGGGGTACCAACCTGCTGACTTTCTCAAAATTCAAGCTTTGGGATCCGGAACTCGCTTCAGCTACAGGTGCTGCCTATCCTGTAATGAAGTCAATATCTGCAGGACTTGAGTTTAAATTCTAAATTATTGACAGAATGAAAAATAAGAAATTAATATACTTGATTGCAGGGCTTGTCTCCATCTTTGCTGCCGTTTCCTGTGACTATCTTGACAAACAGCCGGATGACCAGCTTGACATAGAGACTGCATTTGAGAACAAGAACAATCTTGAACGCTGGCTTGCATATATCTATAACGGTATACCGACATTCTATCATTATGATGGAGCCATTGCCGTTGCTGATGACCTTACACCTCCGGTAGGATGGGAGTCACAGGGATTCAAGGCAATCCTCTACCAGAACGGTAACTTCACTCCTGCACAGGGTGGAATCATTTCATATTGGACAGAGTTCTCAAAGAGAATCCGTTCTGCCTATATCTTCATGGAGAATGCACATCCTCTTTTTGATGTCTCTGCCAAGGAGATAGAATGGATGAAGGCAGAGTGCCGCTTTTTTATTGCCTATTACCACGCAATGATGGTGATGACCTACGGCGCAATTCCTATGATTGTTGAGCCTGCACAGGGAACTAATGCTTCTGACATGCAGCTTAAGCAGCAGCCTTTCTATACTGTTGTAGACTGGGTTGCGCAGGAACTCAAGGAGACTTCTGAGATTCTTCCGTCTGCATACGAGGAGGCAAACAAGTACGGAAGGGCAACTTCGCTGATGTGTCTTGCGATACGTGCACGCCTGCTGACATTCGCAGCAAGCCCTCTCGTGAACGGCAATCCGGACCTTGCCGGATTTACAAACTGTGACGGTGTACCTGTATTCAGTTCTGAATATGATCCTGAGAGATGGAGAGCAGCCGCTGATGCAAACAAGGATGTGATTGATGCTGCCAAGGAGGCAGGATATGACCTTTATGTGGAACGTCTTTCAAGTGGCTCTGTAGATCCTTACATGTCATATATGAAGGCAGTCCTGATGCGCTGGGACCAGGGAAACCATGAGGTCCTCTTCCCTAAGACATACGACAGCGGGGCATATTTCGACAGGCAGTGCAACCCGCGAAGCATGGGAGGTGCAGGTGCAATCGGTGTTACACAGAATCTTGTGGATGCATTCTTCATGAGCAATGGACTTGTCCCTATCACAGGCTATGCCGACAACGGAAAGACTCCTATAATAAACCATGCTTCAGGCTATACAGAGGAAGGATATTCTTCTGCTGACATGAAGGCAAGGACAAAATATTTCTATGCAGAGCAGGGTGCCGTGGAAGGTGCAAAGGAAGAGTATGTGATTACGACAAAGAATACATACAACATGTATTGCAACCGTGAGCCGCGTTTCTATATCTCTGTGCTGTATAACGAGCAGTACCACTGGGGCAAGGACAAGCACAAGTCTTCAATCAAGACAACGGACTTCTTCTCAGGTGGACAGGATGGAGGACCGAGCCATGACTCTCCGACTGCCGGCTACCTTGTGAGGAAGATGGTTGACCCGTCTGCCATCCCGAGTGAAAGTTCAGGGACATACAAGACACGCCATGGCGCAATCTACCGTCTCGCGGAGGCTTATCTGTCATACGCAGAGTGCCTTAATGAATACAGTATCGCAAGAGGTTCATATGCTGCCAACAAGGCGGAGATTGTCAAATATGTGAACCTTATCAGGGAGAGGGCCGGAATACCGCAGTATGGTTCCGGACTTGACAGCGACGGGGTGCAGATGATTCCTGTGCCGTCTGACGGAGAGCAGTTCCGTGACCTTATCCGCAGGGAAAGGCGTGTCGAGCTAAACTGTGAGGCAGGCTGCCGCTTTGATGACCTTAGACGCTGGAAACAGGCTGAAACAGTGCTTGACGGGCCGTTCTATGGGATGGATTCACGTGCGACAAAGACAAGCAGGGACGACTACTACAAGAGGACCCAGTACCAGACACGCAGGTTCATCAGCTACTGGTGGCCTATCCCGCAGGATGACATTGACAAGAATACAAATCTTCGTCAGCTTCCAGGATGGTAGGATTGGCATTATTGAGCTATTGTGAAAATATAATATTTGACAACATGAAATTCAGATATATGATAATCAGTGCAGCGGCAGGGATCCTATCCCTTGCCGGCTGCAACAAGGGAGGCTTCCAGGGACCGGACAGGAGCATGTACGATGTGGTCGAGACCATGACACTTGAAGTATCTGCCGAGGAGGTTGTCCTTGACGCGGAGGCACCTGATGAGGTGGCACTTGCATTTACATGGAGCCCTGCAAGGGAAATGCCGGATGACTATATTGTCACCTATGTGACATACCTTGACATCGAGGGGAATGATTTCAGCAACAGTGTGCGTGAAGTTGAGGATGACGGGGTATATTTCAAGGAATACACAAACCAGCAGCTTCAGAATCTGCTGGTCGACAAATGGGGCAAGAACTATTCGCGTGCCGTGAATATGCAGTTCAAGGTCATCGCCAAATGGGATGGCGGCACAAAATACATCATGCCTGAAGTCAGGACAACCGGTGTCAGTGTACGTCCGTTCCGTCCGCTTACTTTCGATGCCGACCGTATCTTCCTTTCCGGGGAGGCTGTGACAGGAACTACAAAGCAGGCAATGCCAAAGACACCGGAAAATGAGTTCATCTACGCGGAGGAAGTGTATCTTCAGCCAGGCATGATGACCATACCTATCGAATATGAAGGCATTACTTCATATATATGTCCGGCAGACGGTGATGTCATCATTCCTGATGATGACCTTGTTGGAGGAAAGCCTGCTGCAACGGAATATGCGGCAGTCGTGAAGGATGAGCCGAAGGAAGGTGCATCGCTTCCTGCATGGAATATTCCTGTTGAAGGATATTGGCGTGTAATAATTGACATTGAGAACAAGGCTGTCAAATTCTTCTCTCCCAAGAACAGGCTTGAGCCATTGACTGTGGAATTTGCATACGAGGGCAGAACTCCTCCATCATGGATATTGACCAAGACTCTCGGTGCCGGAAATTATTATGTCAACTCAATGACCGGCTGGGACAGCTGGAAGGGCAAGGCCTATCCATTCGTTGTCTCCAAGACTGACCCTCAGCTAATCATATGGCAGGGATCTTCATTCAGCATGTCTGATGCCTTCTGTGTAAAGGTAGCACAGGGACCGGCAGAAGTTGATGACATCAGGGCCGGGGAAGGTAGCGGCGGCAACAATCCTAACAACGACGGCGCAGGAATGACATTCATTTCCAAGTCCTTGGCATTTATCCCGGCAACTGAGCCAGGTGTCGCATCAAGTGTAGATGTCGAGCTCAAGATGGGTGAGTGGCTCCCGATGGCGGCAGCTGTAAGTAACAGGAAATGGAAGCCGGCAGCCGGTGGAGTCAAGCTGAGCAAGATTACCATCGATGCCAGAAACAATATGATCCGTTTTGACTAAGGGACAATAAATTCAAGAATAGGTCTGCCGGCAGCCAATGTCCAGCCGGCGGACATGGTAAATTTATACATATAAAATGACTTACAGGATTAAAAATACAGTTTTGATACTTCTGGCAGCTGTAGTGTCTGCCTGTGCCTGCGGAAAGGAGCCTGGACCTTCAAACGGCAGCCAGTCTTCAATCGAGGGAAATACGACAGTAAAGATCAGTCCTGACAGGACGTCTGTAATACGTAATCCATTGAATGGATGGGTGATGTATCTTTCAGGTACGGCTGACCCGTCATATTTCGACAAGAAGATATATGTTGCTGACCTCGGAAAGGAAGTGCTTATAAGGGATTATGCCTCAGCCTGCTATATCCGTACAGGATGGAAAAGCCTGAACCCGTCAAAGGGAGTGTATGCGTGGGATGACCCGACAAGCAGCATATACAAGCTGATCAAGAGGGCAGAGGAACTGGAGATTCCGATTGCTTTCCGTGTGGTTGTGGACGGCCGCGACCAGAGGGAGAACACACCTCAGTTCGTGTTCGATGCAGGAGCGGAATACTGGCTTGAAAATGCAAACTATCCGGATAGGAAGACCCCTCTTGCCGTTGATCCGGTATGGAGAAAATACTATGAAGAATTTGTAAAGGCTTTCGGAGCACGTTTCAATGACCCTAAGAAGACAGCATTCATTGATGGATACGGACTTGGGAAATGGGGCGAAGGACATAATGTATGCTATGAGCAGAACAATGCTGTAAGCAACATGACTTCTGAATACAAGGCTGATACAATGGACTGGATAACAAAGCTGTATGCTGAGAATTTCACAAGGGTTCCGCTTGTGATAAACTACCATAGGCAGATAGGGCATCCTGTCAGCGAGGGCAAGAATGCCCAGCCGGACAGCGAGGATGTCCTCCAGATTGCGATAGACAACGGCTATTGCCTGCGTGCAGACTCGTTCGGAATGAAGAACCAGGACTGGGGATACAACAATTGGGAGCGCAGCTTTGTGAAGAAATGGAGCCATAGGCTTCCGGTCATAATGGAGGGCGGATATATAGTTGACAGCCCCGGTCATCAGTCCGGAATCAAGGGCGACGGATATAATTCACCGGCAGAAGTACGTGAAGGAGAATTCCTTGACTCTCAGGAGGCATGTGTCAATATGATGGACTTCCGCTATGGAAATGAGACTGAGTCGTGGTTCAATGATGCCTTCTCACTTGTCCAGAGATTTGTTGCGGAGGGAGGATACAGGCTTTATCCGACTTCACTGTCAGTGCCTTCTTCGGGTACTTTCGGCGACAAGGTTACCCTCGGGCACAGCTGGGCAAACCTTGGATGGGGCTATTGTCCCGTAAACCTTAAGCAGTGGAACTACAGGTACAAGGTAGCATTTGCCCTGCTTGACAGCAAGAATGAGCCGGTCAAGGTATTTGTGGATGAGCAGACTGACCTCTCGAAATGGATTAAAGGTGAAATCACGTCATATACATTTGACGTGGAGATAAAGGGAGTTGCTGTCGGGGCATATACCTGGGGAGTCGGAATTGTCGACACAGCAGATGGCAACAATATAGGGATACGTACTGCAGCTGCATCAAAGCACCTGACTGACACAGGATGGGTCCGTGCCGGAACATTTACAGTAAATGCCAAATAACCAAATAAACAATAACATGAAACGAATATTTATATCTTTGCTTGCTGCGGCGGCAATCCTGCCGTACATGACCTCATGTACGGACCTCTCAGGAGTGGAAGGGCGTCTTGATGTCCTTGAGGAGCGCGTAGCTGCCATGACAAATTCTGTCATGGAACTGAATGACAATGTAAAGGCCTTGCAGGCATTCAGCCAGTCAGGGCAGACTGTGAAGGAGATAAGGCAGGACGGAAACGTGTGGACAATCACTCTTGGTGACGGTTCAATGCACAGGATTACCGTGGAAAACGGCCCGGTCCTGCTCAATGTCGGCATCGACAGTGAAGGATACTGGACTCTTGACGGCCAGAGGATACTCTCGGACGGCAAGCCGGTCAAGGCTACCGGAGAAAAGGGAGACAAAGGAGAAGCCGGTGACAAGGGTGACAATGGCTCTGATGGAAACGATGGCGCGGACGGTGCAGATGGCAGGACACCTATATTCGGTGTGGACAGCGAAGGATACTGGACTGTCAGATATGATGAGAATGAAGAGCCGGAGAGAATTACCGATGTAAATGGAGGATATGTCCTTGCAGTAGGTTCTGGAAGCGGCTCCGGAGACTCTTTCTTCAAAAGTGTCAGCATCGTTGACGGGGAGCTTGTCATAGTGCTCAATTCAAATCCGGACAAAGTCTTCAGGCTTCCGGTAGAGGGCAGCTTCGGGATATCTGTTTCCAAGGATGAGGTAGTGATAATCCCTGGTGCAACTGTTGAGATTCCGTTCGAGGTCAAGGGCATGGATGCTACAACCCGCATCTTTGTTGAGGCATACGGCTATTCCGCTGTCCTGAAAGACGGTTCGGTGTCAGTTACCGCTCCCGCTCAGCTTCCAGCTGACGGATATGTCATAGTCAAGGCAATAAGGAATTCCGACTCTTCATACAAGGCAGTGTGCATAACATTTGAAGATGGTATAATGTCTTGTGTGGCAGACGTGCAGACTGTCGGAAAGGATGGCGGAAATGTTGAGGTGACCATAACGACAAATATTGAATACAAAGTGGCTATCCCTGAAAATGTGTCATGGATACATGTGGCTCCTTCCACAAAGGCGGTGACTACGGATGTTGTTACGCTTTCCGTAGATGCAAATGACGGTGAGATGCGTTCTGCAACTGTCAGTGTTGTCCCTGCCCTTGGTGAGACATACGAGGTCAAGATAGTCCAGTACGGTGTTGATGATGTCGTGTTTGAAAAGGTGGAGCTTGCTTCTGTGGCAAAGTTTGCTGTCAGCGGTTCAGCGGTTGCGGAATCTGTGGAAATGACCCAGACCCTTGAAAATGAGGATGTCTACGCATTCTGGTCTGACTTGAAGGCCGGTGAGATGTATATAGAGATGCTTGACGGGGAATCTGCCTCGCTCGGTGCTCTCGTCCCTGCAGAGGGTACTGATCTGAATCCGGCAACGGCACAGGCGATTGACCAGGATTTTGTAGCCCTGACTGCGCAGAGGCACTGGACAATTCCTGCAGACGGCAAATACCGTATTGTCCTTAACCGAGCATCAGGTGAGGTGACAATATATGATGAGGCCAATGACCTGCAGCCGTGGTCGGCAACATTCCATATCAATAATCTTGAAGCAAATGGTACGCTGAAAAGTACGATAACAAATAAAATATATCTGTATGGTGACATTTCATGGAGTGGGAAAGCTGTTGAACTTGTGCCTTCTCCTGCCGATCCGCAAGTCCTCTATTACTTGGGTTCCCCTCTTAATTTGACACGGGTAAACTTTAAGACAGGAATATCTGCCAGCGACTTTGAAGTTATAGCGGAAGGAAAGGAGACAATTGGAGTCAGCCGCATCTATACCTTTGCCCCAAGCGACAAGGAACTTTGCGTTTCCATCAACGGCAAAAAGGAAACTGCTGCTCCTGTGGTCATGAACGAATGGACACCAATGTCCGGAGGTTCTGACTGGCAGCGTGGTCAATATTTCCATCCGATTGACGGCTATGATGGCGAGACTCCTCATTTTGCTGCCACAAAAGCTACATTTATCCTTGATTTAAGGAATCTGAGGGTAAAATTGATAAACTAATATGTATATTCTTTAAAAAAGGGAGGATAAAACTCTAAGTTAAAACATATTTTGGCTTTACTTGGAATTTATCTTCCCTTATATGATTTATGATGGAAAATATCGTAAAAAGAAGTATAAAATTCATAGCCAATGTATTCGCGGTGCTGGTGATTGCGCTGTATTCCTGTGCATGCACAGAAGCGGACCCATACACCGGCCTGTCATTGGCATTGTCCCCGGCAGAAGGGCAGATGACAGTAGGGCAGACAATGGAGATTTCAGCTTCCCTTTCCGGAGCAGCGGACAGGGATGTTCCTGCAACATATAGATGGATGTCATTGAATCCGACTGTGGTTTCATTGACATCCGACGGGAATAGGGCCGAACTTACGGCATTGCAGGGAGGACGTGCAGTCATCCTTGTATATCTTGAAGAATGCGAGACCGTTACTGCACGTGCAACAGTGCAGGTGGAGCATCAAGGTGACGGTATCCTGCGTATCCTTGCAATCGGAAACAGCTTTTCCCAGGATGCTGTAGAGCAATATCTCTATGAACTTTTCCGGAATGACGGGCAGGAAGTCATCATCGGCAACATGTATATCGGTGGCTGCGACCTTGAGAAACATTACAATAATATCAACGCAGACAAGGCTGCCTACGAATACCGCAAGGTGGTGAAAGGCCAGAAGACAAATACTAAGAATTTCAAGATCTCCGATGCACTTGCTGATGAAAAATGGGACTATGTCAGTATCCAGCAGGCAAGCGGCCTTTCCGGAAAATATGAGACCTGTTCGCCATATCTACCTGATATACTGAACTATGTACGCTCGCATTCCCGTTCGGATGTCAAGATACTGTGGCATTCGACATGGGCATACGCCTCATCTTCCAACCATGCAGACTTCCCGAAATACGGCAATGACCAGATGACAATGTACAATGCCATTGTGGATGTTGCCAGGAAGGTCATGGACAATCCTGCTTTTGGTGTTGATATCCTTGTACCGTCAGGTACAGCCGTGCAGAACGGGCGTACATCATCTCTCGGGGATACGTTCAACAGGGACGGCTACCATCTCGAGACTACATTCGGCAGATATACCGCAGCATGTACATGGTATGAGGCCATAACGGGAAAAGATGTCACTGAAAACAGCTGGGCGCCATCAACGGTTGCTGAAACAAAGAAAGGGATTGCGCAGAATGCAGCACACAATGCTGTTGCCGAGCCTTACCGTGTGACTGATATGTCAAAATAAAGCTAATAGTACATTATTATCATGAGCAAGATTATAGAAAAGAAAGTTGGGGGGGGTAGTGCCGATACAGCAAAGTATCTGGCCCCGGAAATTACAGTAGTTGAATTTGTGCCGGAAGGTGTCCTGTGTGCAAGTGAATATGGCGGAGACTGGGAGGATTTCGGCGAATCCCCATGGGAGTAATTGATGTGGGCTGAGATGAAAAAGACTGTATTGTTGCCATTTGCCGCAGCAGCTGCGGCATTGGCGTCATGCCAGCAGGAACCTATGGCACAGGATGAAAAATTGATTGATGACCTCAATCTGACAGAAAAGCTCTTTGTCGCAGATTTCGGCCCGCAGACAAGGGCAGAACTTGCCGATGGCTACAAGGTCAAATGGACAGAGGGGGATGTGGTGGCCATCTATGGTGCCAACAAAGTTGAGGTGACAGCTGAAATAGACCCTTCCGATGAGTACAGGGCATCTTTCAGGGCAGCCGGCATTGCCGAGGCACCGGGTTACTATGCAGTATATCCTGCAGCTGGGGCAGTGTCATGTACTGACGGGGAACTCGCTGTGGAGCTTCCTGCTGTACAGACGGCTGTGGCCGGTTCATTTGACAAGTCGGCAGTTATAGCAGCTGCATATACGGACGGCCAGGAATCAGGGGACGGGCTGTCCCTTACGTTCAGGAACCTTTGCGGCCTGCTCGGTTTCAATGTACCGTCAGATGATGTCGTTTCCGTAGAAATACGTTCTCTCGGCAATGATGCTGTCTCCGGGGAGGCAAAGGCTGTCTTTGATGAATCGGGATTTCCTGTCGTTACGCCTGGTGTGAAAAGTTCATCCTCTGTAGTTGTCAACGGGGATTTTAAGAAAGGGCAGACCTATTATGCCTCAGTCTTTCCCTGCAGCTGTCCAGAAGGAATGTCAATCTCCTATACATTCAGCTCCGGCAAGACTATGGCATATAATATCCATAAGTCACAGGCATTGCCGGCAAGGAGCAAAGTAAGGAAGATTGAGGTCAGTGAAGGCTTTTCTGCCGATGTCCTCTCTGCTGCCACATCTTTTACAGTGGCCGGGACAAAGCTTGTAACAGACTATGACAGCAATGTCTTTGCAAAGCAGAATGTCAAGGCAGGAGTCCTTGCTGACAATGACGGAAAGACTATCCTGGCAGTGCCGTTTTCTGCCGCACGCGTAGTTGTGGACAAGGGAACCGGGACTGTTGATGTCTATGATTCGGCCAATGATTTGTCGGCATGGTCTGTTGAGTTCTATATGAATAATCTTGCTGCCAACGGCAAGCTAAAGACAACCATAACAGATAGAATATGGCTTTATGGAGATGACAGATGGTCTACTGTAGAATTTGCAGCCGTGCCGTCAGAATCAGATCCGCAGATATTGACAATGACATATAGCGGCGGCTATCTCAAGAGATTTAATTTTAAGACAGGGAAAGAGATAACTGATTTTGAAATATTGGAGGTAGGAACACTTACTGCATCTCCTAAAGATGTTTATACTCAAATTTATACGTTAGCTCCTGAGGACCAGTCTCTAATCATTCCAATAAATGGTGGCTCCAATAAGGCTGCTCCTATTGAAATAGGAAAATGGACAAAAATCTCCGGTGGATCTGCCTGGCAGAGGGGAAGCTATTTCTATCCTGTTGATGGTGTCAATGAAGATGGCAGTCCTAAATTTATCTTCACTACGGTAAAATACATTATTGTAGATTTGAGGAACATGAGGATAAAGCTGATAAAATAGAAATATTTCTTTAATGATAGACCGGCCCAAGTATAATCCACTTTATACAGGGCCGGTTTCGTATTGGTGAGGCTGTCGCTCCACGTCCCGACACAGGAAAAGCGCATATAATAATGCATGCCGGTGGCGCAGGTTGGTAATCGTTACCGCCAACCTGCGCCGTTCATCACCATCTCAGCGCGTATAATGTATGCCGGTGGCGCAGGTTGGTCATCATTACCGCCAACCAGCTCTGTCCACCATCCTCTCAGCGCGTATGATGCATGTCTGTGGCGCATGTTGGTCATCGTTACCGCCAACCAGCTCTGTTCATCGCCCTTTCAGCGCGTATAATGCATTCCAGTGGCGCCGGTTGGTCATCATTACCGCCAACCTGCTCCGTTCACCACCTTCTCCGCGCATATAATGCAGGTCTGTGGTGCAGGTTGGTCAACATTAAGGTACAGGTTGGCCGGGAAACATACCAACCTGTACCCATTGGCAATGTTAAAAAGAAAACACCGTCCAGAAACTGCATGGCAACCCAATAAACTGTATGGAAATCGGCTAAGAGCCGTGTATTCAGGTCCGGATGTACAAAATGAAACCATAAGTGTATATGCCTGTCCGTTCCATTTATGGAATCCGTCATATATTTGTACATTGTAATATTAAACTTTGAGCTAAAATGAAAACCAGCCTGTTCTGTCTACTTCTTGTTACAGCCAGTATCTTCCCGTCCATGGGATATGCACAGGAGGCCATCGGGCGTTCTGCGGAGGACCATGAAAAGGTACATCAGATTTCAGCCGATGACGAAAAACGTGCAAAGGAACTTGTGCGCCAGATGACATTGGATGAGAAAATCGACTATATCTCAGGATTGAAGTCATTCTATCTGCGTGCCATACCGAGGCTCAATATACCTGAGATAAGGATGGCGGACGGCCCATGCGGAGTGCGCAACAACACGAGGAGCACCCTCTATCCGTGCGGCATCTGTTCGGCTGCATCTTGGAACCGCGAAGCTGTGGAGCAGATGGGACATGGACTGGCACTTGATGCAAAGGCCCGTGGAGTTGACATAATGCTCGGTCCGGGAGTCAATATATACCGTGCTCCGATGTGCGGACGCAACTATGAATATTTCGGAGAGGACCCTTATCTTGCAGGTGAGACAGCCAAGCATTATATTGTCGGCCTTCAGGATGAGGGAGTGATGGCTGTGGTAAAGCATTTCGCAGTAAACAACCAGGAATATGCACGCCATAGCGTCAGCTCGGATGTTGATGAGAGGACATTGAACGAAATCTATTTCCCTGCTTTCCGCAAGGCAGTACAGGAAGCCGGTGTAGGGGCTGTAATGGACAGCTATAATCCGGTGAACGGAGTGCATGCAACAGAAAATGCCTGGATGAATATCGAGGTTCTGCGCAACAGATGGGGATTCAATGGAATTGTCATGTCGGACTGGACATCAACATATTCAACAATTGGCACAGCAAACGGCGGACTGGACCTTGAGATGCCGAAAGGTGTATTCTTTACAAGGGAAAGGCTGCATGATGCCATCGGGAACGGAACTGTGCGTGAGGCTGACATAGACTTGAAGGTCCAGCATATCCTCCAGACCCTTATTTCTTTCGGGATGCTTGACGGGGAACGTGCGGCAGACACATCCATTGACGATACCGCTTCGCGCAAGGCTGCCCTTGAGGTCGCACGTGAGGGAATTGTGATGCTGAAAAATGACAATGCCGGCCTTCCTCTCAAAAAGGGCAGGATACTGGTCATGGGACCTAATGCGGACCGTGTCCCTACAGGAGGTGGCAGCGGATTCGTGACCCCGGTGTCATCTGTCTCGGCATACCGTGGGCTGGCTGATGCAAAGGGGGAGAAGAATGTAGTCCTGCTTTCGGATGATGTGCTCTATGAGGATATCTCAGGCTCGATATTTACCGATGCCTCTTTCTCAGAACAGGGATTCAGGGGTACTTACTATGGCAAGCTGAAATTTGAGGGAACCCCTGTGATGCAGCGTACGGACAGCAATGTCAATTTCTTCTGGAAATACGGATCGCCTTGTGACGGTATTCCGGATGACAAGTTCTCAGTTGTATGGGAAGGTGTCTTCAGACCAGCACGTGACGGTGTTGTGCGTTTCAAGATGAGCGGAGATGACGGATACCGTCTTTTTGTTGACGGAAAGCAGGTTGGCGGAGACTGGGGCAACCATGCCCTTTCTGCAAGGTCTGCGTTTGTTGATGTCAAGGCAGGACATGAATATATGCTCAGATATGAATATTTCGACAATGCCGGCGAGGCTACCGTTACCCTTGAGGCAGGGATGATGAACAGGGAACTGCTTGTTGACAACCTGAAAAAGGTTTCCTCCGTGGTGTTCTGTGCCGGATTTGACAGCAATATTGAGGGTGAGGGCTTTGACCGGAGCTTTGAACTTCCGCTTGAGCAGAGGAACCTGATAAATCTCGTAACCTCGATGCATGGCAATGTCACCGTGGTGATCAATGCAGGCGGAGGCGTGGATTTCAATGGATGGTCAGAGGATGTTGAGTCCATACTCATGGCATGGTATCCCGGCCAGGAGGGAGGGACAGCCCTTGCAGAGATACTGACAGGGAAGATTTCTCCAAGCGGGAAACTGCCTGTCTCGATTGAAAATTCCTGGGATGACAATCCTGTACGCAACAGCTATTATGAAAATGCAAGGCAGCCACGGCATGTCGAATACAGCGAAGGGGTCTTTGTCGGTTACCGTGGGTATGACAGGAGCGGAATTGCACCGAGATATCCATTCGGATATGGGCTGTCATACAGTACTTTCGAATATTCGGACATGAGCGTCTCCATGCACGATGACGGCAGTGTGACTGTTGAACTTGATGTGCGCAATACTGGAAAGATGGCTGCATCTGAGACAGTACAGGTCTATGTCCAGGACTGTGAGTCGTCTGTAATGAGACCGCTGAAGGAACTAAAGGGATATGCGAAAGTTTTCCTTGAAAAAGGTGAGAAGAGGCATGTGGCAATATTCCTTGACAGGGAGTCGCTTGCATATTATGATGTTGATTCTCATGCTTTCATTGTAGAGCATGGATATTTCAATGTCATGGCAGGAGGCTCTTCTGCAGACCTTCCGCTTTCCTGCCGTATATATGTGGATTGACATGCCAGTATGCCGGTGTGTACAAAATGAAACCATTAATGTAGGCCACCGGACTTAATGTTTCATGGCCATTGACTAAATTTGTAGACAACAAATGACTGTACAGATGAACCGCATAATAATATCACTTCTGTGTGTCTTCTTCGGGGCTGCAGCGGCTTCCGGAGCTGATATTCTCGTTGAGGCTGAAAATTTCCGTGACAAGGGCGGCTGGTCCGTGGACCAGCAGTTCATGGACCTGATGGGTTCGCCATATCTGCTTGCACATGGTCTCGGGAGACCTGTTGATGATGCTGTAACTTCAGTGGAAATTCCTGAGAAAGGTGTATGGCATGTCTATGTACGTACCTTCAACTGGACTTCTCCATGGACGGATGCACCCGGGCCGGGAAGATTTATCGTCAAGGTCAACGGGACTCCGCTCGAAAATGAACTTGGCGCGGAGGGTGACCGCTGGATGTGGCAATATGCCGGCAAGGCAAGGCTGCAGAAAGGTGAGGCCTCCCTTGCACTGGGTGACTTGACCGGATTTGACGGCAGGTGTGATGCTGTATATCTTACAAATGTGAAAGGGAATGTCCCGCCTTGCGACAGTCAGGGACTTGCCTCTTTCAGGCGTTCTTCCCTCGGAATGCCGGAGCCTGCGTATGAATCATACGATTTCGTAGTTGTCGGAGGCGGAATTGCCGGAATGTGCGCAGCTGTAGCTGCAGCAAGGAACGGGGCTTCGGTTGCACTTGTCAATGACCGTCCGGTTCTTGGCGGAAACAACAGTTCCGAGGTCAGGGTGCATCTCGGAGGATATGTGGAGATGGGACCTAATGAAGGCCTTGGCAGGATGATACGTGAGTTCGGACATGAACGCGCCGGAAATGCAAAGCCGGCAGAGTATTATGAAGATGGCAGAAAGCAGTCGTTCATTGATTCACAGGATGGGGTTACCCTTTATCCGTGCTACAGGGCTGTGGATGTAAAGAAATCAGGCAGCCATATCGATGCTGTACTTATAAGGCATATAGAGACAGGGGAGGAGCATTGGCTCAGTGCCCCTGTCTTTTCAGACTGTACCGGGGACGGAACAATCGGTGCGCTTGCCGGGGCTGACTTCCGTATGGGACGTGAGGCAAGGGAAGAATATGATGAGTCCCTTGCACCGGAAAAGGCAGATGACATGACAATGGGGGCTTCCATACAATGGTATTCAAAAGATATGGGGCATCCTGCCGTGTTCCCTGAATTTGAATATGGTGTGCATTTCGATGCCTCAAACTGTGAAAAGGTCACGATGGGGGAATGGAAATGGGAGACCGGTATGAACCTGGACCAGGTGGCAGATGCCGAGAGAATCCGTGACTACGGGCTCCTGGTTGTATATTCCAACTGGAGTTTTCTCAAGAACCGTCTTGAAGACAATTCCGGATGGCAGACGCGCTCCCTTGACTGGGTGGGATATATTGCCGGAAAGAGGGAGTCAAGGAGACTCCTTGGTGACTATGTCCTTACACAGAATGACATAGACAGGAATATCCCGCATGAGGATGCCTCGTTCACAACGACATGGGCGATAGACCTGCATTTTCCGGATGCCGGCAATTCCTCTAAATTTCCTGGGGCAGAGTTCAAGGCTGCCACTGTGCATAACTGGATATATCCGTATGCAGTGCCTTACAGATGCCTGTATTCCAGGAATATAGACAACCTTTTCATGGCAGGGCGCAATATCAGCGTGACACATGTGGCACTTGGTACGGTCCGCGTAATGAGGACAACCGGAATGATGGGGGAGGTCGTAGGTATGGCAGCTTCACTGTGCCATAGGTATGGATGCTCTCCAAGGGAGATATATGCCTTGCATCTTGATGAACTGAAAGCCATGATGAAAGAAGGGGCAGGCAGGACAGATGGACTTAATGACCAGAACTTCAATTTGCCTAACCGCCTGCTTGACCGTCCGTCCGGGGCAGGATACAGCCGTCTTGAAGGTGATACTCTCGTAGTGGGCAACCGTATGATTGAAAGGAAGTTTGTCTGGAACGGCGGCAATCTGATGACGTATAGCATAGAGAACAGGCAGACAGGCTCTGTGCGCAAGATGGCCTCCCTGAAGCCTGACTTCTCCATAGCTAAAGGCATCCAGCCTGGCTTATCCGGAACTTATGCCTCCGGGGATGTTCCGGCAGACGGGATACATCCTCCATACCATAAGGCAGTTGTCACATATACCTTGGGAAGCGTACAGGTGCGCAGGGAATACCGTGTATATGCAGATGTTCCTGCAATTGCATGTGATACATGGCTTAAAGGAACCGTGTCCGGCTTGTCTGGGGGGAAGGAAGTCTCTGCAGCCGACAGGAAAAATATCGAGTCATCCGATGACATGAAGACAATCTCCGGGGCTTCTGTGCTTGACAGGCTTGACTTCGGCGGAAACCATTGGCATGCAAGGGCAGTCGAATTCTGGGATGTGACAGACTGGAACAACAATCTTGTCGCAGAAAGGGATATAATAGCCTACAGGAAGAATTCCTATAGGGGCAACCTGCTGTTTATGCAAGACGGGGCAGATGGGGACGGTTTCTTTTTCCTGAAGGAAGCCCCTTGCTCCAGCACCCAGCTTGCATACACAGGCTCGGACTTTACGGCTGAGTTCGGACAGTTTTCCGTGACATCTCCTGGACTGTCCGCAGGTGACATATCCTCAGATCGGTGGACCAATGCATATTCATGTGTCACAGGAGTATATGACGGTGACGAATTGTCTGCATTAAAGGCATTGAGGGCTTACCAGAAGCAGCTGCGCAGGCATGAGCCTGGACGGGATGAGATGGTGATGATGAACACATGGGGGGACAGGAGCCAGGATTCGAAGGTGAATGAACAGTTCTGTCTCGCAGAGATCGAGAAGGCAGCAAGGCTTGGTGTAACTCATTTCCAGATAGATGACGGCTGGCAGGCCGGGAAAAGTCCCAATTCGGCAGTGGCCAAAGGCTCGTTCAGGAATATCCATGACAATCCGGACTACTGGACTCCGGACCCTGTGAAATATCCCCGTGGACTTGCCCCTATAGTGGAAAGGGGACGTCAGCTTGGTGTCGAGGTAGGCCTATGGTTCAATCCGAGTATACAGGGGGATTTTGAAGATTGGCAGAAAGACGCTGACATACTTGTCGGCCTGCATGAAAAATATGGGATACGTGTATTCAAGATAGACGGCCTTGCAATACCGTCTAAGGATGCAGAGATAAATCTGCACAGGCTTTTTGACAATGTGCTTGAACGTACCGGCA
Source organism: Bacteroidales bacterium (assembly GCA_023667095.1). Classification (GTDB taxonomy): domain Bacteria; phylum Bacteroidota; class Bacteroidia; order Bacteroidales; family UBA932; genus Cryptobacteroides. The sequence continues at coordinate 63,891 of JAMPAT010000006.1, forward strand.
ACAGGGTCCTGTTCAATCTGGATGCCACTGCAGGACGCCGTGGCGGGTATTTCTCGTTCTGTGAATATGGCAACATCTTCCTTGAGAACCGTTATACCGACTGGGGAAACTATTATCCATACCAGACATTGCGCAACCTGTGGATGCTGTCAAGATATGTCCCGGCAGAAAGGATTCAGGTGGAGTTTCTCAACAGGTGGAGAAATGCCGGCAAATATGGCGATGACCCGTTTGCTCCTGCACAGTATGACTTTGAATATCTTTTCGCAATTTCCATGGCAGGCCAGCCTTTGGCATGGATGGAGGCATCAAATCTCCCGGAAGAGGCATTCGGCATTGCGGATGCAATAAGGAAATACCGCTGGATAAGTGCTGATTTCCATGAGGGGATGATTTTTCCTGTAGGGGAGGAGCCGTCAGGACGCTCTTGGACCGGATTCCAGTCCATAAGGACATCAACGTCAGGATATATGCTTGTCTACAGGGAACTTACAGAGCGTCAGTCAGCAGACATCAGTACATGGCTTCCGGAGGGGGCAGAGGTGAGCTTTACCCCTGTCATTGGCAGCGGACAGCCTTTTACTGCCGTTACGGGACAGGACGGGACAATCCGTTTCTCGCTCCCTGGCAATAATACCTATGCTTTGTACAGATACGAAGTCATAAACCGGGAGCAGAGGCAAAACTTATTTTGACTATGGTGAAGTAATTGTGGATTAAACGCTTATTATAGCTTTAAACATGAACAGGAAAATTTTTCTTTTGGCGGTACTGATGTCCGCTGTAGTGCATATAAATGCATCGGAACCGCATTTTATGACAAATGTCTATGGACGCGGCCATGTGCTTCTCAACGGCAGATGGAGCGCATTTACCGACCTTTATGACCAGGGACGCAAGATGGAGGTCTATAAGAACAGGAAGCCCAAGTCAAAGGAAGAGTTCTACGAATATTCATTTGACGGAGCAATGCGCCTGGATGTGCCTGGTGACTGGAATTCCCAGTATCAGGAACTGAAATACTATGAAGGGACCATGTGGTATGCCCGCCATTTTGATGCTCCGTCCGGACTTTCTGCACTCAAGGATGGAAAGGCAGGAAATCCCGGCAGGATATTCCTGTATTTTGGAGCCGTGAGCTACAGGTGCAGGGTCTATCTCAATGGGGAATTCCTTGTATCGCATGAGGGAGGATTCACACCTTTCCAGGCTGAAGTCACTGGACTGCTCAAGGACAAGGACAATTTCCTGTGCATAGAAGTCAGCAACAGAAGGACACCGGATGCAATACCTGCAATGAACTTCGACTGGTGGAACTATGGCGGAATCACAAGGGATGTGATGCTCGTATCCGTCCCGGAAGTGTTTGTGGATGACTATTTTATCCGCCTTGACAAACATGAACCTGACCTTGTGCATGTCTCGGTGTCGCTTTCTGCACCTGTATCACAGGATATTACAGTGGAGATACCTGAATTGAAGGCAAGGCACACGTTCACTTCGGACAAGGATGGAAAGGTTTCAGCATCATTCAAGGTGAAGAAACTTTGCAGATGGGCACCTGATGCTCCTAAGCTGTATGAAGTGGCTGTCCGCAGCGGTGCAGATGAGGTACATGAGGAGATAGGTTTCAGGAATATAGAGGTGCGTGGAACACAGATATTGGTCAACGGAGTCCCGACATTCATGAGGAGCGTATCATTCCACGAGGAGATTCCGCAGAGGCAGGGACGTGCATTCTCGCAGGCAGATGCCTATATGCTGCTTTCGGAAGCTTCAGCCTTGGGTGTAAATATGATCCGCCTTGCCCATTATCCACAGAATGAATATACTGTAAGGCTTGCCGAGAAGATGGGGATAATCCTGTGGGAGGAGATACCGGTGTGGCAGGGAATCAATTTCTCCGATGCCGGGACGCGTGAGAAGGCCAAGGGAATGCTGACGGAAATGATAAACCGTGACAAGAACCGCTGTGCAGTCGGGTATTGGGGAGTCGCAAATGAGACAAAGCCTTCTCCTGAGCGCAATGATTTCCTCATGTCGCTCCTTGAGACAGGCCGGGCAATCGACACGACAAGACTTTATGTCGCAGCATTCGACCTTGCATATTTTGAGGAATCTACCGGGCATTTTGAGATGCACGATGACTTTACCTCCAATCTGGATGTAGTGGCTGTAAACAAATATATGGGATGGTATCATCCATGGCCTGTGGCCCCGTCAGAAGCAGTATGGGATGTGGCGGCAGGACAGCCCCTCATCATATCTGAGTTCGGAGGGGAGGCACTTTACGGACAGTCCGGTTCGGATGAGGCTGCCAGTTCATGGAGCGAGGACTATCAGGCACGTCTCTATCGCGACAATCTTGAGATGTTCGGACATATCCCGAATCTTGCCGGTGTCTCACCATGGGTCCTGTTTGACTTCCGTTCGCCTTACAGGTTCCATCCGGCAAACCAGGAAGGCTGGAACCGCAAGGGACTTGTCTCTGACAAGGGACAGCGCAAGAAGGCATGGTATATCATGAAACAATGGTATTCTTCCATGCGCTGACGATATTTTCACGCTGCAGGATTTTATGCAGTGGATGGATCGTCCAATTGTGCTATCTTTATGCAAAATATTGACTGAAAATGCAGGTCTGCATTTCAAATAGACCGGATTAATAACTTTAAAGCAATGAATGCCAGAAAATTATTTACTGTTGTTGCCTGTACTTTGCTCTCTTTGTCCGCCTTTGCAAAAGGGCAGGACAAGGTTGTCAGAATCCTTGCGATAGGCAACAGCTTCTCGGAAGATGCAATTGAGAATTATCTGTGGGATATCGCAGATGCGGATGGCTGCAAGGCTGTCGTGGCAAACCTCTATATCGGGGGATGTTCGCTTGAAAGGCATCTCGGCAATGCCCGTGGCAACAAGGCTGAGTACCGTTACAGGAAAACATTGGCTGACGGTTCAAGGACGCAGGAGAACAAGGTTACCCAGGAGTCTGCACTCGCTGATGAACAGTGGGACTATATCAGCTTTCAGCAGGCCAGCCCGCTGTCCGGACAGTTCCGGACTTGGGAAGCTTCCCTGCCTGAACTTTTTGCATACGTAAAGGCAAGGGCTCCAAAGACTGTGAAATTTGTCCTGCACCAGACATGGGCCTATAGTTCAGATTCATCGCACAGTGGCTTCAAGAACTATGACAATGACCAGATGAAGATGTACACGTCAATCGTGGATGCTGTCTCCAAGGCTGCCAAAATGCAGAAAATCAAGATTATTGCTCCGTCTGGAACAGCTATACAGAATCTCCGTACATCATTTGTAGGTGACCATGTGACGCGTGACGGATATCATCTTGACAAGATGATTGGACGCTATACTGCCGCATGTGCATGGTATGAGACCATATTTGGCAACAATGTCATAGGAAATGCATATTGCCCTGAGGGACTGACGGAAGAACGTCAGAAAATAGCACAGAGGGCAGCCCATGAGGCTGTGCTCAATCCGTGTAAGGTGACTTCGCTTGCCGGGATGCCGGAAAATGTCCTGTACAAGGATGCCTCGGCACCTGTGGACAAGCGTGTCGAGGACCTGCTCTCAAGGATGACACTGGAGGAAAAGGTCCTGCAGCTCAACCAGTATATGGTAGGTGTCAATGACAATGTCAACAATATAGGGGAGACTATAGGCAAGATTCCGGCAGAACTCGGTTCTGTGATATATATCCATGATGATGCAGCCATGAGGAATGCACTTCAGCATTATGTCATGGAGAATTCACGTCTCGGCATCCCTATGATTTTCGGCTATGATGTGATACATGGCTTCCGTACAATTTTCCCCATTCCTCTTGCCCAGGCGGCTTCATGGAATCCTGAGGCTGTCCGCAAGTCATGCGCTGTGGCTGCTGCCGAGTGCAATGCATCCGGAGTTGACTGGACATTTTCCCCTATGGTAGATGTCGCACGTGACGGAAGATGGGGACGTATTTCTGAAGGCTATGGAGAGGATACCTATGCCGCTTCTGTATATTGTGCCGCTGCTGTGAAGGGATATCAGGGTGATGACCTTTCAGCAAAGGGGACTGTGGCAGCCTGCCTTAAGCATTATGTCGGCTACGGTGCATCGGAGGCCGGACGTGACTATGTCCCGACAGAAATCTCGCGCCAGACACTCTGGGATACATATCTTCCTCCTTTTGAGGCTGGAGTGAAGGCCGGGGCCGCTACCCTGATGAGCTCATTCAACCTGATCAGCGGAGTGCCGGCAACTTCAAACCGCTATACATTGACTGAGGTGCTGAAGGAAAAATGGGGGCATGAAGGATTCGTCGTGTCTGACTGGGATGCTGTAAAGCAGCTTATCAACCAGGGAGTTGCACCTGACGGGAAAGAGGCTGCCATGCTTGCATTCAATGCCGGTGTGGAGATGGACATGGTGGATGACCTCTACAGGAAATATCTTCCCGGACTTATTGAGGAGGGTAAGGTAAGCCAGGAATTGCTTGACGAGTCTGTCAGGAGGGTGCTGCGTGTGAAATTCATGCTTGGACTTTTCGAGAACCCGTATATTGATGAAGTACCGGAGCAGGAAAGGCTTCTTCTTCCGGGATATCTTGAACTTGCAGAGGAAGTTGCACAGCAGACCATGGTTCTCCTGAAAAACGATGGAGGGCTTCTGCCGCTATGTCCTGAAGGGGGGAAGATAGCTGTCATAGGTCCTGTCGCTGCGGACAGTGCACCGCTTATGGGCAACTGGTCCGGACGTGGCCGTGCAGATGAGATTGCTGATATCTATGCAGCCCTGGTGAAGGAATACGGAGACAAGGCACAGTTTACATATTCACGCGGATGTGACTTTGACGGAGATGATGAGTCACTCTTTGACGAGGCTGTTGAGGCGGCATCAGATGCTGATGCAGTAATCCTCTGTCTTGGTGAGAAACGTAACTGGAGCGGTGAGAACTGCTCACGATCATCCATTGCCCTGCCGCAGATACAGGAGAATCTTCTCAAGGCAGTGCGTGGTGCGGGTAAGCCTGTCATTGTGCTGCTGTCAAGCGGGCGTCCCCTTGACCTTAGCCGTATCGCTCCTATGGCAGATGCGATGCTTGAGATATGGCAGCCTGGCACAATGGGAGGATATGCTGTAGCGGGCATATTGTCAGGCCGCTATAATCCTTCAGGCAAGCTTCCTGTGACTTTCCCGTACACGACAGGACAGATTCCTATATACTATAACAGGAGAAACAGCGGAAGGCGCGGAACCCAGGGGATATACAAGGATATCACGAGCGAGCCTATGTATGAATTTGCATACGGGTTGAGCTACAGCAAGTTCGAATATTCTCCTGTGACCGTATCTGCAGATACGCTGTACTTTCAAGCTCAGGCATCCGTGGCTGATTCTGGCCAGGAGACATCTTATGCGGAATGCGGCTACGGCAAGGTTACGGCAGAGGTGACTGTCACCAATGTCAGTGATGTAGACGGAATGGAGACCGTGCATTGGTTCATATGCGACCCGTATTCTTCCATAGCGCGTCCTGTCAAGGAACTGAAATATTTCGAAAAGTCCATGATAAAGGCAGGTGAAAGCCGGAAGTTTACCTTTGAGATAGACACTTTGCGTGACCTCGGGTTTGTCGATGGTGACGGCAACAGGTTTGTGGAGCCGGGTGACTACTATATCATAGTCAAGGACCAGAAGATAAAGATAGTGCTGAAATGATTTACAGGAGATTTATAGCGGCAGGAGTGGCCATATTGCTCGGTGGATGTGCCTTTGCACAACGTTATGCACAGCTTCTTGAAGATGGATGGAAATTTCATAGGGGAGACGTTCCTGAAGCCTCTTCCGCATTGTTTGATGATTCGTCCTGGGACAATGTAACTGTCCCGCATGACTGGGCAATATATGGACCTTTCAGCAGGGAGCATGACCTGCAGAATGTGGCTGTGACCCAGAATCTTGAGACAAAGGCTTCATTGAAGACCGGCAGGACCGGTGGCCTGCCATATACAGGGACAGGCTGGTACCGGCGTGTCTTTGATGTCCGGCCAGGGAAACGTGCAATCCTGCTTTTTGACGGGGCGATGAGTGAGGCGCACGTATATGTAAACGGAAAGGAAGTCTGCTTCTGGCCCTATGGATACAATGCATTCCATTGTGATGTGACTGATGCCCTGAATCCTGACGGAAAGGACAATATCCTGGCTGTGCGTCTTGAAAACAAGCCATTCTCCTCACGCTGGTATCCGGGAGCAGGGCTTTACAGGAATGTACACCTTATAGAAGTCAATCCTGTGCATATACCGGTCTGGGGTACATATGTTACAACCCCTCATGTGTCTGCCGAATTTGCCTCTGTGCATGTGGAAATGCAGGTTGAGGGGCTTCCGGATGGATTGCCGCTCAGGGCTATGACAAAGGTTTTCGGACCTTCTGGAGACTGTGTGGCTGAAAAAATCTTCAGCGGTGCCCTAAGCCACGGCTTGCCTGTTGAACAGAATTTCATAATTGAGTCCCCTTTGCTGTGGTCTCCGGAGACGCCTTTCCTATATAGGGCCGTAACTGATATATATTTGTCTGATGACAAAGTAGATACCTATGAGACAAGGTTCGGCATAAGGAGCATTGGATTTGTTCCCGAAAAGGGATTCTATCTCAATGGTGTGCACCGAAAGTTCCAGGGAGTATGCAACCACCATGACCTCGGGCCTCTCGGGGCTGCCGTGAATGTTGCAGCCCTGCGCCGTCAGCTGACATTGCTCAAGGACATGGGATGCGATGCCATACGTACTTCCCATAATATGCCGGCCCCTGAACTCGTTGACCTGTGTGACGAAATGGGGCTCATGATGATGATAGAGCCTTTTGATGAATGGGATATGGCCAAATGCGAAAATGGTTATCACCGCTTTTTCAATGAAACTGCCCCTGACGGCAGGACATGGGCTGAGAAAGACATGGTCAATATGCTGCATCATTGGCGCAACAGTCCGTCTGTCGTGATGTGGAGCATCGGGAATGAAGTGCCTACGCAGTGCAGCCCTGACGGATACAAGGTCGCAAGATTTCTTCAGGATATCTGCCACAGGGAAGACCCGTCGCGAAAGGTGACATGCGGAATGGACCAGGTGACATGCGTGCTTGAAAACGGTTTTGCATCAATGGTTGACATTCCAGGGCTTAATTACAGGACATTCCGTTACAGGGAGGCATACGACCGGCTTCCGCAGGGATTTATACTCGGCTCCGAGACTGCTTCCGCGGTAAGTTCCCGTGGGGTGTACAAGCTTCCGGCAGAAAAACGTCTCGGCTATAGATATGATGACAACCAATGTTCCTCATACGACCTTGAAGCGTGTGCATGGGCGAATATACCGGATGTGGACTTTGCCCTTGCAGATGACTATGGCTGGACTCTCGGGCAATTCGTCTGGACCGGGTTCGACTATCTTGGCGAGCCAAGCCCATATGACAAGGATTCCTGGCCTAACCATAGCTCGATGTTCGGAATCATAGACCTTGCATCAATTCCTAAGGACCGCTATTATCTTTACAGAAGTGTCTGGAACAGGACATCGCATACTCTCCATATACTTCCGCACTGGAACTGGAAAGGGCATGAGGGAAAGGAAGTTCCAGTATGTGTCTATACTGATTTCCCTGAGACTGAGCTTTTTGTCAATGGCGTAAGCTATGGCCGCAGGCGCAAGTCCCCGGCAGGATATGACGCAGACGGAAAATATATTGGACTGACAGAAGGCGGCCAGCTGGAAGGTGTTGAGGGACGTTACAGGCTGATGTGGCGGGATGCTGTCTATCAGCCGGGAGAAGTGCGTGTTGTCGCGTATGACGGAGACGGCAATGCAGTGGCTGAAAAGTCCGTATGCACAGCAGGACGGCCGCACCATATTGAACTGTCGGCTGACCGCAATGAGATTGCTGCCGATGGCAAGGACCTGGCTTATATTACCGTAAAGGTTGTTGACAAGGACGGGAACCTGTGTCCTCTTGATGGCCGGGAGGTGTCGTTTTCCGTATCCGGTGCCGGAACTTTCCGTGCTGCAGCAAACGGTGACCCGAAATGCCTTGACCTTTTCCATGGCGGAAACATGCATGCATTCAATGGAATGCTGACAGCGATAGTACAGTCATCCGGAGACTCCGGTGAACTCGTGCTGACTGCCGCTGCCAAAGGATTGAAGCCTGCTTCACTGAGCATATCTGTGAAGTAGGCCTGGCGGTGCTTCCTGTATGTAGGCCTTTGGCCACAGGTCCCTCTTGTTGTGTGCAGGCATGGAACATCAGTGCTGAGACACCTATTGCAGGAATATGCTTCAGTATTGTATGATATTAATGTATGCGTGTTAAAACATCGGTTTGTAGGTGTAGTCCTCAAGGTCGCGTGTAACCGTGACGCCATCGATTGAAAAGTCGAGATTTATGTTTATGAGCTTTTTAATCAGCTGGTAATTATGTCCTTCAGAAGATATCATTCCGGTATCGTCAAATATTTCATCGAGACTTATGACACGGGTTATGATTCCGGACTCTTTATAGACATTCCGTCCTTCATTGTCTACTTTATTTGTCAGCACTGCATATTGTATCTCAAATCCTGGCAGGTACTTGCCTCTGATGAGAATATTTCTGGGAATCAGGTGCAGGGTGTTGTTGAAAATGTTTATCATATCCTCGGCCTCGTGGATAACCACGGCTGACTCTGTGCAGTAACCCTCGGACGGATTATAGATATATCCGGGAACAGCATCCGAAACTTTTTGTTTGACCAAAGCTTCGGTCAAATCCAGCGGGTCTGATTGCTGATATATATTAGTGTGTCCGGACCCAAGCTGCAAAGGCCCGTCCCATGTGTCCTGACGCATCATATAATTTGACGTCTTGTGAAACCCCCATATCTTGAAGTTCAGAAGCAGGAACCGGCAATCAGTATATTCATCGGTGTCGACTTCGTCGAAAAGGCCTTTATCCGCCTTTGCCGTGAAGTTCACCTTGTTGAGCAGCGGCATAAAGCCTAACTGCAGCTTGCCGTCGGCCGACACGGCACCCTCGAGTTTGCCGTTGTCGATATTGACCACTGCCTCTACCGCATACAATGGTTCAAATCCAGTCGTACAGGTGTGTCCGGTAGCAATCAGACCATTGTCAGGATAATTTTTTTCGTCGAAGTGCACTGTTGACGGGTAATATCCGCGAAAAGTCAATTTGCCGTTTTGGGGCCAATACTTGATGGGAGAGTATGTCCATACGTTTCCATCGAATTTCACAAGCTGTTTTTTCATGAAATTAGATGTGAAATCATTGTCATTCTTATCTTCGGTATGGGTGGCATACACTATGATTTCATCGTTCTCGACAAACAGTGTCGGCCCGCCGGCTCCGGAGCGTAAGCCTTCTCCGGGCCAACCGTTGTAGTTCGAAAAACTTATGGCCTGCGCTCTCGTGGGGTGTTCTGGTTCTTCAATGGCACTCATCTCGGAGCAAGCGGTAAGTAACGTGGCTGCTGACAGCCACATGATCATATGTCTCATGTTATTCGAATTTGTTTTTGTGGTCCTGGTCTGATTCCCAGGTATGGTTTTCATCTTCCCAGTCGTTCAGGCTTGCGCTCACTTCAATGGAGTGCCGGCGCAGACGCAGGTTCAGGCAATAGGACTTGCCGGCTTCCAGGCTGAGGCTGAACGGACTGCTGACCACGTAGCTTGTTTTAAAGCTCCCGCCCGGGAGTTTTGAGTCTGTTGTTGTCAAGGTGTAGTCTGCAGTAATTTCCAATGTGGCCGTTTGGTCGGGAGGTATTACCATAAAGCCTTTTTTCAGGGCGTCGGCATCGGCAGCCGTGAATATGTGTTCGGTCGTTCCTTTGATTTTTGTCCACCTTCCGGTGCCGAGATTCAGCTCTCCACTGCTTCCGAGGTCTGTTGACTTGAAAGATAGTTTGTTGACAATGAAGGTGCTGTTGCTGTCAATGTCGATGGTGAACTGGATTCTCATGCGCGACAATGCGTGCTTGAAATTCAGCTGCACCTGCGGACTGTTAATGAGGTTAAGTGCATTGGCATAGAGCAGGTCTACCTGTCTGTCAATGTCTGTGCCGAGTGAAAAGGTTATTTTAGGGCTGCCTGAATCGTTGATCCCTGACCAGCTTCTGATTGCCGCGTTGGCTTTGTCAGTATGGGGTGAGTAGGCAAAAAACGACACTTTTTGCGTTCCCGGCCATAACATTGCCGGTTCGTAAACCCAGGAACTGTCGCGGTTGGCAAAACCTTGCCATGCAACCTTTTGGTTATACATATAGTTCGGGGTGAAGCCTCCCGAGACGGGATTGTCTTGAAAGTCATCGGTCCCCGTGATTGAGGCAAATACGCCGAAGCTCAACTGCTTAAGTGTGTGGATATTCGACACCGATGCGCGCGACACTGATGTATTGCTGACATATGCGCCGAACGTCACGAAGCCATCATCGGGAGCTGTGGACTTGCCACTTTCGGGTTCATCAGTTTGGGTGCAGCCGCCCAAAATCAGCACTGCCATGGCGGCTGACAGAGCCATGACGCAGAGTTTATGACGGTGATATGTTGGTTTGTGCATATGGTAATCTTCTAAAGAGATGTTATAGCGGCAGGTTTAAGTCAATGCTGCCGTCCCAGTCCTTGAGCCACACGTCAATGCTGCCACCGCTGTCGGTGGGCGGCAGGGCGGGGTCCAGTTTCAGTTCAAGGTGCATGTCGAGGTCATGTCCGGCGGCAGCTTTGATAAGATGTCCCACGGGCATAGTGTAGGTCTTGACGGTTTTACCGTCGGAGAGCAGTGCCTGGAATTCGAAAATGTTTTCTTCTGGAAGGCCCTGGCGGTTGGGCGGCAGTCCGAAGCAGTGTACCAGGGCTTGGACTGATGCGTCTGCAGAGCGCGACCAGGAGTCGGAGTCAATAAGGTGGGTTACTGTGGCTGTGTTCGGGCGGTCTGACGCGAGCCTGCGCCCGGAGGCCAGCCCGCTTATGGCTCCGCGGGCGGCAATCAATGCGCCGGGCCTACCTGTTGCTACACTTATGTGCAGGGAGTGGATTATATTGCAGGGGTGCAGCGTGCCGATTATCTGGATTTCCGATGCCGGTTCCACTGCGGCTGTCAATATGGTGTCGGTGGCGAGCCTTTGTGGTTGGCAGGCCACATAGGAGTTGTCGTTACAGGGTATGGTGTGCCATCTGTGGCCAGTGTATTCCCTGGCATATGCCTCGGCGGTCCCGGCGGTCTCTAACCCTCGGAACCCGATGTCGTCAAACTCATCTGGGGTGAGGTTGAAAACCGTTGCCCAGTGCCGTCCTGCCGGAAGCACAGCTGTGGTATGGCCGGTGTTGTTGTCCATGGTACGGACCATTGCGCCGGTTGAGCTATGGTGAAGCAATACAGTCATGCCTGTGGGTGCGTCTTTGCCGTAGCCGCTCCAGTCAACGTTGATGCGGGCGGCATAGGTTGCAGTTGCCGGTTCATCGGCGGGGGCATGGCACGATGAAGTGGCTGCACACAGCGCAACGGCCATAACTGCGGCACACAGCCATTTGGTGGCGGAAGTGCTGCCGCGCCATGGTGCACGGAGTCGGAATTGCGGAGTGTGGATGGCCATAGATCAGATAAAATCAGAGAGAGTTATGGATATCGGACGACCCTTATGTTTTCACTTCCGGGTCGCCCGATACTTATAAGGTTGGAGTATTATTCGTTTGTGCCGGGTTTGTCTACCTTGTGAACGTTCATGTCGGTGTCGGGCAGTGTATTTATGTGGTCATTCCAGTTTTCCACAGAAGCGGTGAATGAGATGGGATCACCGAGAATAGGGTCGCCATTTTCGTCATAGCCTGCTCCGCGCGAGAAGTCAAGGGTGTAGACATAGCGATTTCCGGCCTTCCATTCGATGTCAACGGGAACGTATGCCCAATCATAAGCGTTTTCGCTGCCTGCATATGGATAAACCTGGGTCTTGTTGGCGTTTGTGGTGGTAATCTTGAGCAGAACTGCGATGTATGCGCCTTTGTTGACGTTTTCTTTGCCTTCAGTCATATTGCCGGCATCGGTCTTCTGGGGCAGAACCATCATGTGCTGAACGGTGGAGAGGTCCGACAGGTCTTCGGCTTCGGTAGCTTCAGGATTGAGAGCGAAGGCGCTGGCATACTCAATCTCGTAATCAGCCTTTTTCGAATCGTCGAGAGTCCACGTTGAGTTTGCGAAGTTAAAATCGCCTGTAGACACGATGTTGCCGAACTTAATGCCCTTGACTTCAAAAGTGTATGTCTTGTTGGTGGTCTTGGCCTTTACCTGTGCCTGAACGAGGTTGTGGTTGAATGCAAGTGCCACACCATTGGCTGCCTGATCTTTCGTTGCGGTTGTTGCGGCCGACACGAAGTCAATCTGGTCAGCTACTTTGCTGGCTGGGCTGAAACCTGTAAGAGTCTGGCCTGTAGCGGTGATGTCGATGGTGCCGAGCTTGCTTTTTTCAATAGCGTTGAGCTTGCTGTTGCTGTCCATGCCGGTGTAGTAAGAGTAGGCATAGAAAGTAAGGGTATGGGTGCCGGGCCAGAAATACTCGGAGGCAGATTTAAATATGGTGCCTCCATTTTCGTTGGTGAAGAGCTCATCGGTGAAGTAGTTGTCGTTGCCGTCAATTGCGGTTACGAGAAACTGGCCGATGTTGGCGGTTGTGGTTTCGGCTCCGCGTGATGCCACGCCCATGGCAGCGCGGAAATCAATAGCATTACCTTTGTTAAGTTCAATCACCTCCTCGTTTGAACAGGAGGCAAGCAATACTGTGGCAGCTGCCAAAAAGAACAGATTCTTTTTCATGTCCATTGTGAATTAATGTTGAAAAAATTAGTTAATGTATGATTATGATATTTAAGTTGGCGAGTTTACATTTCAAGTCCGATGTCAACATTCTGCCACTCATCGACCGAAGGGGTGAAGCCGCCTCCCGAGCCGCCTACTACCATAGGGAGTTCAATGCACTCAACCATGATGTGGTGCACGTTGTCTGCATCTGGGGCGTCATGGGCCTGATTACTCACGTCAAACTCGAAGTGGCACTGCGAGCCGTCGTTGAGCAGAGCAAGCAGCATCAGTTTGTGCGGACGCCTGTTGACAGGGCAGTGTCCGAATGTCAGGAACGAGCCGCAGGCTGTCGCTTTGTCTTTGTTGTGGACCAGTTCCATGGTTATTGTGGCCGGAATCTCGTTAGGCATGTGCTGCCCTGCCAGATAACCATCGGACATGTCTGAGATTGTGGCACTCAAGGCGCTGATAGATTGAACGTTGATAATCTTCTTGACGGTTACTTTGTAGATGTCTACAATGCGTTCGGGACGCATTGTCAGCACTTGATTCGACTGGCGGTTGTCCGCTTTCGGAGAAACAGTTACCTCAAACGAGGTGACTGACTGCGACCACAGCAGCGGTGGCTGATTTACCAGCAACTGATTCTCAGTGCCCGTAGCCCGCGGAATGCGCATCGTGTGCAGCAGTCCTCCGGCAGCAGTCCCGAAGTTCAAAGATGTGGATTCGGCAGTGGTGACGTCAAAGGTGTTGTGCGAGTATATGTTGCGGTAAAAGATATCGCGGCTGTCGCTGTTGATGCATATGGCGTGATAGATGTCTGGGGCCACGCGTATTGTGCCGCCTTCGCACCCGACGAACTCATATCGAAGAGGCTCGCCGCCATCGGCCGGAAACATGTATAGCGACATGGATGCCGGATTTGCATCGGGTTCGTTGCACCAGTCAAATTCCACATCGAGCCACGCCGTTTGTCCACTGTCGTATTCAAAGGTACGGTGAACGCACGATGTGAGAGCGACAAGAAAGGGTGCAATGACCAAAGACAGCAATTTGGAGCGGGTAATCATCGCCGTCCTCCTTTTTCCCGATTGGTATTTCCCCGTCCTATCAGCCATACGAGGGATACTTCGAGTTTTGTCGGTCCAAACCAATGTTTGTTTTTGGTGGCAGTCCACAGATAGCGGTCGCCCTCAGGAACAAACTCATATACGCGCCCGCCTATGTAGCCGGCACCAAGCGAGAAGCCGATGTTGAACCGTCTGGCAACCGGAAGTGAATAACCGTATTCAATACCGCCTCCCCAATGGGCGCGGTCGAGTATCGTTCCTCCCGGCTCTCCGCCCATGTACGCCTTGCCGCCGAACTCGAAGTCGTAGGTCAATGCCTGGGCATAGAGGCCGATATGATGACCTGTCAAAGGCTTTGCCTTTGCGGCTGTCCCGAACCAATACCGCGCATTCAGTTCGCCGCCGTATATGCGCCAGTAACGGTGGCGTCGGTCATGGCTCCACCATGCGTGCGCCCAATTTCCTGCGACACTGAAATTCTTGCCGAGGTAAAATTCAACGCCGAGATTCGGAATTGCCAATGCGTCATATAGCATATTGGTATAAACGGCCATGTAGAATGGCTTGGCTTGCGGGCGCGGTTCTGTCCTGACCGGTATGGTCTGAGGACGAAGATCAATGGCTATGCCAGGCCATACATGTTCTAATGATGGACAGGCTGGGGGGGGCAGAACCCGCCTATATGTTATTATAACTGCGCTTGCATTTCTCATCTTACTGAAATACAGACGGAATAATTCATTCCATACTCGACGGTTGCTGAGACGTTTCAGTTTTACGATGCGTCTGTCAACCAATTTGCCATTGTCTGGATCTTCAACCAGTTCGGGAACCTCGTCTATGATAGAGATGACAGCGTCTTTGTATGTGTGGCTGGAACTGGAAACCTGCTCCCGCAGATACTCCCACGGGATGTAACTGTCGTTGCGTGATACGATGCTGTCGGGAATATCGACCTTGCTGCGAATCAGTTTTTCGAGTGATGCCAGACGCGCCCCGGCAAGGTAACGGTTTAAGGCATATGACCCTTCTGGCGATGCTGCTCCGCAGAACTCAACCGATGTGATGCTGCGGGTAGTGTCAGCCTTAAGGCAGCTGATGTAGTCAATTATCTGCTCTATCCCCTGGGAATTATTGGAAAAGTCAGGGTCTATATATGCAACATTAGCACGAAAGTCAATCATGACTTCCGTGCGATTCTCTTGCGCGGCTACGTTGCACGGCTTGAACATCAAGAGAATCAGTAATATATGCCAAATATTTTTGAGACTCATAATGATACAGGCGAACACCAGATAGCTGGGCTGCGTATTCGGGGCGCAAATTTACGAAAAATTTTCAAAAGATGTGTTTTCTTTTGAAGAAAATCACCTGTCCGGAGAATTGTTCACCTGCTCTTTCTTCATATTCACGGTAGAACGTCTTGTGATAGGGCATTTGGTAGGGTAAATTGCCGGAGGTGTGATAGCTTTGCAAGTGCTTTGTTGCGAGTATTATAGTGCAACTTTATGCGAGATATAGCAAAAAAGTACATGATACTGCTTTTGGGGTACATTGCCCTATTTTTGTCCACATTGCCCTTTTTGAGCAAAATACATGCACTTCCAGATATGAAAAAAGCCTTGATAACCATAATTTATATTGATTATCAAGGCTTTATATTTGGCGGTGCGGACGGGACTCGAACCCGCGACCCCAGGCGTGACAGGCCTGTATTCTAACCAGCTGAACTACCGCACCAGTCTTGTCAAAGGCATTCTGTTTTCGAATGCGGATGCAAAGGTACGCAATTTTTTTCGTTCTCCAAATTTTTCTTCAAAAATTTTTCTAAAAATATCAAAAAATCAGGAAATGCCTTCATTGATGCGTTTCCAGGAGCCAGTCTGGATATAGATTATTTTAAAATTGCTATCTTTGAAAGTTTTTCACCTATTTCTTTTAACAGGGGAAAACAGATTGTTCCGGAAAGGGTAATAAAATATCATTATATATATGGCAGATGGTGGAAATATTCTGATTAAGGGTGCCAAGGTAAACAACCTGAAAAATGTTACTGTGGAGATACCACGGGGCAAATTTGTTGTCATTACAGGTATTTCCGGCTCGGGAAAGTCTTCCCTGGCCTTCGATACATTGTTTGCTGAGGGGCAGAGGCGCTTCGCCGAGAGCCTCTCTTCGTATGCGAGGCAATTCCTTGGAAGGATGTCCAAGCCGGATGTGGAGATGATAGAGGGGATTCCGCCTGCGATTGCCATAGAACAGCGTGTCAATACCCGGAATCCCCGTTCAACCATAGCTACCAGTACTGAGATATATGATTATCTGCGTATCCTGTTTGCGAGAATCGGGCGGACCTATTCACCGGTTTCAGGAAAAGAGGTGAAATGCCATAGTGTAAACGATGTCATGGACTATATCCTTTCTGTAGATTCAGGTGCAATATACATATTGTCCGATTTCGGATGGAGCAGCAGAGAGGACAAGGTGGAGACTATGCTGCGTTTCAAGGAGGAAGGCTATTCGCGGTTTTTCACAGACAGGGCGGTCCGTATAGAGGAAATCATGCAGCTTTCTGATACAGGGGAGTATCCGTCTGAACTGTATCTTCTTGTGGACAGGCTAAAGATGAAGGAGAGCTTTACTGCGGAAGAGGAGGATGACCTCAGGACAAGGTTGCTTGCATCTGTCCAGACAGCGTTTGACAAGGGAAACGGTACAATATATATCAGGAGGGAAATTCCGGGAAATGACGGGAATGCCATTGAGATGAAGCAATTCGTCAACAGGTTCGAGGCGGACGGGATGGCTTTCAGCCAGCCTGATGAATACCTGTTCAGTTTCAACAGTCCGCTCGGGGCGTGCCCTGTCTGCGGAGGACTTGGCAAGATAATAGGAATCAGCGAGGACCTGGTTGTGCCGGACAAGAGCAAGAGCATATATGACGGTGCCATTGCATGCTGGCGTGGAGACAAGATGGGCTGGTTCAGGGAGCATCTTGTAAAGAATGCAGCCAGGTATGGCATCCCTGTATTCGAGCCTTACCATAATCTTACGGATGAGCAGAGGAACCTCATATGGAATGGTTTCAAGGCTGAAACTGAGGATGAATCCCTGGTTGGGCTGAATGAATTCTTCAAATGGGTGGAATCCAATAAATACAAGATTCAGTATAAATATATGCTTAGCCGGTATTCCGGCAAGACTGTATGCCGTGACTGTGGTGGAAGCCGTCTGAGGAAGGAGGCACTGTATGTCAGGATAGGGGGGAAGAACATCAATGAGCTTCTGAATATGAATGTAGAGCAGGTGATGTGCTTCCTGTCTGGACTGCAATTGAATGAATACGAGCGCAGCATAGGTGGAAAGGCAATAGAGGAAATCCTGTCCAGGCTGCAATATATAAAGGATGTCGGATTGGCATACCTTACACTGAACAGGGCATCCAATACCCTTTCCGGCGGAGAGAGCCAGAGGATAAACCTTGTTACAGCACTTGGCAGCTCGCTTGTAGGATCGCTATATATACTTGATGAACCGAGTATCGGACTTCATCCACGTGACACGGACAGGCTTATCTCTGTGCTGAAACGTCTGCGTGACATAGGGAATACAGTAGTTGTCGTTGAACATGATGAGGAAATCATGCGTGCAGCAGACCTTCTTATTGACATAGGTCCAAAGGCCGGTGTCAATGGAGGGGAGATTGTATTCAACGGAAGGCTTTCAGACAGACCGGATGCAAGGGATATGGAGCATTCATTGACGCTTCAGTATCTTGAAGGTACGAGGAAGCGGTGTGAAAGGAAAAAGCATTCCTGGAACTATTCCATTGTTGTTGAGGGAGCAATGGAGCATAACCTGAAAGATATAGATGTACGCTTCCCGCTCGGAATCCTGACAGTAGTGACCGGAGTCAGCGGCAGCGGAAAGTCCTCACTTGTCGGTGATATACTTTATCCTGCACTTTTCAGGCATATCAATCAGGTCGGGTCCGCTCCAGGTACTTTCAGGCATCTTTCCGGCAATCTTGACAGGGTCTCGCAGGTTGAATATGTTGATCAGAACCCTATCGGAAAAAGTTCACGCTCCAATGCTGTGACGTATCTGAAGATATATGATGATATACGTAAACTTCTTTCCGAGCAGCAATATGCAAAGATGAATGGATACACCCCGTCCCATTTCTCCTTCAATATGGATGGCGGACGGTGTCCTGAGTGCCAGGGAGACGGATTTGTCAAGATTGGAATGCAGTTCATGGCTGATGTGACAATGACATGTGAAGCATGTGGAGGCAAACGCTTCCGTCCAGATATACTGGAAGTAAGATACAAAGGCAAGAATATAGATGATATACTCAACATGAGCATTGAGGAGGCTATCCAATTCTTTGGCGACCAGACGGATGCAATGGCAAAACGCATCGCAGAGAGATTGCAGCCTCTGGTTGATGTGGGACTGTCATACATAAAGCTCGGGCAGAGCAGCAGTACCCTTTCCGGCGGAGAGAGCCAGAGGATAAAGCTGGCCTATTTCCTTTCCATGAATGACCAGCAGGCCAAGTCATCTTCAAGGAAGATCATGTTTATATTTGACGAACCTACTACAGGATTGCATTTCTATGATGTCGATAAGCTTCTGAGGTCATTTGACGCACTTATAGCAAAGGGGCATAGCATAGTGGTAGTAGAACATAACCTGGATGTTATCCGTGCTGCTGACTGGGTCATCGATCTCGGTCCTGATGCCGGAGATGCCGGTGGGCGGGTGGTCTTCGAGGGAACTCCGGAAGAACTCATTGCAAAGGGCAATACCTTTACTGCTGAATATCTCAGGAAGTAATGGCAGGATCAACGACGAGGACAATGAGTTCCCCGTCATTGATCGGTTCTCCTGCCTCTATAAGGATAAGTCCGCTGCCTGTTCCGGTAAGTTTAAGTACAAAGCCTTTTCCGTCTTCATCTATGGTATAGTCATAGATACCGTTTTCATGGTCAAATTCCATGTATTCGGTCCCTATGTCAAATGGCGCAAATTCGGGCTTGTAGTCACATCTGATGTGTATTGCATCACCGACTCGTCCATGTATATAGTCCTTGGGGCTTACGTTGAGATAGGTCTCGCCTTGGTATGCAAGCCCTGTCTTGTCCACTCTCCATCTGCATTCGGGAAGCCCCTGGCCCTCAGGCTTGACAATGACATGGTAATGACAGTTCCTCTCTACATCGAAACTGGAGGCATCAGCTCCAATATAGAACCTGTAGACCAGCCCTTTACCGGGAAGCGAATAATAGTCCCTGGAGATGTAGTCAGCGGTCAGTTCTATATATGAGCATTTCCATTCCATCGGATCATCTTCCTCAAACACTTTGTCTGCGTTGCTTTCTATCTGCCCAAGAGGCTTCCCCTGCATGTTTTCCATAAGGTATAGGCTGACTTCTCCGCTTGTCTGACCGGTCCTGTTGGTATTAAGTATGCTTGCATCACCCTCATTGCGTATAAATCCTACAGGATATATGTCGTCAGTTGAATTTACACTGCTTTCCTTGAACAGCATTACACTCTTGGGGCAGCTGCATACGCGCAGATCCTTCACATTGAATTCCACATCCTTGTCAAGTGCACTGCGGTCAATGCTTACAGATACCTTGGACATTGCCCGTGTCAGCGTGACTTTAATCTCATTTCCGTCATGGATTTCCACATCTTTGGTTGACCCGCACATGGGTATGCCTATCCTGTAGTCATCCGGGTATGCCATGTGGTATCTGTATTCCAGCAGTTCCTCCAGATTGCTGCATTGCATCCTGAATCCGATGTTAGCGCATGCATAGACGGAATATATGCATCCCTTTAGAAGGCTTATCTTGTGACTGAAGCCGTCCTGCTGTATGGACAATTCCCCTGCCGGCAGGTAGAGTCTTTGTTCAAGCAGGCCGTCGCAGTTGAATACGAACAGGTTTACATCACTTATCTTCATCTCGTCAGGAGAGACGGACTTCGTAAATTGTCCGGTCTGCAGCACTATTGATACCTCCATGTCTCCTGGATTCTCCAGTCTATCCCATGAGCATGCTGCAGACAATATGGCAATAATGCAGAATGTCAGATGTCTTTTCATCACATTGTTGTTTTATACGTTTTCATATATGTTTCCGGAATACGATGATTTCATTGTCCTGCTCGTTCCATGGAGCAATTTCCCCAATTACAGTTACTTGCCTGCTGTCTGCAGGAATGTCCGGATCCGGTGTTCCGGACCTGTTTATTGTAATGTCATACATATATATGGAATTCCGTTCAATCCCTCCTGCTCCGAACGGCTCCCTGTTTATAGTGATAGGGTAGTAGTAGAGTTTTCCCCTTATCCTCCCCTCTATTACAAGCCTTGTAAAAGGTGAGCCCGAAGTCTCCGCACTGTGGTCGCATGGGTAACAAAATAGCCTGATCGGGTCAGGTATCCCTTTGGCACTCACCTTTCCTATTTCCTGTATCAGCATTTCACTGTGGGCAAAGTTCCCTGTGGCTTCCTCGTCCAGTGAACCGAAATTGACTATCTGCCCAGGATTGGATGGACCTGTCTGCATGAAGCTGTATTCCGCATTGACATTTGTCAGGTATATACGTGTATCTGTAAGGTCTTCCCCTTCATATTCTGTCCCGAGAAAATCCGCCCTCAATGAATTTATGCATATCTGTGACATAAGCCTGTCCATCTGTATGGCGTATGCGATACCAGAGCCTGCCTGGATTATTGCCTCCCCGGCCATTGCAGGACAGTCGGGGCTGTCTGATGACAGCTGCATTGATTCTTTCTGCAGCGCCTCGTATGAACTTATCCATCTCCAGCTATCCCTTTCCCTGTGTGGATTTGATATTGCCACCATTATCCGTTCCCCAGCCCTTGAGGCTACCTTTACATGTCTTCCTGTCACTCTCTGGTATGAATCCAGACGTCTTAGCCTGTCATTCATGAATATGAATATGTCAGTGGTCCCATCATCGGATGAACTTCCGGTATTCAGCACTATCTCAGTTCCGGTGCTCTCCTCTGTGAGTCCAGTATGGACATCTCCATGTGTGCCCACAGAGGTGCAGCCGTATCCCAGGACCGGAATTACCATGAGAAAGGCAAATACACGAACGTGCATAGGATTGATTTTTAGTAGTGAGACGTGTAGAAAGTGTGTGTTCCGGCCCTTTTTCATGACATTTTCTTTAAAATTCGCTTCTGCAAATCTTGGGAAATCTGCAGTTACCGGCAAATTTATGTGGCGAAATCAGGAAATGTTTTTCTCTTTTTAACTGTTTTTCCTTTTTTGATAATCTTTTCTTGTCTCTTTTTTCTTTTTGTATGCTTTTTCTTTATAAATTTGGCTGCACTTAACTTTAGAATATGAACATTTTTATAATAAAAAGGCGTCATGCTTTCCTGTCAAAGTCAAATCTCCTGCAGATTTTCTCACGTCAGGCAGTCTTCGTCGCAGATGCTTCTGCTGCCCTTTACAAGATGATGAAGTCGTCCTGCCGGCAGGACTGGCAGAGGCTGGAGAGGGAGGTAAAGCAGTATGAAATCCAGGGGGATGCAATTCTGGCCGAGTTCTATGAGGAAATGTATGAACGTTTTGTACCTGATCTTGACAGGGATGATATCCAGACAATAGCGATGGATATTGATATTTTCCTTGACCAGATCAATGGTTCTGCCAAGTCGCTTCTGCTGTATCTTCCGGAAAGGATAGACCAGCAGCTGATTGACCTTGCGCAGTATATACGCTCCGAGGCGGATGCCCTGAAGGAGATTGTTGCACTGATGCCTGATATAAAGGGTAATTTCTCAGCCATCACGATGCAGTGTGACCGTATTACGGAACTTGAGCATGCGGCCGATGATGCGTATGAAGATTATATCGGTGAGATTTTCCGCAATGAAAAGAATCCTATCGAACTGATGAAATACAAGAATATTGCTGAGACCCTTGAATCAACGACAGATGCTGCAAAGAAGGTGTCTGACCATATACGCAAACTTATGCTCCGGTATATATAAAAGGCCTGGACTATTTCTGGAATATGGCTCCAAAGGAGTAAAAAAGGAGAGCTGCTAATTTTTTAGCAGCTCTCGCTTATTTCAATGATGCCTTATGCACCGAAGTTGTCGAAGAGGATGTTCTCTGGTGGAACTCCAAGGCTGTCAAGCAGGTTGACTACTGACTGTGCCATCATAGGAGGTCCGCACATGAGGTAGATGATGTCCTCCGGATTCTCATGCTGCTTGAGGTATGTCTCGTAGAGCACATTGTGCACGAATCCTGCTGTATATGCAACTCCTGCTGCATCTGCCTCCGGATCCGGACGGTCAAGGGCAAGATTGAACTTGAAGTTAGGGAACTCTTTCTCAATCTCGTGGTAATCCTCAAGGTAGAATGCTTCCTTAAGGCTACGTGCTCCATAGAAGAAGTTCACTTTCTTGTCTGTCTTCTCTGTCTTGAAGAGGTGCATGATGTGGCTACGCATAGGTGCCATGCCGGCTCCACCGCCGATGAATACAAGCTCCTGGTCTGCAGGAAGGTTCTCCGGCATGAAGAATTCACCGTAAGGACCTGAGATAGTGACCTTGTCACCCGGTTTGAGTGAGTAGATGTATGAAGAACATACGCCAGGGTTGACTGGGAGGAATTTCCTTGTTGCCCTGTCAATAGGAGGTGTCGCTATACGGACATTAAGCTTGATGATATCGCCTTCTGCAGGGTAGCAGGCCATAGAGTATGCACGGAGAGTCGGGGTTGGGTTTACCATCTTGAGGTCAAATACGCCCATCTTCTCCCAGTCCTCACGGTACTGCTCATCGACATCGATATCCTTGTAGTCAACAGTGACAGCAGGAACGTCGACCTGGATATATCCGCCTGACTTGAAGTGGAGGTGCTCGCCTTCAGGCAACTTTACCACGAACTCCTTGATGAATGTAGCGACGTTATGGTTCGAAATCACCTCGCATTCCCATTTCTTCACGCTGAGGGCAGATTCTGCTATTGCAATCTTCATGTCCTCCTTGACCTTTACCTGGCAGCCAAGTCTCCAGTGGTCATTGATCTGCTTGCGGTTGAAGAAGCCGACCTCTGTAGGGAGGATGGTTCCGCCACCTTCGAGGACACGGCATTTGCACTGTCCGCAGCTTCCTTTTCCACCACATGCTGATGAAAGGAAAATCTTCTGCTCAGCAAGTGTGTTGAGAAGTGAGGAACCAGGTGTCACCTCTATTTCCTTCTTTCCGTCGTTGATGCTGATCTTTACTTTTCCTGACGGAGTCAGCTTTGCCTTGATGAAAAGCAGAAGTGCCACCAGGACAATGGTGATTACCACTATGGCTATCACCGATACGAGTATTGTAATTGTCATTTCGTTCATTTCAAATCCTCCTGATTATAGCTGAATACCCATAAACGTCATGAATGCAATACCCATGAGACCTACAGTGATGAAAGTGATTCCAAGTCCGCGGAGAGGTGCCGGAACATGTGAATATTCCATTTTCTCCCTGATTGCCGCAAGGGCAACGATAGCGAGGAACCAGCCGATGCCTGAGCCAAGGGCAAATACAGTAGCTTCACCGAGGTTTGCATAGTCCCTTTCCTGCATGAAGAGCGAGCCTCCGAGGATGGCACAGTTCACAGCGATAAGCGGAAGGAAGATACCCAATGAAGAATATAGGGCTGGGGCAAATTTCTCTACCACCATCTCCACAATCTGCACTATTGCCGCAATGACTGCGATGAACACGATGAAACTGAGGAAGCTGAGGTCAACACTTGCATATTTCTCACCGAGCCAGGTCAATGCACCTGGTTTGAGAAGATATTCGTTCAACAGGTAGTTGATAGGAAGCGTGACAAGCAGCACGAAGATAACAGCGACACCCAAACCGGTAGCTGTCTTCACATTCTTTGATACCGCCAGGTATGAGCACATGCCCAGGAAGTAGGCGAATATCATATTGTCAACAAAGATTGACTTTACGAATAAGCTTATATATTCCATTTCGATCTGAGTTAGATGTTATTTTTCCTGAAGATCTTTCTGAATGCTCCTCTGGATCCATACGATGCATCCGAGAAGTACGAGTGCCATAGGAGGGAGAATCATGAGACCGTTGTTCATGTATCCTGCCTCGTAGAATGACTGCGGTATTACCTGGAAGCCGAACAGTGAACCGGAACCGAGAAGCTCACGGAAAAATGCGACAACTACGAGTATAAGTCCGTAGCCGGCTCCGTTTGCCAGACCGTCGAGAAGTGAAGGGATTGGCTTGTTGCCAAGCGCAAATGCCTCAATACGCCCCATGACGATACAGTTGGTGATTATAAGTCCGATATACACTGACAATGTCTTGCTGATGCTGTAGGCAAATGCCTTGAGCACCTGGTCAACAAGGATTACCATGAGGGCAACCACAACGAGCTGCACGATGATTCGGATACGGTTAGGGATACTGTTCCTCATCATTGATACCACAAAGCTTGACAGTCCGGTAACGATGATGACAGAAAGAGCCATTACCAAAGCTCCTTTCAGCTGTACGGTTACAGCAAGTGAGGAGCAGATTCCGAGGACAAGGACAGTAATAGGGTTGCCCTTGAAAATCGGTTTCAACAATACTTCTTTAAGATTATCTTTCATATACTATTCCTCCTCATTGTTTGCTGTTTCCTCTGTCTCTTCTCCGCACTGGCAGCAGCATTCTTCTTCAGCCGATGCTGCCGCAGCCGCGGCTGACTTGAAATATGGCTCATAGTATTTTGCCCATACATTGATAGTCTTTCCGAGTGACTGTGAAGTAATGGTTGCTCCGCTGATTGCGTCAACACCGTTGATGTCACCATGTGCGCCGCCTTTTACGACCGAGAATTTGACATCACTGTCAGAAAATTCCTTGCCGGCAAACTGGCTGTAGAATGGCTCCTCGGCGATTTTTGCTCCAAGTCCAGGAGTCTCGCTCTTATGGTCGAAGACAGCTCCTGTTATGGTCTTTCCGTCCTCTGCAACAGCGATATATCCCCAGATCGGTCCCCAAAGGCCAGCACCATAGCAAGGCATTACTGTAATCTCCTTGCCATCAATGTTGAAAATATATACAGGAAGCCTGAGTGAACTGAGGAGATCTGTCTTTCCGGACTCAATCTGTTTCATGATGTCGTTCTGCTTTTTCAGGTCACCTGTTGAAGCTACGGCGATATCCTTGATATTGCTCTTGCCTGTGTTCATCTCACCGGCTGGATTGCCATATCCGTCTACATAGAATGCTTCTGTAACCTTGTCTGCGTAGAGTGCCATCACGTCGGTGTCCTCAGCGATGTTCACTGATGGGCTTGACTGGGTTGCTGCACCGAGTACCTTGGAAATGGTCTCGATCTTTATATTCTCGTCCTGGCGAGGTTTGAGGGACATTGCCGCAAAAGCCAGAACCGCTGCAACCACCACTACAAGGACGGTTGAGTATATTACCGTATATGTATTACTGTTAGTGTTCATATATATAATATTAAGCGATTTTAACTTTTTTTGCCCTTCTCCTGATTGAACCTGAGATTACATAATGGTCAATCAGAGGTGCGAATGTATTGAGGAGAAGGATGGCGAGCATCATTCCCTCCGGATAGCCAGGATTGAAGAGCCTTACTGTCACCGCGAGTGCACCGATGAGGAAACCGTATATCCATTTGCCGCATTCTGTCTGCGCTGCAGTCACAGGGTCTGTTGCCATGAAGACTGTTCCGAATGCAAAGCCTCCCATTACAAGCTGGTAGTATCCTGGAAGGTCAGTTACACCGCAGAAATATCCGAGATAGCCGATTGCAAGGCCTCCGAGAACTGATGAACACATGATTTTCCAGCTTGCCACTCCAGTGAAGAGAAGTATTGCAGCACCGATAAGGATCGCAATTACAGAAGTCTCTCCGACAGAACCCGGCACTGTTCCGATGAACAGGTCCATGAAGCTTGTGCCTGCGTTCTGGAGCCCCTCGATAGAAGGGTGTGCAAGTGGTGTAGCACCGGAGAATCCGTCCACAACGCCATTGCCGCATGCGTATGCCTTTCCTTCAGCCATGTACCTTGCAACTCCTCCTGTCCATACTGTGTCTCCGGACATCTTGCTCGGATATGAGAAGAAGAGGAATGCACGTGTAAGGAGTGCCGGATTCCAGATGTTCATTCCTGTACCTCCGAAGATTTCCTTTCCTATGATGACTGCGAATGCAACTGCAATTGCAAGCATCCATAGAGGAACGTCAACAGGGACGATAAGAGGGATGAGCATACCGGAAACAAGGTATCCCTCGCTGATTTCGTGGCCCTTGATCTGTGCTGATACGAACTCGATTCCGAGACCTACGATGTACGATACAAGGTAGAGGGGAATAACCTTTACGAGTCCATACCAGAATGTCTGCCAGAAGCTCCATCCGAGCCCGAATGCAAGGTCATGCTGGTAGCCGACATTCCACATTCCGAAGAGCATTGCAGGCACGAGTGCCAATACTACAATAATAAGGAGTCTCTTTAGGTCAATGCTGTCCTTTATATGCGTTCCACGCTTTGTGACAGTGTTCGGGACAAAGAGAAATGTCTCAAATCCCTCGAAAGTTGACTGGAGAAATCCAAGCTTGCCGCCTTTTGTAAAGGTAGGCTTGATTTTGTCGATATAGTTTCTTAATCCGTTCATAACTTTCACTTATTTAAGCCATTTCTTTCAACATGAGGTCAATTCCGCTGTTGAGGATTGACATCCACTCAATCTTGGACGGACATACATATTCGCAGAGCGCGAGATCCTCGTCGAGGACTTCGTATATTCCAAGCTCCTCCATCTTGTCGATGTTTCCTGCGAGGCAGGCCTTGATGAGGTGTACAGGGAAGATGTCCATAGGGAGTACCTTGCCGTAGACATCGCTCATGAGGAATGCACGCTCGCCACCGTGGAGGTTGGTGTCCATGTCGTATCTCTTGTTAGGCGTAAGCCATGAGAAATATGCACGTGATGCACTGAACAGGTTTGTCCTGAATGGCTTGCACCATCCGAACATCTCATATTCGTTTCCTTCCTTGATGAGTGATACCTGGTTGTCATAGAATCCGAGGAACCCCTCTGCACCGACATTTGTTCCGGTGAGGACATCACCGCTTATGAAACGGATGTCTCCCTTTGAATTGTCGTAGAATTCTGCGATGTCCTTCATAGACATTCCGGGCACAGCATTTACATAGCAAGGGTCAATGGCGCGTGGGCCTGTTACTGCAACCTTGCGTGTAAGGTCGTATTTGCCTGTGTTGAAGAGCTTGCCTATTGCAGCGAGCATCATGAGTGAAACAGTCCATACTGTCTCGCCCTTGCGTATCGGGGAGATGTGGTGGATCTGGATACCCACGTTGCCTGCAGGGTGCTTCCCGCTGAAGGTGTGCTGGATTACATTCTCGATCTTGTGGAAAGGAGTACCGCTGTAGTTGGCCTGGTTAAGGGAGAAATGTACGCCTCCGTCAGTGAGTTTCGCGATTGCGTTCACACCAGTCTGGATATTGTCGAATTCTTCCCTGAGGGCATACTCGGTGTCTGCAGCAAGCGGTGCTGTGGAGAATGCTGAAACGAAAATCGCCTTAGGCTTGATCTGCGGATTCGCAAGTATGCCGTAAGGCCTCTGGATGAAAGCCGGCCATAGGCCGCTCTGTAGAAGGGCTTCCCTGATCTGGTCTGCGTTCAGGTCATTTACTTTCTTCACACCGAAGTCAACGTAATTCTGCGTATCATCGGCTTTGATGCGGACCTCAAGCAGCTTCCTCTTTTCTCCCCTTACCACCTCTGCTACAGTTCCGCTTACAGGTGAAGTGAAGAGAATCTCCGGAGAAACCTTGTCAGCAAGAACAGGTGAGCCTGCCTGTACAGCATCTCCCTCCCTGACCAGAAGTCTTGGCATAAGACCTTTGAAATCAGTTGGTTTGATGGCAATGACGGTGCTCGCAACATTCTTGCTTGTCTTCTGGGCTGCAGCTCCTGAAATAGGAATGTTCAGCCCCTGTCTCAAATTAATGTTGTCTGACATTATAAAAACCGTTTTTAGTATTTTCGAAAAACCGCCGCGAAGATAGTGATTTTTTTCGTATTTTCGCAGCCGTTATGGAAAACAATGCAAGTGCGATTTTAGAGGGGCTGAACAGTGAGCAGAAGCAGGCTGTCAGCTGTGTAGACGGACCGGTGCTTATTGTTGCCGGGGCGGGTTCAGGAAAGACGAGGGTATTGACCAGCAGGATTGCATATATCCTTGAGCAGGGGGGAGATCCATCCGGAATCCTTTCGCTTACCTTCACAAAGAAGGCTGCAAGCGAGATGAAGGAGAGGATTGCCATGATGGTAGGTGAAAGGAAGGCCCGCAGGCTATGGATGGGCACTTTCCACTCGGTGTTCATAAGGTTCCTGAGGGAGTATTCGGAAAGCCTTGGCTATCCACAGGCATTTACCATATATGATACAGGTGATTCCCAGAGTGCCATAAAGACATGTCTCAAGGAACTGCAGCTTGATGAGAAGGTGTATAAGCCCAAGGATGTCCTGAGCCGGATATCCATGGCGAAGAACAACCTTGTCACTGCGGAATCGTATGCCCGCAATTCCACTGCAATCCAGAATGATGCAGCGGCCAAGAAACCAAAGATATACGAGATATACCGCCTGTATGACGCCAAATGCCGCCAGGCCGGTGTCATGGACTTCGATGACATTCTGCTGAACATGAATATCCTGCTGCGTGACAATCCTGCTGCCCTGGAGTCCATTGCCGGCAGGTTCCACCATATCATGGTGGACGAGTACCAGGATACGAACTATTCGCAGTACCTCATATTGAAGAAGCTCGCCTCTTTCCACAGGAACATCTGTGTCGTGGGTGATGATTCCCAGTCAATATATGCATTCCGCGGAGCCAAGATTGAGAATATCCTGAATTTCCAGAAAGACTATCCTGACAACCGTACTTTCAGGCTTGAGCAGAATTACCGCTCGACGCAGACGATTGTGGATGCGGCAAACTCAGTCATAGCCAGGAACAGTGCGCGTATCCCGAAGAAATGTTTCTCTGCAGGTGATGTCGGCGAGAAGATAAAGATAATCCAGGCATATACAGAGCAGGAGGAGGCCCTTCTCATTGCCTCCGGGATTATTGCAAGAGTCCAGTCGGAGCATGCGCAGTACCAGGATTTTGCAATATTGTACAGGACCAATTCCCAGTCCCGTGCCCTGGAGGAGGCATTGCGCAGGAGAAATCTTCCGTATATGATATATTCCGGAAATTCATTCTATGAGAGGATGGAGGTGAAGGACATGATGGCCTATTTCAAATTGGCGGTGAACCCTAATGACGACGAGTCTTTCAAGAGGGTTGTCAACAAGCCTGCCAGGGGAATCGGGGACACTTCCATGGCCGCACTTCTTGCTGCTGCTACGGAAAAAGGATGTTCGCTGATGAGGGCGGCATTCCTTGATGACCTTGAAAGATATGGACTTAAGCAGGCTGCCATAGGGAAGATCAGGCTTTTTGCCCAGATGATGGCCGGATATGCTGCAAAGATTGACAGCGAGGATGCGCACCGGATAGCTACCGGCCTTGCGGCCGATTCCGGGCTATATATGTCGTTCAAGAGTGACTCTTCCATAGAGAGCCAGTCCCGTGCGGCCAACATAGAGGAACTCATGAACGGTGTCAAGACATTTGTAGAGGAACGTCACAATGAGTATTTCGAGGATATGCAGGCTGACGGCTCCCTTGCAGAGGGGGCGGAGCTTGCAGAGGGGGATTTCCCTGTCGTGACCCTTTCCGACTATCTGGAGAATGTGTCGCTGCTGAGTGCTGTGGATGTAGAGGAGGGGGATGATGTCAACAACAAGATATCCATGATGACAGTACATTCATCAAAGGGCCTTGAATATCCTTATATATATGTGGCGGGAATGGAGGAGAATATCTTTCCGTCCGGCGGAATGATGGCTTCAGAGAGTGAGATTGAGGAGGAAAGGAGGCTTTTCTATGTGGCAGTGACGAGGGCGAAGAAGGCTGTAAGCCTGTGCCTTGCGACTACGCGAATGCGCAATGGAAAGCATGAGTCCAATGCTCCGAGCCGTTTTGTCCGGGAGATTGACAGCCAATATGTTGATAATCCATTGTCTGCAAATGACGAGGATGACAATGCCGGATATTCAGGAGGCTTCGGGTCAAGGCCGTATGGCTCTGCACGCGCCGGTGGGCATGGACAGTCAAGGGGTGCCTATGGAAATTCTGGCGGATGCGGAGGCACCGGGAAATATGGAAACAAATATGGAGGAAGCCAATATGGAGGACAGAGGGGGAGTCAATATGGTGGACAGCGTGGCGGAAATCCGGAAAGCGGATACAGCTACGGACGCTCCGGTGCAGTCAAGATAGAACGCTCTGCTGTCTCCAGGACTGCCGCTCCTAAGTCAGGAGTGACACCTATACGCCGCCCTAATCCTGCAGCACCTGCAAGGGTGCCTGACACTTCGTTCATCCCGACACCTGTGCTTGAGCTCAAGGCTGGCATGAGGGTGGAGCACAACCGTTTCGGATTCGGTGACCTGATTGAGATAACTGGTGACAGCTCGGGAATGAAGGCAAAGATAAGGTTCGATGACTACGGGGAGAAGATTCTTCTTCTCAATTATGCGAAGCTTAGGAAGGTCGAGGACTGATTTCTAAGTAAAAAAGAAATATTTTTTTTGATAAGTATGGCCAGGCAAGGAAAAAATCCATATCTTTGCCTGGTCTTCTTGCTGCTGTGGTCGCGGAATTAGAGGAGAAAGATATGAAAAGCGGTAAAAATCCTTTCAGGGGATTCTGTATGGCGGTTTCTGCCATGGCAATCTGTCTGGTTGCATTGGTTTCATGTTCAAGGCATGGAAAAGAAGGTGAGGGCAGCATTGTGCTCCACATTGATGACGGGATACTTTCTGTGATGTCAAAGGCATCATCTGCGGAAGTACCTGATACCAACGATTTTATCCTGGAGATATTCGGGCCGGACGGCTCTGTTGTCTACTCGGGTCTGTACGGGAATTCTCCGGAGACGGTTACCGTTCCGGCCGGCAGCTGCAATGTGAAAATACGTTCATGTGAATTTTCCAGACCGCAGTTTGCCTGCCCGCAATATGGTGATGACCAATGTGTTGTGGTGCCGTCAGGAGGTGAGGTGAATGTGACTCTGAACTGCCGTCAGGTAAATTCTGGAGTAAAGCTGAATGTAGACAAGGACTTTCTGACAGAGTATCCTGCCGGTGCGCTTCTGCTTAAATCATCTGGGGGCAGTCTTGTCTATGCTTATTCAGAGAAGCGTGTCGCATATTTCCTTCCTGGAAATATTTCACTTGTACTTACAAATAACGGGAAGGATGAAGTGCTGATGACAAGGGGGCTTGCAGCCCAGGAGGTACTGGTCCTGAATGTCGGAGTCAGCAAGCAGCAGCAATCAGGAGGCGGGATTACTGTTCAGCTTGATACATCCAGGATATGGAGTACGGAGGACTATGTGATAGGTGGTGCTTCGGACAAGGGAAGCTCTCCAGAGAATGCAATGAGTGTGGCACAGGCACGTGCATGTGCAGGGAAAACGAAGGCATGGGTAAGCGGATATATTGTAGGAGGTGACCTTACTTCTTCTGCTACAGGAATCTCGTTTACTGCGCCATTCAAGAGCAACACGAATATTGCAATTGCAGCGAAGTCTTCTGTCATTGACAAAAGTTCCTGTATTTCAGTACAGCTTTCTGCAGGTGATGTGCGAGATGCGCTCAACCTTGTCAGCAATCCATCAATGCTTGGACGGCAGGTTCTGCTCTGCGGGGATATTGTGGAGTCATATTTTGGCCTTGTGGGCATCAAGAACATTACGGAATACCGTCTGAAATAGTATATGGCCGGAATATATTCATGTGTCCTGTATTGTAATGCTGTGTAGCTCCTTGTCCTGTCATCTGGTATTCATCGGAGGGATTGACGTCTAATCGTAATAAATAGGGATGTCCCATAGCCCAAATCATAATTATTTGCCATATTGGCTGATTCTGAATTTGACTATCTTTGCACCTGCAAATTGTTGCGGTAGCCTTATTGGGGCTGTCTGCAGACAATTTTCCAAATTGAGGTGTAATTATGAGGCTTTCTGAATTAAATACAGGTGAAAGGGCGGTAGTTGTAAAGGTCAACGGCCATGGGAGTTTCCGCAAGAGGATACTGGAGATGGGATTTGTCAAGGGCAAGGTTGTGACAGTTGTGCTGAATGCTCCGCTAAAGGATCCTATTGAATATGAAATTATAGGCTATAAGATATCACTTCGGCGTGAAGAGGCGGCAAAGATAGAGGTTATCAGCGAAAATGAGGCTAAGACAGCCTTTATGGACAATGGAGAGCATAGGCTTGCCATTGAGGTGGATTGCTGCAATGACGAGATGCTGGTTGAGGGCAAGATGAAGTCCATGGCTGAGGAGATGAGACGCATAATACGTGTTGCCCTTGTCGGGAACCCTAATTGTGGCAAGACCTCACTGTTCAATATTGCTTCCGGAAGCCATGAACATGTCGGAAACTATAGTGGAGTCACAGTGGATGCGAAGGAAGGGCGTTTTGAGCATGGAGGCTACACGTTTATACTTGTGGATCTGCCTGGTACGTATTCCTTGTCTGCATATAGTCCAGAGGAGATTTATGTCAGAAAAAACCTGATAGAGGAAAGTCCGGATGTTGTCGTGAATGTAGTTGATGCCTCAAATATGGAGAGGAACCTGTATCTGACAACACAGCTTATAGACATGAATCTGCGTGTTGTGATGGCACTCAACATGTATGATGAATTGATGGAACGTGGCGATGAGTTGGATATCAGGACTTTGGGACACCTTCTTGGCATGTCGGTAATACCGACAATCAGCCGTAGCGGCAAGGGAATACATGAGTTGTTTGACACTGTCATAAAGGTATATGAGAACAATGACCCGCAACTTGGACGCCATATCCATATCAATCATGGGCAGGATATGGAGGAAAGCATTGACCGGATAAAGTTGCTGATTCAGAAAAACCCTGATATAAGATACAAATGGTCAACGCGATATCTTGCCATTAAATATCTGGAGAATGATTCTGGAATAGGTGAGGTTGTAGAGGCTTTGCCTAACAGGGATGAAATAATAGCGGCCAGGTTTGAGGAACAGAAACGTATCGAATCAATGCTCGGGAGCTCTACAGAGTCGGCCATTGTTGATGCAAAATATGCCTTTGTACAGGGAGCCTTGAAGGAAACATGGAAGCCTGCTGTAAAAAGACATGGATGGAAAAGAAGCCTTACGGACAGGATTGATACAGTTGTCACTAACAAGTGGGCAGCCTTCCCGATATTCTTTTTCATGCTGTACCTTGTGTTTCAGTGTACATTCTATCTTGGTGACTATCCGATGCCGTGGATTGAGTGGCTGGTTGAAATGGTAGGTGATTTTGTATCTGTATATATGGCTCCAGGATGGTGGAAAGATATGATAGTGGATGGAGTTATTGGTGGAGTAGGCAGTGTGCTGGTCTTCCTGCCGAATATTCTCCTGCTCTACCTGTT
Source organism: Bacteroidales bacterium (assembly GCA_023667095.1). Lineage (GTDB taxonomy): Bacteria > Bacteroidota > Bacteroidia > Bacteroidales > UBA932 > Cryptobacteroides. The sequence goes on from JAMPAT010000006.1 coordinate 97,467, forward strand.
CATATCGCTTCTGGAGGATTCCGGATATATGGCAAGGGCTGCTTTCATAATGGACCGCCTTATGCACAGGATGGGACTTCATGGAAAGTCGTTCATCCCTATGGTAATGGGATTCGGGTGCAATGTACCTGCCATAATGGCTACCAGGATGATAGAAAGCAGGAAGAGTCGTCTTATTACAATACTGATAATTCCTCTTATGTCATGTGCCGGAAGGCTACCTGTCTATATCTTAATAGCAGGGGCGTTCTTTCCGGGCAGTGCCGGAATTGTCCTGCTTGGGCTATATGCACTTGGAATTGTGCTTGCAATTTTGGCTGCAAAGGTGCTGAGCCGTTTTGTCAAGGATGATGACCTGCCTTTTGTGATGGAGCTGCCGCCTTATCGTGTGCCTACCGCCAAATCGGTGTTCAGGCATACCTGGGAAAAGGGACGCCAATATCTCCAGAAGATGTCAGGAATCATATTGGTCTGCTCTGTTGCGATATGGGCTTTGGGGTATTTCCCTAACCACAATAGCTACAATACAGTGGAAGAACAGCAGGAACATTCATATATAGGATATGTCGGCAAAGCTATGGAGCCTGTCCTGGAGCCTCTGGGTTTTGACTGGCGCATGGGAGTCGGCATTGTTGCTGGAGTCGGTGCAAAGGAACTGGTTGTCAGTACATTGGGAGTGATGTATTCTGGGCATGATGAACAGCGTCCTGCAGTCACTGCGGATTCTGCTCCTGCTTTTTCTGATGCTGCTTTCACTGATGCTGCTTTCACTGATGCCGCTGTCTTAAATGCTGTTCCGGACTCAAGTCATGATTTTGCTATGGTTCCGGAAGCTGATTCTGCTTCTGGCATTGAGTCAGGACAATCTGCCACTACATCCTTGCAGCGAGCACTTGTCAGGGCCGTCTCACCTGCAGCAGGGCTTGCATATATGGTGTTTATTCTTCTGTATTTCCCTTGCATCGCAACATTCATTGCAATAAAGAATGAGGCCGGTGGCTGGAAATGGGCGATACTGACAGCTGTCTACACAATACTTCTCGCCTGGATTGCAGCATTCATCACTTTCCGCCTTTCCATGCTTATGGGGCTATAGCTTATGTGCCCGCTTAGCTTTCAATGGTTTAGACGGTATGATTTTCTGCATGCCGGGAGTATACATGCGTTTTGTTGATTTGTGCTTATACCAGCTGCAGACGCTTGTCTGTTAGTTCTTTGTGATGCTTCTGGCCAGTACACCTGTCAGGAAAGAACGCCATAGCCTCTATAGCACCTGTCCTGTCAAGGAATCCCAGACAGGACAATTAACTGATAATGGTGTATTTTCGATAACGTTCCCGGTAGCGTCAGAACCTGCTGTCTGGAATAGCTCTTTACTGTGTAATGCTTTGCCAAATCTCCTTTTGCCCAACAGCGCAAAATCCTTCCCGTTTGTCACGCTTCTTTTTTGCAATGCATTGATTCTTAATGTCTTGTCGAATATCCCTGTGCCCAACAGCATTAAAAAGTTTCTGTTTGGCACGCGCCTCTTTTGCAAAGCATTGGTGTCTAACGTTTTGCAAAATGTCTCTGTGCCCAACAGCGCAAAATCCTTCCCGTTTGTCACGCTGCCGTTTCGTAATATTTTGAATGATAGTGTTTTCGCAATGTATGGCGTGCCCAACGGCAATAAAAAGTTTCTGTTTGGCACCTTGCCTTTTGCAACATGTTGATTCTTAATGTTTTGCTGAATATTTCTGTGCCCAACGGCAATGAAAAGTTTCCGTTTGTCACACTTCTCTTTTGCAATATATTGATTCATAGTGTCTTGCCAAATATCCCTGTGCCCAACAGCACAAAATTCTTTCCGTTTGTCACGCTGCTGTTTTGTAATATCTTGAATGACAGTATTTTCGCAATGTGTAGCGTGCCCAACGGCATTAAAAAGTTTCTGTTTGGAGCATGCTAAAGAAAATATTATGCAAAATCTTCTGTTTTAATTTGATAAAACGGATAACTATTCCTATTTTGCCAACGAATTAAAATTATTTAGATATGAGGGGAGAGCAATTGGCCGATTCTGGTCACAACGAAGAAGAACTTCATGTATATCATTTGTGTACCAAAGGTCTGGAAGACTGTATACTGTTTCGTGATGATGAGGATTTCCATTGTGCAACGCGGCTTTCAGCAATATGTGCGTATATGTCTAATATACATATTGTCGCGTATTGTCTTATGGCCAACCATGTGCATTTCATGGCGACTGCAGTTGAAAGAAGTTGCATGATGAACTTTATTAATGAATTTAAAAAGGAGTATTCCAGATATTTCTCCAAAAAATATTCAATTGCCAGGATTTTAAAGAAAACGGATGTCTCATTGAAAGAAATCAGTGATTTGATGTATATGAGAAATTGTGTCGCATATATATTGAGGAATCCTGTTGACAGCAGGCTGGTGAAGGACGCTGGGCAGTATAGATGGTCAAGTGTCGGTTGTTATTTCAAGGAATTGCCTCTTCATTTCTATACAAGTGTTGCGTCCATGAGAATCAGGGAAATAAGACAGTGTCTTCATACTCACCATGATATTTCCGGAAGCAATTTGCTTGTTGACGGAGAGTATCATGTTATGCCATCATCTTTTGTAAATCGCAAATTCGTAGAAGGAATTTTCAATGCTTCTCAGGAGTTCTTCTGGAACAAGGTGTCAAAAGTGGACTCTGCCCAGATGGAATATGAACTTGTAATAGGCAGTAGTATTGCTTATAATGACTCTGAGCTAATACCGAAAGTCAATGGATTAGTTCTTGAATGGTTTAACAAGGATTCTTTGTCGCAATTGGATATAAAGGAAAAATGTAGGATGGCAGGATATCTTTACCGGCGTTTTTCTTCTGGAGTTCCACAGATAGCACGACTGTTGGGAATTGACCGTAATACCGTTCGGAGGATTCTTGGATTATGATTGATTCTTAATAGTTGTTGAATGCACCTGCTCCAACGATGCACAATATCTTCCGTTTGGCACAGCTTGGTTTTATAATGTTCTGAACGACAGGGCTTTTGCAATTGGTCGCGTGCCCAACGGCAATAAAAAGTTTCTGTTTGACACGCGCTTCTTTTGCAATGCATTGACTCTTAATGTTTTGTCGAATGTCCCTGTGTCCAAGGGCGCAAAATCCCTTTCGTTTGGCACGTTGCTGCTTCGTAATATTTTGAATGACAGTGTTTTCACAATGTATGGCGTGCCCAACGACATAAAAAGTTTCTGTTTGTCACGCTGCTCTTTTGCAACATGTTGATTCTTAATGTCTTGTCGAATATTTCTGTGCCAAACAGCGCAAAATCATTCCCGTTTGGCACAGCGTTGTTTTGTAATGCCTTGATGTCTAATGCTTTGCTAAATGTTCCTGTGCCCAACAGCACAAAATCCTTTCCGTTTGGCACAGCGTTGTTTCGTAATATTTTGAATAACAGCGTTTTCGCAATGTTTAGCGTGCCCAACAGCATTAAAAAGTTTCTGTTTGGCACGCGCTTCTTTTGCGATGCATTGATGTCTAATGTTTTGCAAAATGTCCCTGTGCCCAACAGCGCAAAATCCTTTCCGTTTGGCACAGCGTTATTTCGTAATATCTTGAATGACAGTATTTTTGCAAAGTGTAGCGTGTCCAACGGCAATGAAAAGTTTCTGTTTGACACGCGCTTCTTTTGCAATGCATTGATGTCTAACGTTTTGCAAAATGTCCCTGTGCCCAACAGCACAAAATTCTTTCCGTTTGGCACGCTGCTGTTTTGTAATATCTTGAATGACAGTGCTTTCGCAATGTTTAGCGTGCCAAACAGCATTAAAAAGTTTCCGTTTGTCAGAAAAGTTTCCGTTTGGCACAGCGTTGTTTTGTAATGCCTTGAATGATAATATTTTCGCAATATGTGATGTACTAAACAACGCAAAATCCCTTCCATTTGGCACACTTGCCGTTAGTCGCTTGGTGAATGACAGCGTTATCTTAATTGGCGGAGCTTCCAACGGTATAAAAAGCTTCCCTTGTGAATGCAGTCGTTTAAAGTTGTTGAATGTCAGTATTTTGCCGTAGTATGTAGTTCTTAATATGTCTACAGAATTGGAAATGGCATGAGACAATGATGGATTCTCGGACTGAACCGTAACAGGTTTTGGGGCAATAACAAATGCACTATGCAATCATGAATATTTCCGGGGAAAGCGGAAAATTATTGCGAGTATGGCTATGGTGCCGAGGGCAAAGGGATAGTAGAGGTATCTGATTATTTCCACTGTGGAGACCGCTGCGAGTCCTGATGCCATCAGCAGCTGTGCTCCGTATGGGAGTATGCCCTGCACCAGGCAGGAAAATGTATCAAGGATACTGGCTGTCTTGCGCGGATCCAGCCTGAATTTCCTTGTTATGTCCTTTGCTATGCTTCCTGTAGTAATGATTGCAATTGTGTTGTTGGCAGTGCAGAGATTTGCCAGGCCGACCAATGCCGCAATGCTGAATTCTGCGCCTCTCTTTCCTGTTATCCTGTGTGTAAGCATTCTGATGATAAAGTCTATGCCGCCATTGCTCCGGATCAGTTCAAGCATTCCTCCAGCCAGCATGGTGACTATTATCAGCTCTCCCATTCCTCCAATCCCGTTGCCTATGGAACTTAGCCAGCTGCTCCATGTCAGCATCCCGGAGCAGAACCCGATGATTGCATTTACTCCGATTCCGATTGCGAGCACAGCTATTACGTTGATTCCTGACAGTGCCATGATTATGACCAGCAGATATGGAATCAGCCTTGTCCACTCAATGGGTGCAGCAGCTGTAGCTGCATCCGCTCCGGAGCCTTGGAAAACATATATGGCTGTCACGATGGCTGCAGCCGGGGCTGCCAGGAATATATTTGCCCTGAATTTGTCCCGCATGCTGCAGCCCTGTGTCTTTGTGGCCGCAATTGTCGTGTCTGAAATGAACGACAGGTTGTCACCGAAAAATGCTCCGCCTGCCACAATTGCCGCCATGAATGCCGGAGAGGTCCCGGTCTGGGCTGCAAGTCCGGTCGCTACAGGGACCAGTGCTACAATAGTACCGACGCTGGTGCCGATAGACATTGAAATGAAGCATGACGCTATGAATATCCCTGCATACAGCAGCTTGCCGGGGAGGATTCCCAATGTGAGGTTTACAGTCGCGTCTATTGCCCCGATGTCCTTGGCTGTACTGGCAAATGCCCCGGCCAGTACAAATATCCAGATCATCAGCAGCACATTCTTGTTGCCTGCCCCTTCGGAGAATATTGCGATTTTCTGCTCGATACCTCCCCTGGTGATACCCAGGGCATAGCAAGATGCAATCAGGAACGCGCTTGCTATAGGAACACTGTAGAAATCTTTTGCAAGGATTGAAGAGACAAGGTAGACAAGCAGGAATACAATGAGTGGACTGAGGGCAAGGTAGCCGTTCATCGGCTTGCCTTGCCTGCTGTAGAGCGAATCTTCTCTTCCTCCCTTGAGTATCCTTGTCCATTCCCGGAGGTATTTGTCTGGAATTATTGCCATATTGCAGAATCAGAATCGTCTTTTAAATATGTTTAAAAACAGCTCCTTAAACTTTATGGGCTGAACGGCTGGCAAAGTTATATAAATTTGTCTGTTTTTTCATACTCCTGCTTGAATTGCAGACTCTACAAATGGCACTTCGGCTGATGCCTGATTGGATTCCCAGATAGATTGCGTATCTTTTCTCACGGGGCAGTTGCTTATTGGATACTCTCCCTGGAGGCAACACAGATGTGGCAATTGCAACATCTGTGTTGCATTTCTATCTTGACATTGCAAATTGTTGATTGTGCTGTACTGTTTCATTGCCCTGCTGCCGGCTTTCAGCAGTCGTGCCCACTCCTTAAGATACTTTTCCGGAATTATTCCCATATTGCAGAATCAGAATCGTCCTTATAAATATGTGTAAACAGCCTCTTATTCTTTCAGAGCTAAACAGTTGACAAAGTTATATATTTTTGTAACGTTCTACAACTTGATTTTCTGCCCTTCCCGGCAAGTGAACACGTGTAGCTCAACAATAGTGTTGCCCCTGCATTGAGATGCATAGTCATGGCAGCTGGATGAGATTACGAAATTATGGCAGATAATGGTTGTGCAAAATGTAAATGCCATACATTCAGTGATTTATATAAATATGGGTGCTCCATTAAGGATACCTGTCTTTGCGTAATTGACAGCTAATCAAGGAATTGCATTTTGCACTTATATGGCTCTGCCGTTGCCTGTGACAGGTTTCCCGCTATGTGACTGACTATCTGTGGATAATCCCGGCGAGAACACAGGGCGCGCATCATCCAGAAGGCAGAGTGTTTGCATCATTCAGAAGGCAGAGTGCTAGCATCATCCAGAAGGCAGAGTGTTTGCATCATCCGGAAGACAGAGTGCTAACATTATCCAGAAGACAGAGTGTTTGCATCATCCACAGAAGACAGGGCACGCGCATCTGCCAGAACACAGAGTACCTGCATCTGCCAGAACACAGGAGAGTTATGCTTTATGTAACGACAGCCCGGATAGATAGCCTGATTTTCAGTTATGCTTCAGGGACAGTGAATGATAATTCCTGTGAATGGGTGGCTGATTCGCTAAACAACTTGCTGATAGGCTGATGACTGTTGATCTTGTCCGGATTTATTCCGTCATGGTTATCGGTTAACTGTAGGTAATTGGAAATGAATCCTTAAATTTGTGTAAAATTTGAACGAAATATCTGATATACTAGTATGTAAATGCAGATAATCGGGCATGTTATATGGCTGGCTGATCAGAAATATGTAGCTGAAATCAGGTCGTCATGTTTGAAAATCAGATAATATGTTTGGTGCATCAGAAAATATGGCTGACAAAATGGAAAATACACAGAACGGCAGCTGTGTGAGTACAGTATTAGGTACAGTGGAAGGCGGACCGCTGGGGCGTGGCCGTAAAAAAACATCAGGGCAGGCGACAGAAATGCCCCCGGATGGGGAGAAGGAGGTTCTTCTGCACACCTGCTGTGCACCTTGCAGTTCAGCAATCATAGAGCATCTGATGAAAAACGGCATCACCCCTATAATATATTACTGCAATCCGAATATCTATCCCATTGAGGAATATGAAATACGCAAGAACGAATGCACGAGATATGCGCAGTCGCTCGGGCTGCAGATTGTTGATGCCGACTATGACCATGAAAACTGGCTGGAGGCAATAAAGGGCCTGGAGGGTGAGCCGGAGAGGGGAGGCCGTTGCCTGAGATGCTTCATGCTCCGCCTTGACAGGACGGCAGGATATGCTTCGGAACATGGCATCAGGGTTATCGCTACCACGCTTGCCTCATCAAGGTGGAAAAGCCTCGAGCAGATAAATGAGGCCGGCCGCTGGGCCACGGCCCGCCATGAAGGAGTCGTCTGGTGGGACCGTAACTGGCGCAGGGGCGGGCTGCAGGAAAGGCGTAATGCAATCATAAAGGAGTATGGCTTCTACAACCAGCTTTACTGCGGGTGTGAATTCAGCATGATACAGTCTCAAAAATAGATTGATTTCTCTGTCCCGGCAGTGGAAAACAACGTCAGTACACCATTGAAGAATATCTGAAAGATACATGTTACGGCCTCTGGGACCGCTCTATAAAGGGTTAAAAAATAAAAATTGATATTTTTTTTATTTTAACCCGTACTTAACCCATTTTTTTATCCACCTCTGTTTCTTTTGCACCATGGACATCACGGTATGGTGCAAAGGCTTGTCAGTCCCGTATGTGTCCTGTTAATCTGAACATAACACTAAAAGTTTTATTATGAAGATCAAATCATTTTTCAGGGCATTTATGCTCATCGTTGCCATGGTTTCCATGGTACTGTTAAACGCATCCTGTGAGAAGACTCCGGAAGGCGGATCTGCTGGAGGCACTGTCTCAGGTGTTGTAAAGGATTCTATGGGAAATCCTGTAGAAGGTGTAACTGTTACTGCAAAGAATGTAGAAGGTTCTGCGCTTACTGATTCCGAGGGCAGATATGAATTGAAGAATGTACCTGCAGCATCTGTAATCGTCACGTTTACAAAGCCTGGTTACCAGACAGCGAATGTAACTGTCCCTGCAAGCCGTTTTGATGCGGACGGAAATGCAACCGCGAATGCAACACTCAACTTTGCAAATGCAAAGATTAAGGGAGTTGTCCTCGATGGAACCAACAACAACGCTCCTTTCGCAAATGCAACTGTCAGACTCAACAATGCTGAAGAGACCACAGCAACTACCGATGCTGATGGTAAGTATCTTATTGAGAACCTTACAATTGCGAACTATACAGTCACGGTGTCGGCAGAGGGCTTCATTGAGTCGTCAGTCTCTGTTTCAGAAGATATGTTCAACAATGATGACAAGGTGGCAGTTGTTGAGGATGTTGTCCTTACAAAGACACAGCTTCTTCCAGGCCTTACACTCAATGAACTCCAGAAGGCAGACAAATGGTTCTACAATGAATACCGTGGTGGCGGAAATGGAGAGCAGTATCCACGTTGGGACTGGTCGACATGCTTCATGGGTTCACTCAACTTCTATGGCGACTGGTCGGAGCATGGAGAGGGAACCTGCATTGAGATTTCAGGGGACGCTTCAAAGCCAGCAGACCCTAACAGGCTTGAGTCATACGTCTGGGGAAGCAAGATGATTACCGCTGACAACAAGATCATGACTGTACGTGCAAGGACTTTCGGAGGCAGGGATGGAGAGACTGTATTTGGAGTGGTTGCCGTTGACCTCAATGCGGCTGAGCCGAATGCCGTGACTGTCGGAACTACCTACAAGACTGCATCGGAGAGCTATGAGGACTATCATTTCGACCTTTCTGACTTTGTAGGGAAGGAGGTTGTGCTTGCACTCGGCATATATAGGGCTGAGCAGAGTGACCAGGGAAAGCACCTGGCAATCAGGCGTATCAACTTCACCCATGAGGAAATGCATGACTGGGACTGGATCAAAGGTACAGATGTGGCAGGTCTTGAAGGCTGGCACATGACAGAGGAGATTGTACGCTCTACAATGCCTCAGACTGCAAAGGAATTCTCCGGACTTACCCTTTCCGGCGACAGCAACCAGGACAGGTACCAGTCATGGAGAACCAACAGCCATATCGGATACTCATGGTGCTTCACAGTGGTATCAAAGGACACAGAGCCGTTTGCAGGGCAGGGATTTGTGATGAAAACCCGCGGTGGAAACAGCTATGTTGTTGATACAAAGACTCCGGAGGCCTACTTCTACACCAAGCTTCCTGTTGCGGCCGGAAGCAATGAACTTACATTCAAGATCCGTAACTTCGGTGATAACTTCACTGTATTCAAGGTTACTGCAATCACAGAGGATTGCCAGGTTGAGCATCTTGCACCCAAGTCAAATACCGCTGTTGAGTGCATAGAGGCTGGAGACGGATGCTGGAAATTCAAGAACAACCAGGGTGAGCCTACGGAGAGCGAGGTCGGGAAATATGCAGACTTCGTATATGACCTTTCCAAGTACAATGGAAAGAATGTCATTGTCACTATCGGTGTCTTCAAGGGTGAGGAAAACGGTGATGAGAACAAGATCTGTTTCCATAGCATAACCTTGAAGTAGGCAAACATCATTAAGGCGGCTCCAAAGCAAGAGTGCTTTCAGGCCGCCTTTGGTTTTATTTTCCTTATTTTGTTAATAAACAGCTGATGAAAAAGATATTGCTTTTCATTGCATTTCTGTCTGCATTCAGTATATGTGCTGTCTCGTGTGAGCGTACACCGGAGCCGGAGGGAAACGGCAAGGACCAGACAGACCGCGCTGCGCGGAATATAGAAAGGGCCATGGCAATCACAGATGCCGCCGCTTCCGTATATATCAGTTCCGAACTTGGCATGTTCAAATACTATAATCCTTATACTGCACAGGTGACAGACAGAGGATATGAGAATATATGGGAGTATTCAAGTGCCTTTGAGGCCGTTGCCAATATCCTGTATGCGCTTCACCTGCAGAAGGAGGCCGGAAATACAGAACTGTATGACATGCATTTCTCCAGGTACAGGACTCTTCTTGACCGTCTGTATCAGGGAATGGCATTCTATGAAGGGACATATTCGCTTACATCCTACACCAAGAACAGCAGGAACTGGACTGTATATGGCGTTCCGAGGGCATCAGCCCCTGGTACCAACAATGTGTCGGGAATCCTGAATGTGTATGATGACCAGATGTGGATTATAAGGGACTTCATCGAAGTCTACCATGCTACAGGCGACAGGAGCTATCTTGAAAAGGCAGAATACCTTGCGGAATATGTTATCGATGGCTTTGACTGCCACATAGACGGGGACGGCAAGGAGTATGGCGGAATCACATGGGGCCCTGGATATGTAACCAAACATTCATGCAGCAACGGACCTTTCATAAGCCCTCTTGTCTGGCTTTCAGACATATATAAAGGTAAAGGAGAAAAGGCAGACCGCTACTTTATCGACCCTTCTGACAGGAAGACAAGGAAGATTGAAAAGATGGACAAGGCTGAGTATTTCCTTTCTTACGCGAAAAAGGTATATGACTACCAGAAGTCGCATCTCCTCAGGGCAGACGGCGTATATGCCGATATGATGGGAGGTGATGACACTGGCGGAAAAGTCGTGTACGAGACAGTTGACGGTGTGAAGTACCGAAAGCATACCAACCTCAAGGATGCTACAGGAAAGGCGTATTCCTATAACAGCGGTGCAATCCTTTCCGGTGCAGCAGACCTTTACAGGGTCACAGGCGACAATTCATATCTGATGGATATACAGTCGCTTACTGATGCGAGCTTCAAGTATTTTGCAGAGCCGGATGCCACTGTCAATGGGCTTTATACCTATGATTTCAGCGGAAACAACAGCTGGTTCAATTCTGTGCTCCTCAGGGGATATATCGATGCATATCCTGCATATAGCGGTGCTGCTCTTCCTGTTGACAGCTTCCAGCAGGTCTATGACCATGCGTATGAGAACTATCTCTATGAGGGACTGATGCCTAACAGCCTGTATCTCGGATGGGCAAATGACCGTAGCAAGAGGACTGTAAGGGGGCGTGACCAGTTTGCGTATGCGGCCCAGTTTGCACTGCTTGCCCGATATGAATTGGAAAACTAACTAAATAACCATTATATGAGAAAATACGATAAATCAAGATCGTGCTTTTCGAGCATAGTTGTGGCGCTGCTCCTTATGGTGTGCGCGCCAGTGCTGATATCCGCCCAGAATGCCATGAAGGTATCTGGAGTTGTGACTGACGACACCGGTCTCCCTGTTATCGGTGCCAGCGTCATGGTCAAGGGACATGTTACAGGTGTACCTACAGACCTTGACGGAAACTATCAGATTGAAGTTGCACCGGATGCAGTCCTTGAATTTTCTTCAGTCGGCCTGACCACTGTGGAGATACCTGTAAACGGACGTGCCGTCATCAATGTAAGGATGGAGCCGGACAACACATTCCTCAACGAGAGTGTCGTTGTAGGATACGGTACACAGAAAAAAGGCTCGATTACAGGTGCTGTCGCTGCCGTAAACAGCGATGACATAATCAAGACAAAGTCTGAGAACCCTATGAACATGCTCACAGGGCGTCTGTCAGGACTCCGTGTATGGCAGAAAAGTGCCGAGCCTGGTTCATATAACGCATCCATAGACATCCGTGGAATGGGTGGCGTGCTTGTGATTATAGATGGTGTCCCGCGCGAAACAGCCGATTTCAACAGGCTTAATGCTGCGGATATCGACAATGTTTCAATCCTCAAGGATGCTGCAGCTGCCATCTATGGTGTACGTGGAGGCAACGGTGTGCTCCTTGTTACCACAAAGAAGGGAAGCGAGGGAAAGACCAAGGTGAACTATAACGGTTCATTTACATTCCAGACCCCGTCTTCGTTCCCTGGAGTTGCTGACCCTGTGGATGCCATGCTCCTCTATAACGAGAAGGCTATGAATGTAGTGCATAACGGAAGCCCTGCATTCACAGAGGAATACCTGGAAAAATACAGGTCAGGTGAACTTACCGGTGCAGACTGGAACAGCCTTATGATTGCCAAATGGGCACCTCAGACCCAGCATGACCTTAGCATAAGCGGTGGAAACGAGAAAATCCAGTTCTATACGAGCATGGGCTATATCTACCAGGACAGCTTCTTCAAGTCTGGTGACCTGAACTATAACAAGTATAATCTGAGGGCTAATATCACTGCGGAGATTGCGAGGGGACTTAAGTTCGACCTTAATGTGTCCGGGCTTATCGATGACCAGAACAACCCTTATTTCAGTTCTGTTGACCTTATCAAGCAGTATTGGGCGCAGGGACCGCTTGCGCCTGCATATATCGATGAGGCACAGACAATGTTCAATGCAGACGGCCTTGACCTTATGAACAACCCTGTTGCAATGATGACTTCCGATGTCTCCGGATACAGGAAATACAACAAGAAGACATTCAACGCAGCAGCTACGCTTTCATACGATTTCGGGGAGGCTGCAGATGTTCTCAGGGGACTTAGCGCAAGGGGAATGTTCAGCTACGATTTCCGTCAGGACAACAACGAGATTTTCCGCAAGGAATTCTATCTCTACCAGAAAGATGCCCTGACCGGAGAATATATACCTAAGCAGTATCCTGACCATACCAACAGGCTCCGCAAGGAGAACTACACTAAGCAGCAGACACTTGGACAGGTTATGCTGAACTACGACAGGACATTTGCTGAAAAGCATCATGTCGGTGCCCTGTTCGGATATGAGGCACAGGTGCGCAAGGGTGACAACTACTATGCCCTCGGTGAGCTCGCCACAGGTTCTGCAACACTGACTGCGCTTAACGGACAGGGGCAGCTTATCGGTACCAACACCGGTCTCGGTGACCTTTACGACATTGCCTACCAGTCTCTTGTCGGGCGTCTGAACTACTCTTATGATGACCGTTACCTTATTGAAGGGCAGTTCCGTTATGATGGCTCTACCAAATTTGCCCCTGGGCACCAGTGGGGCTTCTTCCCTTCAGTGTCCGTAGGATGGAGAATTTCCGAGGAGCCTTTCTTCAGGAACAGTGCGGCGGCATCAGTCGTGAACCAGCTTAAGCTCCGTGCCAGCTACGGTATGACAGGAGACGACTCGGCAAGCGGATTCAACTACCAGTGGGTTTCCGGCTACAGGTACAAAGGCGGTGAGACAAATGACAAAGGCTGGTACACTGGCTATGCCCCAGGATACTATTTCGGGAACGAGTGGGTATATAACGTAGAGCCTCAGCCTCTTCCTAATGTTGACATTACATGGCTTGTGATGAAGACATTCGATGTAGGAGTTGACTTCCAGGCATGGAACGGTATGCTCGGCCTCTCTTTTGACTATTTCTACCGTCTGAGGACAGGGATGATGGCGTCAAGCAGCACAGAACTTCCTACAGTGGTCGGTGCTACAGCCCCTATGAGGAATGCAAACTCTGACTGCCACTTCGGACTTGAGCTCGAACTCAGCCACAGGAACAAGGTCGGTGACTTCATGTACGAAATCAAGGGTATGGCGACAGTTACAAGGCAGAAAGTTGTCAACAATGTCTCCATAAGGAAATTCGGAAACCGCTATGACCAGTGGAGGAATGACAACCTTACGGACCGCTACCAGGGTGTCCAGTTCGGATATGAAGGAGCAGGACGATACGAAAGCTGGAATGACATCTGGTCGTATCCTGTCTACAAGGACAACAATGTGCTGCCTGGTGACTATAAGTATGTTGACTGGAACGGTGATGGAGAGATAAACGGAAACGATATGCATCCATACGCATACGACCAGACTCCTTGGCTTAACTACAGCCTTGATTTCAGGCTCAGCTGGAAGTCGCTTGACTTCAGTATGCTGTTCCAGGGAAGTGCGCTTGGCTCATTCCGGTACGAAGAGCCGCTGTACAATATCTGGGGCAATACGAACGGTGCCGGCGGAGTGCTCAACCAGTATCTTGACAGGTGGCATCCGGCCAATGGCTCATATGATATATATGACCCGTCTCTCGAATGGGTAAGCGGATACTATGGATATACAGGGCACTATCCTGATGCAAACTCTGATTTCAACAGGGTAAACTCGGCTTTCCTGCGTCTCAAGAGCATTGAGATAGGATATACATTGCCTAAGTTCAAGTCACACGGAATGAGGGATTTCGGACTCAGGATATTCTTCAATGCCTATAACCCGTTGACAATTACAAAGGTCAAATTCGTTGATCCGGAGCATCCAGGTGATGATCTCGGACGTCTGTATCCTCTTAACAAGACCTATACGCTCGGTCTGAACCTTTCATTCTAATGTTAAACCGGAATATTATGAAAAACAGAATACTATATTCAATAATAGTCCTTTTGTCAGTGGTGTCCTGCATTGATATGGACAGGACGCCGAAGAACATCTGGACTGATGATGACCTTCTGACAACCAATGCCGGAGTCAAGGTCTATCTGGCAAGGCTATATGCCCAGATGCCTTGGGAGGACTTCAAGTATATGGCCCAGTGGGGCTTCAACCGTTCTTCATGGCTTGGCGCACTCGGAATCGAAGGTACAGGAGAAGCAATCAACCGTGACGGTATAAGCACGTCATTTACAGGTGAGGACAACGCATGGTGGGGCAATTCATTCACGCTTATCCGTGAGGCCAATCACCTTATCGAGACCCTTCCGTCATACGCGGACAATTTCGCGGAGCTTGAGGTGAACAACTATATAGGGCAGGCATATTTCGTAAGGGCATATTCATTCTACCAGATGGCCCGCCGCTATGGCGGTGTACCTCTTACGCTCAAGGAAGCGCAGTACAATGGTGATGCTGCTCAGTTCGAGATACCGCGTTCAACAGAGGAGGAGACCTGGAACCAGATTCTTTCAGACTTCGACATGGCAGCAGAACTTCTTGCAGCACAGTCGACAATTGCCGGTACAGCCAACAGATATGTGGCACTTGCATTCAAGGCAGAAGCAATGCTCTATGCCGGTTCCGTTGCGAAATACAATGAGACAGTCCAGGGCGGTCTGACAGGTTTCGGAAGCAAGACCGGAGTGCGTGTAATGGGATTTGACCCGTCTACATCAAAGACCGCATCGGAGAAATATTTTGCAGAGGCCTACAAGGCTGCGAGGGAGGTAATCAAGAGCGGACGCTTCTCCTTGCGCAAGGCAGCTTCCGATACCCCTGAGGCAAAGTACCAGAATATGGTAGACCTTTTCTCTGACCTTTCATGTTCAGAGAATATGCTCGCAAGGGAATATGAATATCCTACACTGGCACATGGACTTGATGCCTATAGCTCCCCTTACCTGTGGCATCATCCCCTTTCTGGAGGCACATGCCCTACACTTGACTTCATTGAGCTTTATGACTGGCCTGAGACATTTGCAGGCGGACTCAGCAGGAGATATGCCGACGGAAGGCTCCGTGTTACTGACGGCAATAGCTGTGGAGAGGGCAAATACCTGATGTTCAACAGTACATACGAATTCTTTGCTGATGCGGAGCCTCGTCTCAGGGCATATGTGATTTTCCCTGGGGACCGTTTCAGGAACACTGACATAGAGGTATATCTCGGGGTATATACCGGAAACTCGTCAAATGGCATCTCACCATTCTTCAGCTCCTATTCATACAGCAACGCATCAAATCCATACACCGGACTTGATGCATACGGCAAGGCTCCCAAGACACTGTATATGACAGGAAATCCAGCGCAGCCTGAGACTGTGAAGCTTGCGGACGGCAAAGTGATGAACTCTGCCGGTGCAAACGGTCCTTTCTATAATTATAAGGAAGCAACATTGACAGGGCTCCATCTCCGTAAATATCTTGATCCGGATGCTACTCTGGAGAATATCGGAGAGGGTATGTCTGACCAGCCTTTCATCCTTATGCGCTATGCTGATGTACTTCTTGCAGCAGCCGAGTCTGCTGTCGAGCTTTCGCTTGCAGGAGCAGCATGTCCTGTTGAAGGTGATGACATGCTGCAGGTTGCGACTGAGGCAATCCAGGATATCCAGAAAAGGGCAGGTGCGAATGTACTTGAGGGCAAGCTGGCAGGTGACATCGTTTCACGTGACCTTGTCCGCAAGGAACGCCGCAAGGAGCTTGCATTTGAGCAGAAGACCAAATGGGACCTTAGACGCTGGAGGGTTATCGACTACGCCAACAGGGACGGCTTCTGGTGCGACGGACGCAGCAAGTCAGCCTACAGCAACGACACAAGGTTCCGCTTCCGCGGTATCTTCCCGTTCTATTCAACTGATTCAGGCAAATGGTTCTTTGATACTCACTTTGACAATATCGGCAACAAGGAGTTCAGCTATAATGTGGTTGACTACTATTTCAGCATACCGGGCAGTGAGGTTACAAAGAGCCCTGTGATAGATCAGCAGCCTAACAGATATTAACAGAAAAAAGGTATTGACAATATGAGAAAGATAGCATTATATACAATTGCTGTTTCAGGACTCATGTCCATGGCATCATGCTCGCTGTTCAAGCTGGACAACTATGAGGCTCCGGACGAGACTTTGAAGGGCCGTGTCATGGATATGGACGGCAATCCTGTCCTGACTGACCAGGGAAGCGAGGGAATCCGCGTGCGTCTGCTTGACCTTGAGTGGGAGGATGCCGGGAATGAGGTGACACCGCAGGACTTCAACTGCAGGCCTGACGGGACATTCCAGAACACAAAGCTGTTCCCTGGAAGATACAATGTGACTGTTGACGGTCCGTTCGTCCCTATCGTGATGGATGATGCCCAGGGGGTTCCTGTGCTTGACGGGTCACAGGATATCAATATCAGGAAGGGAGTCCCTTGTGAAGTTGACTTCTATGTGCAGCCTTTCCTGAAGGTTGAATTCGAGGACTACCCTCAGGTAGCTGACGGAAAGGTTGTTGCAAAGGTGCGTGTCTCACGCGCAATCTCGAGGAATGACCTTAAGGCAGCAATCAGCAAGACCGGTGACTGGAAAGATGAGTATGCCAATGTCACTGACATACAGCTCTATGTCGGCTACAACCCGAGTGTCGGATACAGGTCGCACGACAATGAGTGGTCAAGCTATGTTGAATACAGCGGTTCTTCATTCGAGTCAAAGCTTGGGCAGGTTATAGAGCTGCGTACCAACGGTGTAATCCCGTCCGGACGCCAGATGTATGTACGTGTTGCAGCGCGTATCAACTACGAGACAGCAAACGTACGCCGCTATAACTATACAGAGACATTCGAGGTCCTTATACCTTAATCCTGTCTGAAGAACATGAAAAAAGGTTTGTCCATATTGATGATTCTTGTGGCCGTATCCTGCTGCAGCTCATGCGGCAAGGACGGCAGCAAGAATCGCACATCATGGAATTTTTCCTATGATGATGCAATAACAGCGTTTGATGCATTCAATTCCAGCCTGTTTGAGCAGGGAAGGGGAGTCTATGCAAGGGATACCGGCAAGTCCGGCTCTGTTGCAGTAGGCTGGACCCAGGCCATGATGTTTGACATGATAATGAATGCCTGCAGGCTGACAGGGGACGAAAAATATTCGGATCTCATGAGACAGCACTATGAGGGATTCAAGGCCGCCTTTACCTTTGACTGGTATGACTATAGCCATTGGGACCTCTATGACGACATGATGTGGTGGGTAGGCTCCCTTGCAAGGGCCTGGCTGCTTACCGGTGATGAAGAATATCTCCGTGTTTCGGAAGAAGGCTTCAGGAGGGTATGGGACGGCAAGCCGTCGGACTTTGACGGTACAGGCTGGAGCGAGCTTGATGCAAAAGGCTCCTTCGGAGGTGACGACAATCCGCAGTATGGCGACGGCATGTACTGGGACTGGAAATTCGGGCGTATCGGAAAGATGGCCTGCATCAACTATCCTACTGTCATAGCTGCTATGGAACTTTACAATGGAACCGGCAAGGCAGAGTATCTTGAAAAGGCAAAGAAAGTCTACAAATGGGCTTCAGAGAACCTTTTCAATGCTTCGACAGGTGCCGTGGCCGACTCAAAGCATGATGGAAACAGCAGCCCTGCCTGGACTATGCTTGTGTACAACCAGGCGACTGCCATGGGGGCTGCAGCAATGCTCTACCTTGAGACAGGCGACCGGAAGTACCTTGACCATGCATGTGCTGCAATGGACTATATTGTCCGTGAGAAAAGTACTGCCAGCAATGTCATCAAGCCAGAGGGTAATGTCGACCAGTCCAGCCTTACTGATGAGATGGGTATCTACAATGCAATCCTTGCCCAGTATATACCGATCCTCATCAATGACTGCGGCCAGGACCAGTATATCGGGTTTATCGAGAAAAGCATCGAGACCGGCTGGCAGAACAGGGACTCAAGGAACCTTACCAACAAGTTCCTTGAGAAGAGGCTTGCTGCAGGCCAGCCTGTGTCTGCATACACAGCCTCGGGTGTCCCTGCGCTGATGCTGACATTCCCAGGAATCAAGGACAGGAAATAGGGAAGCTATACTATCTTTTCAAAAGGTACATCGTATTCGCTGTCGTATACTTTACGGTATTCGGCAGCGAATGTCGCATATTGCACAAGGGCATCATCGTTCCTCTTGAGTTTCCTGAGTGACCTGATAAGGAATTCAAGTGCATGCTCATTGAGCGGATCTACATTGAAAATCATTTCCGCTATTTCTGTTACAGCTAAGTATTCCCTTGAATTGTAACGTATTATGATTTCTTTCTGCAGTATCGGGGCAATGCTGTTCTCCACTTTTTCCTTGAAAGTATCGAATACAGGCTCGTTCATGAATGTCATGAATTTTCCCTTGGATATGATTTCCAGTATCCTTATCTTGTCAGGGGAGTCTGCAGAAAGCAGTTCCATAAGTTCAAGGTAGTCGCAATAGAATCCTGGCCCGTATTCCAGCTTGAAATGGGCATCGTTTGAAATAAGGCTTATACCGTCTATCGGCTTAAGGAGCTTCCTCATGTTGTTTATTGCCACTCCCCTGGAGTTCTTTGCCTTGTTTTCATCCTTGTCCGGCCACAGGATATTGCTCAGCTTCTTGGATGATATCCCGTCCTTGTCGCTGTATTTCAGCAGAAGGCATAGCAGCTGTCTCTGCTGCTTGGTGAATGTCAGGGTAATGTCCTTCCCCTCCTTGTCAAATACCATGAAGTCACCGAAGAGATATATGGAATTTCCTCTGATTCCCTGTCTGAAAAACTTCTTTTCTGATATGGCCTCACAGCTGTCCTGCATCTCCAGCTTCCGTTTTCTCCTGAGAAGTATTGTCCCGCCGGCAGCGCATCCTGCAGCAAGGGCAACGGCAAGCGTCAATATCCACCAGGCAGAAGAATGACTTTTCCTGCCGGGGAAAACAGGAGGAAATGACAGCGAGTACAGGTTGAGCTCAGACTTTATGTCGTCATCGAATACCTGTACGGAGGCATATAGCTTCTTGAGGTCATTGTCATACCACAGGTTGGCGTTTGTCAGTATCTTGTCTGATGTTATCTGGATAGGGTCATCCAGCATTTCAAATGTGCCGTCAGATATGGAAAACCTGTACAGATGCAGCTGTGAGTCACTTATATGCTCAGGGTAGCAGAGCGTGTACATGTAGTCTCCACTTATTGTCATGTTCCTGACTGGCACAATGTTCGGCTGTTTCCATTCAAGGTCCCAGAGCCTTTCGCATTTTCCGGTCTTTGTGTCGATCCTGTGCAGGTCATAATAGTAGTGCCGTCCTACTATCTGCTCGCCGGATTCATTGCCCATTCCCCCGAATATGTACACATATCTTCCGGACTCATCTATACCTCCTGATGTAAAATACCGCGGGAACAGGGTGGAGCCGCTGTTGTCCCATATTTCCTTCCATTGCATGTCGCTGCCGAGCTGATAGAACTTGCCGTTGTACTTCATCTCGCCGAATCCACCGAAGACCGTGTATCCTTCGCCTGTCCTGAAGGATGTGTGATGGTGCATCGGTGACTTGAGCTGACAGTGGCTTCTGCATGTCCATTCCATGCTGTCCAGGTCCAGTGAAGCTATCGAGCATCTTGTGCTGTCGCGGTCCTCATATTGCAGCTCGTATGTGTACATGGTTGAGCCATCCTCGCTTATGAAACTGCTGGCCAGTACCAGGTCCATCGGGCATGGCCTGGCAAATTCAATTTCACTTATGGATTCGGCCATCATGTCTGCAATCAGTATCTTGTCACGGTTGAAATAGTAGAACTCTTTCCTGTGCCGGTTATATACTGCGCCGGCATTTGTCTGGAATTTCATTGAGGCAAGCTGTTTCCAGTGGATTGATTCTTCCGTCATCCATACAGGATTCCCGACCTTGGCCTTGACTGTTCCCCTTGTGTCACGTGCCGTATGGCCGCTTACCTCGTCAAACTTGAACGTATGGCTCCTGTGCCTGTCCCTTATCGTAAGGTCCCGGATGGCAAATGCAGGTACATCTATTATATGATCGCTTTTGCCGAAACATATCTCTGTCCTCAGCCTGTCCGGAAGGTTGTCTGCCGCAGCACTGTATCTGTGTCCTGCAATATCAAGGTACACTGAGTCTTTCTGCATGTCAAATGCTATCCTGACGTGTGTCCAGTGCATATCCTGCATGTCCTCACGCGGAAATGTGGCCTTGATTAGGCTGAAACGTCCTTCCTCGTTTATCCTTATGGCCACCTGTCCTTTTCCACGCCCGTCATACGACAGGTTCCATATCCTGTTGGGATAGTCGCTTTCCTTTATCCTGAATATGTATCCGAAGTCTGCCTTGGGGAATGTGGATATCATGAACTCCATCTCGAAAAGGTCCTGGAATGTCTTTGGCCTGTCCCCGAAGACCTCGAGTGAGGTCCTTTCGTCAATACGGCATTCCAGCCCTGAGAATTTTAACCCTTGCCCGAGCAGGCATAGAGGCTGCATAATGAAAATCAGAAAAATACCTGAAATGTATCGGGGGGGGGTACTTATAGGTATGAATAATAAATCTTTTCATAAAATTGTTCCCGGATATATTTCCGCAAATCTAATGGATTTCTTTTGAAACCGCAAATTGCATATAAAAAGAAATATTTTAAGGGTTAATCCAATTTTTTTCCTATATTAACCCTGGGATAATCCTATTCTTAACCAACATGGTTTTCCTTTGTGGAAAATAGCATTGATTTTAATTAACTGATAACTGACATGAGAAAGACAATTGCATTTTCTGTTCTTCTCCTGCTTGTCTCGTCGGCATGCGGCCTTGGACGTGGCAGGAAGACAGACAGCGTGAAGACCACATTCCAGTCATCGATGGAGTGGAGACCTACAATCGACAACAGGGCTGATGCCGTCATGGTATATGGGGTAGGGGGCAACCCGTCGGACAAGCCGCGCCGCAGGATGTCCTTTGAGGACAGGGTGAAGTCCTGGCAGGACAAAGGATATGTCACACATTTCATGACTGGGATAGCCTGGGGTGAATACCAGGACTATTTTACAGGAAAGTGGGACGGGGAATGGCATCTTGACGAAGGGCAGGTCACCGCAAAAGGTGACACAATATGGCATGGGCATCTTGTCCCTTACATTGTCCCGTCCGGCAATTACCTTGAATACATGAAGGAAAGGCATGTCAAGAGGGTCATAGATGCAGGAATTGATGCAATCTTCATGGAGGAACCGGAATTCTGGGCCCGCGGAGGCTACAGCGAATCGTTCAA
The DNA here is from genome assembly GCA_023667095.1 of Bacteroidales bacterium. Lineage (GTDB taxonomy): Bacteria > Bacteroidota > Bacteroidia > Bacteroidales > UBA932 > Cryptobacteroides. The sequence continues at coordinate 119,235 of JAMPAT010000006.1, forward strand.
GCGTGAATGGAAGAAATATTACGGGTTTGACTGGCGTCCCCAGCACGAATCTCCCGAAAATACCTGGCTTTCCAACAAGCTGAAATATCATCTTTACTATAATGCCCTCAATGAAGTGTTTACATACGCAAAGGAATATGGCCGCAGCAAAGGCCTGGATGTAAAGTGCTATGTCCCTACGCATTCGCTTGTGAACTATTCGCAGTGGCAGATTGTCTCCCCGGAGGCAAGCCTTGCGTCGCTTCCTTGCGTTGACGGATATATCGCCCAGGTATGGACCGGAACATCGCGTGAGCCAAACTATTATGAGGGAGTATATGCAGAAAGGGTGTTCGAGACTGCATATCTTGAATATGGCTCAATGGAGTCAATGACTGCCCCTACAGGCCGCAAGATGTTCTTCCTGACAGACCCTATAGAGGACAGGGCAAAGGACTGGGATGACTACAAACGTAACTATCAGGCTACTTTCACAGCGCAGCTCCTGTACCCAAACATTGCTGACTATGAGATAATGCCATGGCCTGAGCGCATATACGAGGGGCTTTACCGTGTCAGCGCAGACAGCAAGGAGAGGGCGCACATTCCGGCACCGTATGCTACGCAGATGCAGGTTATGGTCAATTCCCTGAACAAGATGCCCCTTTCCGGCAACAAGGTCAGCGGAAGCACAGGAATTACAGTCCTGATGGCAAATTCCCTCATGTTCCAGAGATTCCCTGTACATGACGGATACGATGACCCTCAGCTGTCGAATTTCTATGGACAGGCACTTCCTTTCATCAAGCGTGGTGTGCCTGTGAAGACTGCCCATATTGAAAATCTTTGCTACAGGGAGACATTGGCTGATACAAAGGTGCTCCTTATGTCATATTCAAATATGAAGCCTCTTGACCCGAAGGCACATGAATATCTTGCTGCATGGGTCAGGAAAGGCGGTGTGCTTGTGTTCAGCGGACGTGATGATGACCCTTTCCAGGGGGTGCAGGAATGGTGGAATACAGGTGGAAACAGCTTTGCCGCCCCGTCTGACCATCTTATGGGGCTTATGGGGATCGCCCCCGGATCACCTTCCGGAGAATATAGCTATGGCAAGGGAACGGTATGTATCCTGAGGAATGACCCTAAGGAATATGTCCTTGCAGAAGGCGGTGCAGAAAATTTTGTGTCTGCTGTGACTGCACTCTACAGCAAGGCCAATGGCAGAAAGCCGCTGGAGACAAAGAACAGCTTCTATCTTGAAAGGGGGGCATACGACCTTGTATCTGTCCTTGAGGAAAGTGTCAGTGCCGGGCCTTACCGTGTGACAGGAACGCTGATTGACCTGTTCGACCCTGAACTGCCTGTATATGCCTTCAAGGATGTGATGCCTGGAGAGCAGGGCTTTTTCCTTGATGTGGACAGGGTGTCAAAGTCCAGGCCGCAGGTGCTTGCATCTGCAAGCCGTGAATATGACGAGGTGATTGCCAAGGGCAGATATTCGTATGTAGCCAAGAGTCCGGTAAATACGGTGAATGTGTCAAGGGTCCTTCTTCCGTCTGTCCCGTCAAGTGTCAGGGTGAATGGGACGGAGGTATTTGACGCGTCTGCATGGGATGCCCTCAGCAGCACATATCTGCTGTCTTTTGACAACAGTCCTGACGGTGTGCATGTGGAATTTGTCTGGATGTAGGGAAAGGCCAACGTGAATAGTACATTTTATATTTGTGAAACTTTAAATAATAGAATAGATTTATGAAAAAGAGCAAACTGATTTTGGCCTGTCTTCCGCTTGCGGGACTTTTTTCTTCCTGCTGCGGTTCAGGCAATGAGGCTGCGGTGAACGAACTTCGTGCTTCTACCTATCCTCTCGTGACAATTGACCCTTACACAAGCGCGTGGTCAATGTCTGACAACCTTTATGACTCTTCTGTAAAGCATTGGACAGGAAAGGATTTCCCTTTTATCGGTGCGGTGAAGGTGGACGGTGAAGTCTACCGTTTCATGGGAACCGAGGATGTGGAGCTTCTTCCTGTAGTACCGACCTCACAGCAGGGAAAATGGATAGGGAAATGGACTGTAGACAAACCTTCTGGTGACTGGAAGTCATTGGACTACAATGACTCTTCGTGGAAAGAGGATGAGGGCGCGTTCGGAACCACAGTCAATGAACCGACAGCAAGGACCAACTGGACATCAGAGAATATCTGGGTCAGGAGGACATTTGAGCTTGATGAGGATCTTACAGGACATAACGTATATCTCGAATTCTGCAATGACGATGATGCATTTTTCTATGTAAACGGTGTCGAAGTGCACAGTACAGGCCCGGTCTGCAGCAAGAATGCGGTTGTGAAGCTTCCACAGGAGGCTGTAAGCACACTCCATAAAGGAACGAACATCATTACAGCTACATGCTGGAACCCTGTTGCAAACGGTCTGCTCGACTTCGGGCTGCTTATACAGAAGGAACTGCATACTTCCCTTGAGCAGACTGCTGTGCAGAAATATGCAAATGTGCAGGCTACACAGACCCACTATGGCTTCACTTGCGGAAATGTTGACCTTGACCTCACTTTCTCTGCCCCTCTTTTCCTTGAGGACCTTGACCTGGTGAGCCGTCCTGTCAATTATGTCACTTACAATGTGACTTCCAATGATGGTGCTGCACATGATGTTGAGGTCTATTTCGAGGCTTCGCCGAGGTGGGCCCTTGATGTGCCTTACCAGGATTGCAGCTCTGAGACTGTCGAGGATGGAAGACTTGTAATGCTGAAGTCAGGAAGCCGTGAGCAGAATATCCTTTCAAGGGCTGGAGATGACCTGAGGATTGACTGGGGATATTTCTATCTGGCTGCCCCTAAGGCTAATGCTGTCGTGGCAGTGGCTGACGGTGATGCTCTTAAACGTGCATTTGTGGATGGCACCTTCTCTTCGTCACTTGGCCTGAAAGGCTCAAATGATTCAGCCAAGATGGCCATGGTATGTGACCTTGGCACTTCAAGGAAGGCCTCAGGTCATGTGATGGTAGCATACGATGACATCTATTCAATCCAGTATTTCGGTGAAAATCTCCGCCCTTGGTGGAACCGCAATGGCAACAGCTCTATCATAGATCAGCTCCACAAGGCAGAAAAGGAATACAGCAAGCTGATAGACAGATGCTATGCCTTTGATGCAAAGATGATGAAGGATGCAGAAAAGGCAGGAGGAAAGAAGTATGCTGAACTATGTGCACTTGCATATCGCCAGAGCATTGCCGCACATAAGCTTGTAGAGGCTCCGGACGGCGACATCCTATGGTTCTCAAAGGAAAATAACAGCAATGGCTCCATCGGAACAGTTGACATAACATATCCTTCTGCACCGATGTTCCTTTATTACAATACTGATTTTGCAAAGGGTATGATGAACCATATCTACCACTACAGCGAGAGCGGCCGCTGGACCAAGCCTTTCCCTGCGCATGATGTCGGAACGTATCCTCTTGCAAACGGGCAGACATACGGAGGCGACATGCCTGTGGAGGAGTCCGGAAACATGATTATCATCACTGCGGCAGCCTGTGTACTTGACAAGGATGCCTCATATGCGGCAAAGCATTGGGATGTGCTGACAACATGGACAGACTATCTTGTGGAATATGGCCTTGACCCAGAGAACCAGCTTTGTACAGATGACTTTGCTGGACATTTCGCGCACAATGTGAACCTTTCTGCAAAGGCTATTGTCGCGATAGGATGCTATGGACGTATGGCGAAGATGCTTGGAAAGGACGATGTTGCTGAGAAATATACTGCAAAGGCACGTGAGATGGCAGCAGAGTGGGTGAAGATGGCGGCTGACGGTGACCATTTCAGGCTTACATTCGACAGGCCTGGCACATGGAGCCAGAAATATAACCTTGTGTGGGACAGGCTGCTCGGACTGGGGCTTTTCCCTAAGGAGGTATATGACAAGGAAATAGCATATTATCTTACAAAGCAGAATGAGTACGGGCTCCCTCTTGACAGCAGGATGGCATATACCAAGACTGACTGGGTCCTCTGGACAGCAACCCTTGCCGACAGCCAGGAGGATTTCGTGAAGTTCATCGAGCCTATATGCCGTTTCGAGGATGAGACCCTTGACAGGGTGCCTATGTCTGACTGGATCTGGACTGATAAGCCGCACATGAGAGGCTTCAAGGCGCGTTCGGTTGTCGGAGGATATTTCATCAAGATGCTTGAGGAGAAACTGTAGATAACTTTTTACTATATTTGCAACCGGAAAACACAAAAACAGAATATAATGAACAGATTTATCTTATCAGCCATCGGAGGGATCCTGCTTGCAGGATGCTGCTCCAAGGCTCCTGAGGTTACCATGGAAGACCCTGTGGACTACGTAAGTACATTGGTCGGAACGATGTCAAAGCATTCCCTTTCAACAGGAAATACCTATCCTGCAACTGCCCGTCCATGGGGTATGAATTTCTGGACACCGCAGACAGGAAAAATGGGTGACGGATGGGCATACGTCTATACAGCGGACAAAATCAACGGCATCAAACAGACACATCAGCCGTCACCGTGGATCAACGACTATGGCCAGTTCTCAATCATGCCTGTCACAACAGGTCCTGTATTTTCGCAGGAAGAGCGTGCCAGCTGGTTCTCACACAAGGCCGAGGTGGCAAAGCCATATTACTACAGCGTATATCTTGCTGACCATGATGTGACAGCAGAAGTGACTCCTACAGAGCGCGCTGCAGCATTCCGTCTTACATATCCTGAAATGGAGATGTCATATCTCGTACTTGATGCGTTCGACAGGGGTTCATATGTCAAGGTAATCCCCGGGGAGAACAAGATTGTCGGATATACCACAAGGAACAGCGGCGGAGTCCCCGGGAATTTCCGCAACTGGTTCGTTGTAGTCTCCGATACTCCATTCGAGTATGTCTCGACCGTTGCTGACGGCAACAAGGTTTCAGATGCGCTTGAAAGCGAGTCTTCGCATTCAGGTGCAGTCGTAGGATTCCGTACTTCACGCGGACAGAAGGTCAACCTCAAGGTTGCTTCATCTTTCATAAGCCTTGAACAGGCGGAGATTAACCTCGCAGAACTTGGAGACGGCAATTTTGACCGCATAGTTGCTGAGGGACGCAATGTGTGGAACGATGTGCTTGGGCGCATAGAGGTCAAGGACAGCAACCTTGACAACCTCCGTACATTCTATTCATGCCTTTACAGGAGCGTTCTGTTCCCACGCAACCTTTCCGAGGTCAATGCTGCAGGTGAAGTTGTGCACTACAGCCCTTACAATGGTGAGGTGCTTCCAGGATATATGTTTACAGACACTGGCTTCTGGGATACATTCCGTTGCCTTTTCCCTCTTCTGAACCTTGTCTATCCGGACATGAATGTGAAGATGCAGGAGGGACTTGTGAATGCATGGCTTGAAAGCGGCTTCCTTCCTGAGTGGGCAAGCCCTGGGCACCGTGGATGCATGGTCGGAAACAATTCTGCTTCAGTTGTGGCGGATGCCTATATGAAAGGCCTGCGTGGATATGATATCGAGGCTCTATGGGAAGCTGTCGTGCATGGCTCAAGCAGTGTTCATCCTCATGTCAGCTCTACAGGACGTCTCGGATGGGAGCAGTACAACACCCTTGGATATGTCCCTTCAAATATCGGAATCCGTGAGAGTGCAGCACGCACGCTTGAATATGCCTACGATGACTGGTGCATATATACTCTCGGAAAGGCTCTCGGCAAGCCGGAGTCTGAGATTGCAGTCTACAGGGAGCGTGCACTCAATTACAGGAATCTCTACAACAAGGATTTCTCATTGATGTGCGGACGCAAGGACAACGGTGAGTGGAACCTTCCTTTCAGCCCTCTGAAATGGGGAGGTGACTTCACTGAGGGCAACAGCCTGCACTACACATGGTCAGTATTCCACGACCCTGCAGGCCTGATCGAGCTTATGGGAGGTGATGACAAGTTCAACGCAAACATGGACGAAGTGTTCGAGATTCCTCCTGTTTTCGATGACAGCTACTATGGCGGTGTAATCCATGAGATAAGGGAGATGCAGATAATGAACATGGGCAACTATGCACACGGCAACCAGCCTATCCAGCACATGCTCTATCTATATGACTGGAGCGGCCAGCCTTGGAAGGCACAGGCACGCATCCGTGAGGTTATGGACAAGTTCTACACATCTGCCCCTGACGGATATTGCGGTGACGAGGACAACGGACAGACTTCCGCGTGGTATGTGTTCTCTGCAATGGGATTCTACCCTGTATGTCCAGGCTCAAATGAGTATGCGCTCGGAACGCCTCTGTTCAAGGATATGACCGTGAATCTTCCTTCAGGGAAAAAGATCAGGATATCTGCACCCGGCAACAGCAAGACCAGCTTCTACATCAATGGCATGAAGCTGAACGGCAAGACCTATACAAAGGATTATCTCCGTCACGAGGACCTTGTCAATGGAGCTGAGATTATATTTGATATGGCCTCTGAGCCTAACTACAGCCGTGGCACGGCAGAATCAGACAGGCCTTACTCACTTTCACGTGAATAGGACATACAAGAGGGTGGAAAATGAGTTTTTCACCCTCTGTTTTAGTCTTGAATTTACAAACATTCAAATATAGCTTTATATGAAAAGATTGATCTTTACGTTCCTGGCTGCTTCAACCCTTGCCTTGACAGCATGTGCACAGCCGCAGTCATACGTTTGCCAGCGTCCTGCTGAGTCAGACAGGCTGTTTGTTTCAGAAGCTGTCGAAGCCAAGATTGCTGAAGTACAGAAACTTCTTTCCAATCCGCGTCTTGCGTGGATGTTTGCCAACTGTTTCCCCAACACTCTTGATACAACCGTGCATTTCAAGGATGAGGGGGAGGATGGCCTTTTCGACACATTTGTCTATACAGGTGACATCCATGCAATGTGGCTGCGTGACTCCGGTGCCCAGGTGTGGCCATACGTGCAGCTTGCCACACAGGATGAGCATCTTCGCAACATGCTTGCAGGTGTGATTACACGCCAGTTCAAGCTGATCAACATTGACCCGTATGCAAATGCCTACAATGACGGTCCTGTCGGCAGCCACTGGGAGTCCGACGACACTGGTACTCCCCAGGACAAGAATGTCCATGAGCGTAAATGGGAGATTGATTCACAGTGCTACCCGATCCGTCTTGCCTACCATTACTGGAAGACTACAGGAGACACTTCTGTCTTTGGAGATGTGTGGATGGAGGCAATCCGGAACATTCTGACAACTTTGAAGACACAGCAGCGCAAGGAGAACCTCGGGCCGTATTATTTTCTCCGTGTGACTGACCGTCAGCTCGATACGAAATGCTGCAAGGGATGGGGCAATCCGGTGAACCCTTGCGGACTGATAGTCTCTTCTTTCCGCCCGTCGGACGATGCCACTACATTTGACTTCCTGGTTCCTTCAAACTTCTTTGCAGTGACTTCACTCCGCAAGGCGGCTGAAATCCTCACAGAGGTCAACGGCCAGAAGAAGCTTGCGAAGGAGTGCCGTGCACTTGCTGACGAGGTAGAGGCTGCATTGAAGAAATATGCGGTTGTCGAGCATCCTGAGTTCGGCCAGATCTATGCTTTCGAGGTAGACGGCTTCGGCAACTGTTTCCTTATGGATGATGCAAATGTACCGAGCCTTCTTGCGATGGCATATCTTGGGGATGTAGACGTAAATGACCCAATCTACCAGAATACACGCCGTTTCGTGTGGAGCAAGTCCAACCCTTATTTCTTCAAAGGAAAGGCAGGAGAGGGAATAGGCGGACCTCATGTAGGATACGGCATGATTTGGCCTATGAGCATAATGATGCGTGCATTCACATCTCAGAGCGACAAGGAAATCAAGGAGTGCATCGAAATGCTGATGACAACAGATGCCGGAACAGGCTTCATGCACGAGTCCTTCAACAAGGACAACCCTGAGGACTTCACACGCGAGTGGTTCGCATGGCAGAACACCCTTTTCGGTGAACTTATCCTCAAACTTATCAATGACGGCAAGCTCGACCTCCTGAACTCTATAAAGGTAAAATAGATATTATCAAGTTTCGCAAACCACAAAAGGCACGATTAACGATAAATTTGGTATTTGCGAAACTTAAGTAAGCATTGCAGTATGGGGTATTGTATCCGGATGGCCGGAACCTTGATCCGTCAGGGTTTCGGCCATCCTTATCTTGTATTTGATTCAAATTTGCCTGGACATGCTTGAATTACTGCTTATTGCACGAAAATAGCAGTTTTTAAAGCAACAAATTTAATCAATGTATGTCATTGGGCGTATTGTCGCTAAACTCTGTCAGTTCAGATGTAGTGTCATTGTCTTGACTGTCATGGGAAATATCTTTCTTATGGATAGATACATCTGTTTCTGAAGATCGGTGCATTGAATTCAGTTTCTTCTGTGATAAACTGTTCCAGTCGTTTATGTCACTTTCCGTTATATGTTCTTTTTGTATCACTTTGTTCTTGAAGTCTAGGATACTTTCTTTATCTGCGTGAGACAGATTTTTATACTTAAGAAGGAATGTCTTGATTTCCATCAAAAGTCTTTCGGCTGTATCAATGCTTTTCTTGATTTCCTTCAAATCAAAGGAAGGAGACTTTGATATTTTGACGCTATCTATCAAAGATGATAGCGTCCTGGCTATTCCCGGCAACCCGAAAGTGTCTGACTTAAGTATAAGAGGATTCAGTTCTGCCAACTGTTCTTTGCGTATTTCCAATTCTTCAGCCATTTTGGACAGCATCTCTGTATTGATATCATCAAGTTTATCTAATGAATCCTTAATGAAGATAATTCCGAGCGAATCAGAAACATGAAATAGACTGTCACGCAAATGAACGTCATGCTCATTATGCAATTTAGGATGTGCAATGAATTTGCTGTATGTCCAGAAGACCATTGCACATAATAATAGTGCAATACAAACCAAGACAGTGATTTTCAGGGATTTTTTTGAAAGTCTGACATTAATGAAACTTTTTTCTATAGAACGGTTGTCATTTTCTGTAACTTGTTTTCCAGTATTATCCTCTCCATCAACTATCTCGCACAAAATGGCTGTTACATTGTCATACCATCCGGCATTTTCTGCAGCCTGCCACAAGGATTCCCGGCATTCAGTCATAGACGATCTGTTAGACGATATTATATCTTCAAGGGTTTCACCAGGAAGCAATTGCCCATCACTGTCGTATGATTTGCGGTCTCTCAATACACCGCTAAGCCCATCGCTGCATAGCAAAATGATGTCACCTTTGTATATAGGTACAGTCATGCTGTCCGGTGCGGCCTTTTTGTCAGGATCACCAAGACTTTTGGTTATAATGTTGCCGTAGGGATGATCAAATGCCTGTTCTTCCGTAATGCTGCCAGCATCAACAAGCCCCTGTACGTAAGAATGATCCTTTGAAACCTGTCTGATCCCCTTTCCGTCACGATATATATAAGCCCGACTGTCTCCACACCATGTAACTGTAAGCTGGTTGTCGTAAAGCCATGCAAGTATTATGGTGCTTCCCATTCCTTCGCAATCTTTGTCTTTGGTAGACTTTTTCTTGATTGCAGCGTCAGCTTCGATGACTGTTTTTTCCAAGTATCTCGTCCGTGAATGTGTGGAAGACAGTACTTCCTCTGTGATTTTGTCTTTGCAGAATGCAGATTTTACAGTCTTAATCGCTATTGCGGATGCAACCTCTCCGGCATTCATTCCACCCATCCCGTCAGCAACAGCCAGAAGACATCCAGCCTTGCTGAGAGATATGACTTCATCTGCCATAAACTGGCCTTGTACCTCAGTGCTAAGGTCGGCATCTACGAACAAATCGTCTTCGTTGCCTTTTTTCGGTGCATCTTCATTCCATTTGCCGGCAGGGTCAGTGTATGCGGCTATTCTGAATTTTATTTTGTCGTTACTCATTTCTTTTGGCTTTTTTGTTTGGTTTCTGTTTTGACATGCCAGAGCCCTTGTCAGTTGATCCGGTCTTGTCATCAACGGTTCCGGATGTATCATTCACATCAATTGGTGTCAATACAGATACAGTATTGACATCCGTATTGCTGTTCTCATTTTCTGAGGATAAGGCTGGCATCAGAACCCATCTTTCGCTTCTCTTTATTGCTACCCCGCACATGTTGAAAACAATTTGTCCGATTTTGTCGAACTTCGGATATATGAAAATACCTCCGATTACATTGTCGCCATTGTTCGGATATGTTATTTCGGTCTCGTTCCCGTCAGACAAATCTACAGCTTTTCTGTATATGACGAGAGAGAGCGATGCAGAATCTAACTTTTCATTATTGCCTGTAAGCCAGACCATCCATCCTTCCGGCTTGTCGACAATACAATCTGTAGCGATACCGCCTGTGTATAAAGTATCAGTCACATCCACCCATGCCGAGTCTTTCAACGGTGCTGATGCTACCGGTGCAATCAACGGCATCTCGCGCCAGGAAGTATCCTTGATAGTGCGGACAAATGTTTTTGACAATACCGGATGATATGTGCTTCCTGTGTATGGCTTATATTCCGGATCATTTTCCCAGGGCGCAATGATGTCGCGCCTTGTCACATAGCCGGTTTCAGTGCGGACTGCAAATGAAACCGCACTGCCGAAATATGTCCGGTGGTCAAGAGTGTAGCGTTTATGTGTCAGAGTGTCTTCCAGCTGATATTCCTGACGAATGAGCAGGATGCCGTTTTCAATTGCTGATTCGATTAATTGTTGATTGGGTGTTTGTAAAAAATATTGTCCGAATTGCGCGAAAGACGTAAAATTACAGAGCAATAACAATGTATATATGATAGCTGTTTTTTTCATATTTATATAGATTTTAACGTACTGCAGATATAGGCACTACAAAACCGGTAACTCGTCCTTTTCCAGCAGAGACAATGCCCACAACTTCCAATTCACCGGATTTCGTTGTATGAAATACCGGACCACCGGAATTCCCTTGTTCGTAATTTGTGTCCGTTGTTAATATAACCCCTTGCTGTAATCCCGGTGCCGCGACTATTCCGCTTCCATAAATAGGACTGATGTCATCAGGAGCATTAGCTCCGAGTCCAAACGGAAAACCAAGTACTGTTAGTTTGGTTCCGCGCTCCAAATGAGTGCTTTTTTCGTTGGAAAATTTCAGCCCTTTGCGATGTGAAGTTTGTATATAAGCATAGTCTGTGTTGTTGAGTTGACCTAAAGATATGCGTTCACCGGTTTTTTCAGAATTAGTAACTAAATCGGTTGAACGATTACAATGAAATTGTTCACTTGTAAATTGCAACTGCTCTCCTGAGGAAGATATGGCAGTGAAGTGCGCTATTACTTTGCCTCCTTTGTTGACAATAATGTTCCAATCCTGAAACTGTTGATTTACGACACCTCCACTATTCCAAAAATACCAACCTTCAGCCACATGGCGAGCTGTTATAAATCGTCCATCATTTAATAAAAATCCTGTCCCGGACCAACCTTTTCTTTCTTTAATGCAGTCAATAAAACGGGTTTGTCCACTAGGAAAACGAATTTCAATCTTCATGGTGAGGATAAAAAATATGTGGGGAAGACATGCGTCAATTGCTTTATTGTTAACTCCATTGATAGTAACTTCCGGAGCTTTTGGCTGATCGATGCTTTTTTCTAATGTTCTTTCCAATTCTTTTATCCTGCGTTCGCTATCTATTTTGTTCTTGGAAATTTGTTCAATTGCTTCAGCTGTATGTCTTTTCTCGTTTTCCAATTCGTCAAGTATCGCAACTACTTTGTCTTGCAAACGTTTATTTTCGTTAATAGATTCGTTTAAAAAATAACCGCTTATTCCTGCAACTGCTAACAATAAACATGATAATCCCCACAATGCATTCTTATACGGTCTGAGTGCCTGCTTGCGGAACAGGTTAAGGCGTGCCGTGAGACCGATACTGCCGACAAGTCCTTTTTTGCCTTCCGGTATTATGAATCCGAGCTTCGGACCATTGGTGGATAACTGAATCTCATCACCGTTCTGCAGATACCACTCATTCTGTACCTTATGGCCGTTCAGGTATGTCGAATTTGTCTTGGATAGCTGTACAAGTTTCCAGTTGTCCCCGTCTTTTACGATTGCTGCATGTCTGCGGCTTACAGTGGTAAAGCTTTCATCGAACCTTACCTGGCAGCGTGAGTCTCGTCCTATTTCAACCTGGTCTACGATAATCTGCTGTGATTCTCCAGCCTGATGGTAACGGCTTGAAACTTTATGCACGAGTGTATAGAACCGTCTTCCTTCTCCAGCGAAGACAGATTTCATCCCGGCTCCTACTGAGCCGGCCAATGATCTTTTAAATTGTTGTGTCGGTTGTTGCATGGCATTAGACTAATTTATGGTAAAATGATATTTTTCAGAACGGCATAACTCATTTGCCGATTGGTCGTTTGTGTCCCATACGATACAATAAAAATAGCAACTTGTTTTTCCGCTATCTGTTATATGAAGTTCACTGAGCGGCATGAATATTTTGAAATCATTATATATTGTAGATTCATATCCTGGCGTGAAATCTTCATATGTGGCAACCTCTCCACCAGTAGTACAATAACTTGAATTCTTGTCTTTCAATGGATTGCCGTTGTCTCGATAAAAATATGCGACAATACGTCCTGTTTTCCCTTTCATGTTATTAACTGAAAACTTGACATGGATTCTCATTCCTTTCTGATTGCCATCATAGACATTATGGTCAACTGTAATTTTTTCTACTTTTGCATTATGAGTATTTGATGCAGACTGGGTCACATTGATTTTTACGCTCTTGTCTCCTGATACTACACGGAACCAGTCGCTACGTTCGGCCCCCGTGTTTTTCTCGTATGAGATTTTGAATGAGGATGCGGTCTTGTCAATGACTTTGCACCAGGACGGCAGCAACGTTACATTGTACGCCGCTCCTCCGGACTGTACACTGTAATAACATTCGCCTCCAGAAGCACTGTATGTGCTTGATACTGATTCGTTGTTATTTACTGTTAGATATAAAGCTCCTTTTGATTCTTTCAACGTGAAATTCTGCTGGTAAATCATACGCCCGTTGTACCACAGCTGAAAAGTGTGGGTTCCTGCGACATAAGCTCCTCCTGACTTGTTCCCCCATCCTGAAAGATACAGATATTGGTAACTGTTCGGGCTCACTGTTATATCTTTAGAATATGTATAACCTTCTGGGGAGGACTTGCCGCGCATCAATGATCCGTCAGGCTTGATTATTTTGACATATATCTGAATGTCCTTGGATGTGTTTGCCAGTCCTGAATAATAGACTCTCGGATAAATATATTTGGCATCAACTGCAGAAATTTCCTCTCCGTATTTGTTGATGGTCGTTTCGCTGTCACCATTCTTGAATTCTACATTGTGGATATTCATATAGCCTTTATATTCATATTTCCGTTCGGCTTCACGGCGTTTTCTCTCTTCTTCCTCCCTTTGCCTTTTCTCAGCCAAGGCGGTGTCGCATTTTTTGATCCAGCTGTCAAGGTCATTGTCCGAAGGTTTGTCAGGACAATCCTTTGCCCCTATAAAACGTACTTTGGCTGCATTGTAATCGCCTTTATTATAAAACGATATGCCTTGATTCCTTGTGTAATTATAGCAGTCCTGGGCATTTGCAGGAATCATACATAAAAAAACAGCCAATATTATAAATATTTTTCTAAGCATAATGATAAAGTTTTTATTCTAATTTAAGTTTTGAGGCTATGTCGTAAAATTCATTGGCTTTGTCATTGTTTCCGATACGTTTCTGGACATCAGCTGCTTTTGTCCAGCTTTCCGAAGCTTCTTCCAATTTGGATTTAAGTTTACCACGTATGTTGCTGCTTTGACAATAGCCTTTGTGCAGGTCATCGTAGGCATTCTCATCCTTGACAATTTCTTTGTAAAGTTCCTTGGCATAGAGCAGTTCGTCAACTTCCGGATTGGCTTTACTGATGATACCGCGGCATTTCTCCACATTTGAGCTATAGTAATTGAAGTTTTGCCTTGCATCAAGTACATAACTGTTCGGTAACACCAATATGACAAATGCCAATATAATGGCAGTAGAGTAGACGATTGGCATGCGTGCCATTTTATAGTCCATCTGTTTCCATGCAGTGACACCGTTTTTCTTGATTTGCAAAATGCCGAACGCTAACATCATACCCATAGGATAGCTGATAAGGGCAGTGAAATTATCAGTTATACAGATAGTGGCTATAGTTGAGACCAATTGTGCTGCGGTAAACAGCCAGAACCCAGTACGGATATATTTCCACATCATGCATCCTCCTATTGTGGCAACTATAGAGCAGAGAGCCATAACACGGCATTCGGTCATGTTGAAGTCAGTGATATATGTATAGTAGCCGTATACTCCTGTCAATATTGTATTCAACGCTATTACGAGCAATATATATGCATTTGTGAACCAATGCCTTTGTCTTTCTGACGATGGGGCTGGTTGTCCTTTTTTAACGGTCTTCTTGCTTCCGGATGTCCTGGATTGATTATTGGGGGATTTGCTGATGAAGGTACGTGATTCCGCCATTTTAACGATTTCTTCAGCTGTAGGCCTGTCCCAAGTCTCCTTGGCCAGACATGTACGTATCAGATTTACAATGTTCTTGTCAGGATATTCGATGTCAGGAATGGCTGCGCCGTTTTGCAGCATGACACCTCCCTGTCCGAAGAAGGGAAGGTTTCCTGTGATAATCTCATATAATGTCACTCCCAATGCCCATACATCAGTGGCTTTTATTGATTCCGGTCTTGATGTGAACATTTCCGGCCCCATATATGGCAACGAACCTCCAGAGGAATTCCGTTCCATGGAACGGGTTGAGTTTCTTCGCAAAGTACTCCTCATGTTGTCGCTTATACCGAAGTCGGTAATGGCGAATGTTCCATCTTCTGTCACTAAGATGTTGTCAGGCTTTATGTCATGATGCACTATGTCAAGACTATGCAGATAGCTTAATCCGGATGAGACCTCTTTAATAAACTTCCATAGCGTGTCATTGTCACAATTGCCAATCAACGAAATGGCAGAGTCAGGACAATAGGGCATTACAAGGAACGGCCTTCTTTCGCATATGTCAAAATGATAGGCATGCAGAAGATTCGGATGATTCAGTTTATATGCTGATTTATACTCTCTTTTGAAATCTTCTATACCGCGTTCGTCCAATGCAATATAGATTTTAATGGCAACATCAAGTTCAAGCTGCTCGTCACGTGCAAGCCATACCTCTCCGAATGACCCTCTGCCTTTTTCTTCTATAAGCCGATACCTGCTGTTGAATAGTATACCTGTCTGTGTTTCCATTATATCAATAAGTTATTTTATATCCTCCGTTTGTTACAACAACCAAGTCTGCTGAAACTTCGCCATTTTCAATATGGACTGGAATGGTATGTTTGCTGATATGCTGGCTCCCGTTTCTTTCACTTTTGCAGGTAAATGAAAACTGATGCTTGGCATTTGTAGATAAGTCAACATATTGTGTATATGATACAGGTAACCCTCCTCCATTCATCACAATGCCGTCATCCCATAGGACGACAGTATCAAAATAATTGTAGGTAGATCCATCATTGAGTGTAATAGATAACGTTACACCTGCAGAATCATTGAGTCCATCACCGTCTTGGTCTGAATATTCGACAGTACATCTGGCTGTTAGCCCTATTTTCTCCTCTATGTGTGAACAGCTGTAAAATATGATCAGTACAAAAGTAAAAAATAGAAATTTAAATGTGTTTTTCATAAATATTTAATTTTATAATTCTAAATAGAAAGCGGTATCTTAGTAGCCTTCAACTCTAAATTTTACATCACCGATTGAAATAACGTCACCTGGGTATATATACATTCCTCCGATACCAACTTCTGTTGAGTTTACATACGTCCCGTTGAGTGATTCTTTCCAGTATCCTGAATCCCTGTCTGCAATCCATTGTCCATCTCGTATTATCCAGGAACTTGACGAATAATCAATCTCAAGTGTGCAATGATGTCTGGAAACATAGCTGCTGTTGTTCTCTTTAACAGAAAGAACATTGGATGTGTAGTCTGTATTTCTGCCTACTGTGATAATTCTCTTTCCTTTAAGCAACTCGTCAAGGCGGTATTCCTTGCCATATTCCTCTCCCTGCATGACTCTTAGCAGGACTCCGTTATTGACTTTAAGGTAATTCCTGTCATGCTGTTCGCTGGTCCATGGCTTTGTCTCGTCTGCAGGTAGTTTGGCTATGATTTCTTCTGCTGTCTGAGTTCTGTACCTGAAATCTGGAACAAGGCATCCATCTATGATTTCGCTCCATATCCCGGTGCTGTCGTTTTTTTTCAGCTTGCTCCTGTCCCATCTTCCTTTCTTCCCGTTTTCGAGATATTTTTCCAAGGTTGCCTCTGTCAATTCACCAAAAGGAAGTTCTCCAACTAACATCTCATACATCATTACACCGAATGAAAATATATCTGTCGTCGGCAGTACGGTGGCTTGGCCACCGCGAGGAGGATTGACCTGTTCAGGAGGCATATATGGGTATGTCCCGAAAATCTGGGATGGCTTTCCCAACCATCCGCGTTCAGTCATTCTCTTGTTTCTGTCACCGGAGATTCCGAAATCAGTAAGGACAGCCGTATTATTCTGCCTTAAAAGGACATTTTCTGGCTTCAAGTCGCGATGCACTTTTCCACAGCTATGTAAATCACGTAAACCTGTAAGTATGCAGCGCCCAACATGGAAATAATCAATGCTGTTGGAATTTGCATAGCTGCGTAAATCTCCTTTGGGACAAAACTCCATCAGAATATAAGGATTTCCTTTGACTTCCCCGGATGCATATGAATGAACCAGATAATTACTTTTAATCATACCTGTTTCAAATTCCATCATAAACCTTTCTTGAAGTCCTTTGGATACCTCTGGAGATACTGCCCATAATTTGAGAAGCTTCAATGCGTAGGTGAAGTCTTCATCAAGGACTTTATATACAATTCCGAACGACCCCTCTCCTAAGGAACGTTCTATTCTATATTTCCCGTCTATCAGCTCACCTATAGAGAAATCACATCTTTCCGCAACCATCATTATTTGCCGTTAAATTCAAACCGGCGATTGCCGAGAATGATTATGTCACCGGACTCAATTTTAGTCCGTCTGTCTGCATGGATATATGTAGTCTTTTGTTCGCTCATATCCTGAATGAACCATGTCCCGTTTTCATAAGACAGTTCAGCCTGTTCTTTCGATGTTATAGACTGATTGTTAGGATCGGTGTTAGAACGGTTAAGGATTATTTTTGTTCCAGAATATGACAATTGGACATGTTCTGTCCCTTCGTCTTCCCAGGACAATGGCTTAAGAGTACAGAATGTGCCGTTTTGAGGTGACATCCATGGATTAATTGTACCTGGCCTTGCTGGAGCACCGCAAGCAGAACAGAATCTGGATGTGGCAGGTAATGACGCACCGCATGAGAGACATTTTGTTGTCGGGCTGCAGTTGAATGCCGGGTTGCCAGGCTGTATTTTGGGATTCCTGTCTTGTGCATGATGCCCACAGTTGGGGCATGTGTCTGTTCCGTTTGCAAGAGGGTATTTGCATTCAGGGCATAACTTTTCAGGCTTGCTTGGTTCCCGTCTCGAACTCTGTGAACCGAATATTTGTCCTTCGGGTATTGTACCTTTAAGGTTTATACTTTCCTGTACATTTGGAAAAACATGGGACAGGCTGTTTCTTGACGGTTGGCTTGATAGCGGAGCACTGCATTTTTCACATTTAAGGCTGTCTCGGAGATTTTCCCATCCGCAATTCTTGCATCTCATCGTATTTAGCACTTTTATGTTCCCTACGGCTCTGTCGGGGAATAATAAAAAAGAAAGTGTGAGCCGAACGGACTCTTATTCCCTAAATAGGCTCTGGACTGCCCGCAATACGAATAAGATGTCTATGCCCACACCTTCTGCTATAGCGTAGGCAAAGCCTATAGTTATAGCCAGTGCAAGCGTCAACATTATTCCTTGTATTGCATGAATTGTCCAGATTCATTTAGGCGGAATAAAGCCAAACGCTTTCTATGTTATGTATTTGTCCGCATTATAGCTGCGAAACGTCCGCAAATATAGCAATCATTCCCGAAACATGCTCTGCAGTTATGACGAATTTTACTGAAAATGTATATCGAACATATAATTTAACGTGAATTCGATAGAAACAACTAAAACAGTGTCAATTGCTTAGAGCCTTCTTCCCTGACTAATGCAATCATAGGTTTCTTCGGGAAGAAACAGTATGATGAGGTAGCTGCGGTCAGATTAGCCGTGAGGTTTGCGACAGAGCGATGTATAGAATGTTCAATCTGAGCCATGTTCTTGAGTTCGTCATTGACAGTCGATTGTTGATTTGAGATATATGCACATGATGCGTCTGTGCCGCTGCAGTTTGCCAATGGGCGAGCACGCAAAAGTGCCATGGAAAGCGTAGAATGAGGATTTGCGTGCCCAGTGGCACTAAAAAAAGGCGCATGAAGCACGCTCTTAAAAATTAAATATTTGTTAT
>JAMPAT010000007.1 GCA_023667095.1 Bacteroidales bacterium
CCAGGGTGCTCAGAAGCAGGCTTTTCCCGAAACGTCGGGGACGGGAGAGGAAATAATAGTTTCCCTCCTTGACCATCTTGTACATCAATGCTGTCTTGTCTACATAGACATAGCCGTCATTGCGCAGTTTCTCAAAACTCTGGATTCCTATCGGGTATAACATGTCTGCTGGCATAGGCTTTACTTTTACTTCAACTCACAAAGTTAAGCAAATAATGTACTTGTCAAAAGGAAAATCGGATGGCCAGCATCAGCTGATTCCTATTTCTGGATGACACTGTACTTGATGTTCAGCCGTGAGATTTCATTGATGAAATCTGCATTGACATTTACCTGGAACTTCTTCGAAAGGAATTCTAATTTGTATTGCGTCTTGGGGTCATACAGGAACATTGTAAGCGGCACGCTTCCCTTATGCTTACGTATGACGCCCACAAGGCTTTCCCTGAACTCTCCGCTGAGCTGAGGGGTCGTGATGCTCAGTGCAAAACCCTTGATATAAGACTCTGCCACATTGCCTAAAAGCATGATTTTCTTGATCCTGAAAGTGTATGGAGGGTCTCCCTTCTCCTTGCGGTCCTCCGGTTTCCTGAAAAACATCTCCTCTATCTTTCCCTCGATGAAGATTGCAGTGTTCTGGTTGATGTACGGCATGAACTGGTCGATGTCCTTGCCGTTGAGCTTAAGCTCATAGCTTCCGCTGAAATCCTCTATCAAGGCTCTCATGAACGGTTTCCCGAACCTGTTGCTGCCCTGCTCGACAGATGTCACGAATCCTCCGATGCTCACAGGCTTTGGTGTCTTTGCCGTGTCGCATGCCGTGATTTCGGTGCTGAGCTGTGTCATCTGGCAGGTCGTGAAATTCTCAAGCTCGAATGTGTATTTCTCCAGAGGATGTGAAGAAAGGTACATTCCCACGAGGTCCTTTTCCCTGTGAAGAATCTCCAGGTTGTCCTTGTCAATGTCTTCCTGCTTCATTTCCGGCATGGCAGGACGTACAGGCTTGATTTCCTCCGCATCTCCAAAGAGTGAGATGGCAGCGTCCATCGTGTCTTTCCTGTACAGGTCCGCATATTTCAGGAGTGCTTCCATGAATATGTCCCCTGACAGACATGGAAGGCTGTATTGCTGGCGCGGGTTGCCGAAACTGTCGAATGCCCCGGAATACAGCAGTGCCTCGAATGCCTTCCTGTTGACCTGGCCTGCCATCCTTTCCGCAAAATCGAATATGTCCTCGAAGAGGCCATTGTTTTCCCTCTCCTGGATTATGGCATTCACGACATTGTCCCCGAATCCCTTGATTCCTCCAAGCCCGAAGCGAATGTCACCTTTCCTGTTGACCGTGAAATGCGCATCACTCTCGTTTATATCCGGGTTGAGCACCTTTATCCCTGCCTTCTTGCAGTCGTCCATGATACTCTTGATCTCGTCCTGGTTTGACAGGTTCTTGCTGAGGTTGGCAGCCTGGAACTCGGCAGGGTAATGCGCTTTCAGCCATCCTGTCTGGTAGCTTACCCATGCATAGCAGGTAGCATGCGACTTGTTGAACGCATACTGTGCGAATTTTCTCCAGTCACTCCATATCTTGTTAAGGACCTTTTCCGGATGGCCGTGCTCTACGCCTCCCTTGATGAATTTGTCCTTCAGGGACTCCAGCACATCGATGAGCTTCTTTCCCATTGCCTTTCGCAGCTTGTCGGCCTCTCCCTTTGTGAAACCTGCAAGCTTCTGGCTGAGAAGCATGACCTGCTCCTGGTAGACGGTGACACCGTATGTGTCGTGGAGGTATTCCTCCATGTCCGGAAGGTCGTATTCAATAGGCTCCTGGCCCTGCTTACGTGCAACGAATGACGGGATATAGTCCAATGGTCCCGGCCTGTAGAGGGCATTCATCGCGATAAGGTCCTCGAACCTTGTCGGCTGGAGCTTCTGGAGCCATTCCTTCATTCCGTCGGACTCGAACTGGAACACGCTCTTGGTGTCTCCCCGGCTGTACAGTTCGTAAGTCTCCTTGTCATCAATAGGAATCTTCTCTATGTCAAATTCAACTCCGTGCCTCTTTTTGATGAGAGCCTGGCATTCCTTTATGATTGAGAGTGTACGAAGCCCGAGAAAGTCCATTTTGAGCATTCCGACTTCCTCGATGTAGTGCCCGTCATACTGCGATGTCCACACATCCAGGCCTGTAGCCTTGTCTACAGCCAAGGTAATCGGGATATAGTCAGTCAGGTCTCCGCGGCCGATAATCATCGCGCAGGCATGTACTCCCGTCTGCCTTATGCTTCCCTCCAGCTTGAGGGCATATTTAAGTACTTCCTTTACCTGTTCTGTGCCGTTTTCAAGCTCGTTTTTCAGCTCCGGGACATATTTGTAGCAGTTCTTCAGGTTAGGCTTGTACTCTACATCTGTCGGGCCTTTCTTGTAACGCTTGCTTACCTTTATCTTTTTCCCTGGATTGTCCGGGTCATCTTTCTCCTCTTCCTTTATTATAAGTTCGAAGCCCTTTTCCAGCTCTTCACCTTCCTCCATAAGGGTTTCCTTGATTTCCTTGACCTTGATAGGCTTGTCGGGAATCATCTTGGTCAGCCTGTTTGAGTCATCTATGGAGAGACGGCTTATTCGCGCGACATCCTTGATTGCACTCTTGGCTGCCATTGTACCGAATGTAATCACATGGGATACATGGTCCTTTCCATATGTCTCCTCGATGTATTTGAATGCTCCGTAACGTCCCTCATCGTCAAAGTCGATGTCTATATCCGGCATTGAGATACGGTCCGGGTTCAGGAAACGCTCAAACAGGAGGTCGTACTTGATCGGGTCGAGGTTGGTGATTTTCAGGCAGTATGCCACGACAGAACCGGCTGCCGATCCACGGCCCGGCCCAACAGATGTCCCGACGGCTCTTGCAGCAGCTATAAAGTCCTGCACGATAAGGAAGTAGTCCGGGAATCCCATTCGTGATATGGTCTTAAGCTCGAAGTCGATACGCTCCGCCTGCACTTCGTTGAGTGTTTCACCATAACGTATCCTCGCACCTTCGTAGCACAGGTGACACAGGAATGCTACGGACCATGTGAATTCCTCTCCACGGTCGTTCCCTTTCTTGTCGTATCGTCCGACATCGATGACATCCTTGTATTTTTCAAGATATATCTCCTTGTTGGCCAGGAATTCCGGGTCAATGGTGAATTTAGGGAGCACATGACCCCTGTCAATCTCGTACCGCTCAATCTTGTTGAAGACATCCATGGTGTTTTCAATCACCTCCGGGTGTCCCGGGAACAGCGCAGCCATCTCCTCCTCGCTCTTCATGTATTCCTGCTGCGTATAGTGCATGCGGTTCTGGTCATCGATATATGTGTTGGTAGTCAGGCAAATAAGGCGGTCATGTGCCGGCCCGTCATCCTTGTTGACGAAATGCACGTCATTTGTCGCCAGCACCTTTGTCCCTGTAATTTCAGCCAGTTCGAAAATCCCGCAGTTGACCTTCTCCTGCATCTCATATACTTCGAGGGACTGCCCTGGAATCTCAGTCTTGTGCAGCTGTACTTCGAGGTAGAAGTCATCACCGAAAACCTCCTTGTACCACCTTATGGATTGTTCCGCCCCTTCCATGTCACCTGCGAGAATCTTTCTCGGGACTTCTCCTGCGACACAGGCGGAGCAGCAGATGATGTTGCGTGCGTATTTTTTGATTGTCTCGTGTGAAACCCTCGGCTTGTAGTACATGCCCTCTACATGTCCTGTCGAGACTATCTTCATCAGGTTCTTGTAGCCGTCATAGTTCTTTGCCAGCAGGATAAGGTGATAGTACTCCCTGTGGTCCCTGTCCTTGAGGGTGTGGTCATAGTGCTTGGTCAGGTACACCTCGCATCCTACGATCGGCTTGACATTGGGGTGCTTCTTTGCGAACTTGTAGAATTCCTTGATTCCGTACATGTTGCCGTGGTCAGTGATTGCAACCCCGGGCATACCCAGCTCCTCGGCCCTTTTGAAAAGGGCATCCATTGTTGAAAGTCCGTCAAGGATAGAATATTGGGTATGAACATGCAAGTGAACAAAGGCCATGGTGTCGTCCTGTTTTATATGGTGAAAAGGAACGCAAAGTTATATAAAAAAAGACCTTTGTCAAAGTAAAATTGAGGCGATGGTATACGCCCTGCATGGCACTTTCCGTTGACCGGCAGGGGACACTGCCGTTGCAATTTACCGCCCATGCACTTCCCTGAGGCTGACCCTGAACCTGGCGGAGGTCCCGCGGGCAATTCCGGCGGTGAACCCGGCTCTGCATGTCCCTGGGTTCGGAGCGTCATAGTCATGTGGCGGTTCATTGGAAAGTATATGCATACGTACTGGTGTCCGTGACTTCACCGACAGCCTCATCCTTACACCGTTGCAGCAGATGTCGATGCTCCTTCGGCCGCTGATGGAGGCCGAATCCACGGTTGTCATGTTCCATTGGACGGAAATCGAATCTCTGCCGTCCTTGTCAGAAACCTTGTCCACAGCCTCAATCGCGTCCTCGATGTGCAGGAAGCCGCGCCTGTCAACATATGCAGTCCTTACGGCATGCTTTACAAGGTCTTCGCCCAGCGTAGAGGTGAGGTCAACGGAAGCACCTTTCCTTGAACGGCCTGAGAAAGTCTCAGTTATTTCTGCCCTGCCGTCCACACGGTGATGCCTTCCGTCCAGAGTTATTGTGGAATGAGATATGTTGTCAATCCGGAACACATCCCACCTGCCGCTTTCCTGCTTCTGTCCCCACAGGTCCACGCCCTTGCTCTCAAGGGAGAAATAGTTCTGTGAACCGAGGTCGGATGACCATCTGACACCTTTGTATTCATAGACAAACGAGCCTGCATCCATATGTGCGTGCGAAGTTGAAGGGGAGCCGCCCTTTATTGCGAAATATCCGTCATTCCCATCCTGCCATCCTCCGCGCCAGATGAATACAGGTGTCTCGCCACGTCCTGTCCAGACATTCACGTCCGGAAGCTGCGGAGTGCAGTCCTCCAAGGCCGCAGCAAAGACAAGCATCGCAGGCAGCAGGCGTGCTTCGGCAAACCATTTCCCGGAAGAGGTCTGGAATGTCTCAGGGATGGAGTCAAGCCTCTGTCCCTCAGTCCACATGACTGTATTGTCCTTCAGCTTGCCGGCGAACCATGGCATTGTCACATTGCATGAAATCTTTTCGCCTATGTCGGAATAGTTGTATCCCTTGCCGCCCGGGGCGGACATGAACTGCATAAAATATGCTGATTCCAGGAATCCCGGTGCTCTGCAGATGTCTGCATCCGAGCCGAACGCCCTTAAAAGGGCCTCTGTCATCATTACCTGGAAAGATGTCCCGTATCCCCAGTAGCCGAATCCCTCAGGGTATCCTCCGTCCGGGGCATAGCATCCGAGCACCTTCCTGTTGGAGACGATGCTCTTCTCTATGATGGCAATGGACCTGGCAGGGGAGTGGCCGAATGCTGCAATGGCTGCATACACCATCCCGGCATTGCATACCTGGTTCCAGTTGTTGCCTGAATTGTAGAACCATGCGTCTTTCCTGTTGTCTGCTGCCTGGAAAAGATGCCTGTCAAGTGCTGAGACAATGGTTTCCCTGTCGGAAGGGGACAGCACATCATACAGCCAGTCAAGCCCTATGGCAACGGCCATTCCCATCTCCCCGGTGTCGAGGAAATGCGAAGGGTTCCAGTCCTCGAATGCGCACACCGCCATTATTTCCTCCCTTGCCCTTTCGGCATATCTCGCATCGGATGTCATCCTGTAGGAATATGACAGCCAGAAAATCCTCTGCAGTGCCTCCCTCGATACTGCCAGCATCCTTTTACCGACTTTTACGCGTTCGACTGGGGCTTTGCCTAAGATACTGTCGCTGAATGCTATGATTCCATTGTGGATTTTCTTGAAATCAGGGTCTTTCCCGATCAGACGGGCAATCTTTTCCTCTTCTCCTTTAAGCATTATCAGGCGCGGGTGCCCTATGGGAGTGCCATAGGCGAATGACAGCGCGTCCGGAGACGGGTCTGCCATATATGGAAGCACTTCTACGGTCTTCTTTCCTCCCCGGACTATATAGATTGAAGGGTCAAGCACTGTGTATGTATCTGTTCCGATCCGGTATTCTCCCGGGACATGGAAGACAGCGCAGGCAGTGCCCTTGTAGGCCACAGCCTGGCAGGAGGCATCATTCCTGAGTATCTCCACTGAAGGACTGGAGGAAAATTCAGAGGTCTGCCCGGCATTTCTGCCAGGAAGCAGTGCGTATGCGTAATGGCCAGTCCCTGACGGGGCATGGTCGAAATAGCATTTGAAGACATAGCCCTCTTCTGTCCTGTCTTTGTAGAATGGATCTATGGGATCCCATTTCCCGCTCTGCAGGCCTGTCTCCACATTCAGTTCCTGCCCGTCGAGGCTGACATATCCTTTCCCGTCATGGTGTGCCCATAATGCTCCGGACTTCACTTCCGTGGCGAGGTGGTTCTGGTCAACAGATGTGGTGATACGTGTAATCTCCGGATTTGAGGACCGTATGTCAGAGCCGAGCGCAACTACAAGATCATCAAAGAAGAAATTGCTTTTGAGCGCATGCAGCCCGTCCCGTTCAATCTCCATGGTCGTGCACATGACATTTCCTGAAGTCATTCCTCCTACATGGCCGGTCCTGTTTTTCTTTCCTTCGTCATCGAAAGGGCACCTTATCGGCTTTCCATCTTCGTATGTTGTAGTGCCTGGAATCTTCCTCCAGTCCCAGTATGCAAAGATGTTGTCATATTCGCGTCCATGCTGCATGAGCAGGAGTGCCCCGTCTGCCGAGAAATTCGCAAGCAGGTTCTCGTTATTGGTATATTCAAAACCTATTGTCCTCAAAGAGTGCATCCTTATCGATGCGTACCAGTCAGCTGCCCTGTATATCCCGCAGTCGGAACGCCAGAAATATCTCGGGCCGGCCAGCTTGTCAGGGCATGAACCTGGAATAAGCATATTGAGTGCTACATCCTTGAATGTTCTGGCAGAGGGACCTTTGAGTGCCGCCATGTTCTGTGCTGCAACCGAGAGCGAGAATGCCTTGCCGCGTCCCCCGTTGATGAACACCTGCCGTCCGCAGAAGCTCGGGTCCATTACACCGTTCCAGACACTCATGCATATCCCGTCCAGTATCATCTTCTCCAGAATCTGTCTCTGTCCGTCTGTAAACATGTATGGAGTGCCGTCAAGGACCCTGAACCAGAACGAAAGCCCTTCTGCATATGCCAGTCCGTAGTTCCCGAACTGGATCTGTGGCCCGTGCTGGTGGAATGACCAGTCTTTCTGGATTCCTTCCTCGTCCGTTATGACTATCTCTTCCGCAATCTGGTCCCTGGCCTTGATTACCAGTTCCTCGTCATTGGTCAGCAGACCTTTCATCAGGTTGTTCCCGGCAAGCCATGCCTTGTTCTGCCCTGTACGGCCGAATTTCGACCTCTCAAGCACTTTCAGGCCTATTTCAACCTCTTCATCGGAGAGCTCATCATACATCATCAGCAATACTGCTGTCAGTTTCTTTGGTGCACCGATATCGTTATGCCACCAGTTGGGGCAGTATGGCTTCTTCTTTCCCCACCAGGCTATCCCCTTGTGCAGGATATCGTGCAGACGGACATCCTTGTACCATCCAGAGTCCGGGTCGGCATAGTGCTTTGCCAGTGCATACATCCTGGTCAGGTGGAGTGTCGGCTGCCACCTTCCGCGTGTCTTGTCGTCATAGTCTATGTCCTTCCAGAATCCCTCCCGGTCGAACAGACCTATCAGCCTCATGACCTCATTGTCCGGCAGCTTCACTGACATGTACAGCTGGAGGAGCAGGACATCGTTTGCCCTTCCGTAGTCTGAGTATGCGATGAATCGGTCTGTTACCTCCTCATTTGGAGAATATGAGGCAACGGCAGTGCGTATAAATGATTTCCGTGCGGCCTCCATGTCTCCGGAGACGGCTGCACCGGCATTGAGAAGCGGCATCATCACGAGGAGAATGACGAAAATGTTCTTTTTCATTATTTCTGCGGAATTATTCAAAAGTTGTATAAATCAAGGTCTCTGCTGTAAGTGCAGGCAAATATATAACATTTTATGGGGAGTAAAGATGCCCGTGGGAGGGTCTAGGATGCTGCAGAGTCCCACAAAAGCGCATAATACCGGATTGTGCTATTCTTACACCGGATATTTTCATTCTGTTGTGAGGTCTTGTGATAATTTTGCCTTCACAAATAACACGAGAAATGAACAGGTACCTTTACATTTTATTGTCCCTGCTGATTGTGGCGGGATGCTCTCCGGAAGAGACTATGGAATCACTTTCCGACAGGGTCTTCTCGGTTGCTACGGAGCAATGTCTCCAGATGGAGGACAGGCTGACGTCCCAGACCCTTCCACGCACAATAGGCAAAAACGGGGAATTCGTCACTTCTAACATCAGATGGTGGTGCAGCGGATTCTATCCCGGGACACTGTGGTATATATATGAGTACAGCGGGAATCCGGCAATAAAGGAGCAGGCAATTGCAAACACGCTGAAACTTGAGCCTCTGCAGTACAGGGCCAAGGACCATGACCTCGGCTTCCAGATGAACTGCAGCTACGGCAATGCCTACAGGCTTACCGGAGAACAGAGGTTCCTGGAGCCTCTGCACACATCCGCCCTTGCCTTGGCTGAACGCTTTTCTCCCGTGACAGGGACAATCCGCAGCTGGGACTTTGTCAGGAAAGGGCGTGACTGGGAATATCCGGTAATCATAGACAACATGATGAACCTTGAGCATCTGCTCAATGCTGCAGACCTGTTCAGGGACAATTCGCTGAAGGATATAGCGATTTCACATGCCAACACTACCATGTGCAACCATTTCAGGGCTGATTTCACCTGCTGGCACCTGGTCGACTATGACCCTGAGACAGGTGCGGTACGCCATAGGGAGACAGTCCAGGGATATTCAGATGACTCATCCTGGGCACGCGGGCAGGCGTGGGCTCTCTATGGCTACACTATGATGTTCCGCCTTACAGGACATGAATGCTATCTGAGACAGGCCGAGAACATTGCAGACATGCTTGTGGGACGGCTTCCGGATGACGGCATCCCTTACTGGGATTTCGATGACCCTAAGGTTCCCGACACATTCAAGGATGCATCAGCTGCCTCCGTAATGGCCTCGGCATTCGTGGACCTCAGCTCGCTTACCACTTCCGACTGCAGCAAGAAGAGGTATATCGGAATGGCGGAACGACAGCTCAGGACACTTGCATCAGATGAATATCTTGCAAAGCCGGGCGAGAACTGCAATTTCATCCTCAGACACAGTGTCGGAAACCTGCCTGGAGACGGTGAGGTGGATGTGCCCCTTTCGTATGCCGACTATTATTTCCTTGAAGCGCTTGTAAAATACAGAACACATAATAATAACTGAATATGAAAAGATTATCATTGATCTTGACATCTGTGATGGCATTGGCGTTGTCCGTGTCCATCTATGCGGAGCCGATAAAGATTAAGGGAAAGGTTGCCGGTCCTGACGGACAGCCTGTCATCGGGGTCTTTGTCACAGTTTCCGGAGACACCTCCAACGGGGCAATCTCCGACATTGACGGGCTTTATGAGATAACCGTAGACAGCAATGCAAGCCTGGATTTCTCCTGCATGGGATATGAAAGCATTACCGAGCAGGTGCGAGGAAGGTCTGTCATAGACGTTATGCTCAGGGAGGACTCCCAGCTTCTGGAGGAGATTGTCGTGGTCGGATACGGTACCCAGAAAAAGGCAAATGTGACCGGCTCTGTCTCGACGATTGACTTCGCAAAGGGAGTGGAGGGCCGTCCGGTGCTCAGCACTTCTGCCGCGCTTGCCGGAATGGCCCCGGGAATGTCCGTGCTTCAGACATCCGGACAGCCGGGAAACGAGAGCACAACAATCAGGATCAGGGGAGTGGGATCATTCACGTCAGGTTCGAGTGCACCGCTTGTGCTTGTGGACGGCATCGAATGGAGCATGGACAATGTCAACCCTAACGATATCGAGTCCATATCCGTCCTGAAGGATGCTGCATCTACTGCAATCTATGGAACGAGGGCAGCAAACGGAGTCATCCTTATCACGACCAAGAACGGTTCGGAGTCTAAGGCACGTGTAAGCTATTCCTACAAGGGTATCATCCAGATGCCTTACAACAACCTTGCATGGGTCTCCGACTATGCGCGATATATGGAGCTGTTCAACGAGGGATGTGACAATGCAGGTACTTCCCACCAGTTTTCCCAGACAAACATAGACCTGTGGAAAGCAGCTTCCCTGGACCCTTACGGCCTGAATGAGCATGGTGTACCCAACTATGTCGCCTATCCGAATACCGACTGGTTCAACGAGATTTTCGACAATGGCTATTCCCAGGAGCACAATGTGAGTATCTCAGGTGGCAGCAAGTCCATAAAATATCTCGTTTCTCTCGGATACCTCGACAACCAGGGTGTAATGAACCGCTTTAACCTTGACTCCTCTTCACAGAAGGCCAATTTCAGGACAAACCTTGAAGCGGATGTCACGAAATGGTTCACAATAGGGACAAAGATATACGGCCAGTGGATGCAGGTCGGTACAGCCAATGTCGCCAACGGGTTCAAATATCTGTACATGACAACTCCCGGCATATACCCGGGCAGCGAAAACGCCTGGGGACGTCCTGCAAACAATGATGAAAGCCCTAATGTCAACAACATCCTCGGCCAGATGGCAGGCTCTGACGGAACAAAGCGTACATGGAGGGTAAACGGGACGGTCTACGCTAAAATAAGGCCTTACAAAGGAATAAGCATAGAGAGCACATTCAACTATGCCCCGACCTTTGCCGAGAACCATACATGGTCTAGGGAAAATGGATACTGGGACTATGTCACAGACACGAGATATTCATCGTCAGATCTTTCCAAGGCAGTTGTGAACAACTCAATGTCGAGGAACTACAGGATGTCAACAGACCTGCTGGCAAGGTATGACGGGACATTCGGGGACCATACCGTAGGGGTAATTGCCGGATATTCCGCAACATCATACAGGAGATGGGGCTGGGGAGTCAGCAAGCTCGGTGCAACAGACTGGACGCTTCATGATGGATCCACATTCGAGACACTCAACAATGCCTCCTATACCTCACTTGACGGATACGGTCTAAGATCATATTTTGGCAGGGTAAACTATTCCTATAAGGACAGGTACCTTTTCGAGGCCAATCTCAGGGCTGACGGCTCGTCCCGTTTCGGTACCAACACCCGTTTCGGGATATTCCCGTCTTTCTCGGCAGGCTGGAAAATCCATGAGGAGGAGTTCATGTCCGCTGCAAAGGGCTGGCTGTCATCGCTTAAGCTGAGGGCATCCTGGGGACAGACCGGAAACAACCTCGGAATCGGGAACTTCGCATGGCAGGCAACATACGCCTCGAAGAAGGTTACCATAGACGGGGCCAATGCCACCGGACTCTATATCGCATCCATGAGCAATATCAACCTCAAATGGGAGACAACAACGACCACGGACATAGGTATAGATGCAGGGTTCTTTGACAACAGGCTTACTGCCGATATCGACTATTATTATAAGAACACGACAGATATCCTCTTTACTCCAAGTACCTACCTGACAATGGGAAATGTCTCCCAGGTGCCGTCGAACCTCGGCTCCATGTGGAACCAGGGCATCGAGATTGCCCTTAACTGGAAACATTCTGCAGGAAAGGATTTCTACTATTGGGCAGGCGTGAATTTCTCCTGCAACAGGAACAAGGTCACTTCATTCAAGGGACAGCTCGTGAAGGAATGGCAGAACGGCAGATATGTGAACAACCTTTCAGATGTATCAGAGAACTGGGCTTCACCTGGAAAACTCTGCGAGGGACATGCGATAGGCGAACACTATATGCTCAGCAGATACCGCGGAACGGGAAAAGGATATACCGGAGGTGCTGTGGATGTGAATGCAGGCCCTGTGGACGGAATGATACGTACAGAGGCGGACATGCAGTGGGCACGTGCCATGATTGAGTCCGGATACACTTTCCAGGGTGTGAAGAACCTCAGCCCTGACCAGCTGTGGTATGGTGATTTCATCTATGCTGACTCAAATGGTGACGGAAACTATGGAAACGAGGATGACAAGAATTTCAACGGGCATACATCAACCCCGTCATATAACCTTGGAATCAATCTCGGCTTTTCATGGAAAGGCCTTGATTTCAGCATGGTCTGGTCCGGAGCCTTCGACTATTGGATCTATTGGGCAACAGGGTATTACAATGCCTCTACAGTGACCTGGGGATATGGAATCAGCCGCAAGGTCGCGGATG
This sequence comes from Bacteroidales bacterium, assembly GCA_023667095.1. Classification (GTDB taxonomy): domain Bacteria; phylum Bacteroidota; class Bacteroidia; order Bacteroidales; family UBA932; genus Cryptobacteroides. Next base: position 12,378 of record JAMPAT010000007.1, read on the forward strand.
ACCATTATTTCTATAACCCGTCCAATCCAACAGATGCAAGGACAAATGTAGACGGTACATATCCGCGTCTGTACAAAGGTTCTGACAGGAACAGGGAGACCAATGACTTCTATGAGTACAAAGGGGACTACATGAAGCTGAAAAATGTGCAGATAGGCTACACTGTCCCTGAAAAATGGACAAAAAAATGCTTTGTCCAGCAGCTCCGGTTCTATGTCTCTGGTGAGAACCTTCTTACTATTACCAAATTCCCTGGAATGGATCCTGAGCTTGGCTCCACAATCGGCTACCCTCTCATGAGGCAGGTTTCCGTAGGTGCCCAGATTACTTTTTAACGAATAGGAGGAACAAAGTATGAAGACAAACAGAATATTTACCGCTTTCCTTGCTGTAATTGGTCTTGTGTCCTGCAAGGATATGCTGAATATCGCCCCTGCAAACCAGATTGCCAGCGAGAACATGTGGAGTAACGAGAGCCTTGCGGACAAGGGAATGGCCGGGCTTTATGTGAATTTCTACAGGGAGGACCTGAGCAGGACACAGCTCCGCTACAATGATTTTACCGGAATCAACCGCCAGGGATGGATGGGAATGGAGTTCATGTGTGACATGACAGTGGACAATTATCCGCTCATGGCCCTGGCAGATGCCACAAAGGATGCGACCGAGTTCATCGTCTGGTATGAATGGAAATGGGCCTATACCTCAATCCACCAGATAAATGATGCCTTGGCCAATCTCCACAAGGCTGGACTCAGGACAGATAAATATGAAAGGTATATGTGTGAGGCCAAGTTCCTGAGGGCATGGTTCTACTCCCGTCTGAACCGCATCTACGGCGGTATGCCGAGTGGAGGGCCTGCGGGATATGTCCCTGGTGGAGTGCCGCTCTACCTTGAAGTCATTTCTCAGGAACAGTGTACCCGTAGCCAGTCCTCAGCCGGGGAAGTATGGAAAGCGGTCATAAAGGACTTGGATGACTGCATAGGCTGTGCGAATTTCCCTGACAACACCCTTACTGCCAACTATGGCCGTCCGTCAAAGGGAGCTGCATACGCATTGAGGGGAATGGCATATATGTATCTTGAAGACTATAAGGCTGCTGCGGAGGATTTTGAAAAGGTCTCCCAGTGCGGCTACGGACTCTGGCAGGGGAAGTATATTGACTTCTTCAGGTATGAGAACGAAAAGGACCACGAGATGATTTTCCCTCTGCAGTTCGGTGAGGACACAGGGTATTGCGACAACCTGCAGCTTCTCCTCGGAGGCCGTGACACATGGAACGGATGGTCCAATGTGCGCCCTTCTTCCGATTTTGTGGACTATTTCCAGAATGCGGACGGCACGGAGTTCAAATGGAGCGAGGTTCCCGGCCTGGAGGACTGGGACATGCTTGAACCGTACCAGCGCGAGGTATTCTTCCTCAGGGACGGCTACAGGTCCAGGAAATGGACAGATGCCCAGAAGAGTACCTTCGATGAAAGGATTGCAAAGATAGGGCAGGACATCTTCGACAGATACTATCTTGACGAAGGGAATGAAGCAAGGATAAGGAAGGCATACGACAACCGGGATCCGCGCCTGAAAGATATTGTGCTGGTGCCGTATGACCCGTATGATACATTCAAGGATGCCTCGGACAATGGTGGAAAGATACAGTACGGCAAGGAATTGCGCTGGCCTTTCCTGAATGAGGGCGATGACGGAGGTGACTACTATATCGGCAGCTTCAACAACAAGTACCAATTCAAGAAATACTCATACAACCGCCCGGAAGACCTGATTGACCGTCTCCGCTGCCAGACAGACTGGCCGCTCATAAGGTACACAGATGTCGCCCTTTTGCTCGCCGAATGCCATGTCCAGAATGACAGGATAGGGGATGCCATGGCGATTGTGAATGACATCCGTTCCCGTGTCGGGATGCCTGCTGCATCGGCTGGGTCAAAGGCGGAAGCTATGGAGGCAGTACGTTATGAGAGGAGGATAGAGCTTTGCCTTGAAGGCCATGACTGGTTCGATGAATGGAGATGGGGAACCTGCAAGGATATGAAATTCCAGGGAAGGGATACGTATGGAGGACAGTCATGGTGGAAAGAGTGGGAAGGCTTTGACTACAACTGGTACTACACAGCAGACATGTATCCATGGGCTGCCCCTTCATCGGAATGCCAGAGAAACCCGAATATGGTAAAGAAGGCCGGCTGGTCATATTAGTGCCCCGGCAGGCTCAGGAATAGTTTATTTGAAAAACAGATTCATCATGAAGTTAAGGATATTGATATTGTCTGTACTGCCTCTGCTTTCACTTGGAGGCTGTACGGAAGAGGAATTCCCGGTGTTCTGGCCGGGAGACAGCAAACCTGTGGAGGAAGGGCCGGGGACAGGCCCTGTAACCCCTCCTGACATACCTGCGGCTGAGCCGGACTGGTCACGCCTTACAGCATCTGCACATCCGAGAATCATCTTTACCGATGCAGATTTCTCCGGATTGGCAGGCTCGGTCGAGTCAAACCCTGTGCTCTCGTCCATCCACAGCAAGATTATGGCGGTAGCCCTCCGTACTGTCGGTGCTGCTGACCTGGAAAGGGTGCTTGTAGGCAAAAGGCTGCTTGACAAGAGCCGTGAGGCCGAGCAGAGAATCATTGCCTGTGCATACGCCTACAAAGTTACTGGAGAGGCGAAATATCTTGCCCAGGCGGAGCATGACATTGTTACTGTCTGCAATTTCACAGACTGGAATGCAAAGAGCCATTATCTTGATGTCGGAGAGATGGCAGCAGGTGTCGGCCTTGGATATGACTGGCTCTACAATGACCTGCAGGCCTCTACAAAGGATCTTGCAATGAAGGCCTTGAATGACTTTGCATTTACCACTGCAATCAACAAGGTGTGGAATACCAACTTCTATTCAGCTGTAAACAACTGGAACCAGGTCTGCAACGGAGGGCTTGTCTGTGCTGCGCTTGCAGTATATGAAAGCAATCCGGAGACAGCCAGGACAATAATAGAAAAGGCTATAGAGAGCAACCTCCCTGCTATGCAGGAGATGTATTCACCGGACGGAAATTATCCGGAAGGATATTCCTACTGGAACTATGGCACAATCTACGAGGCACTTATGCTTACCGCGCTGGAGACTGCCACCGGCTCTGATGCAGGACTTTCCGCTGTGGAGGGATTCGCTAAGACAGGAAAATACATGCTTTTCATGGAGACCCCTCTTAAGCAGTGCTTCAACTACTCCGACAGTGCACCGGCGGTTACCCCGTGCTTTCCTCAGTGGTATTTTGCCTGGAAGTTCAATGACCTATCGTTGCTCGCCGTAGAGAAGGACCGTATGGACAGCTATGGCTCGGCTTCCGAAGTGCGCCTCCTGCCGCTTGTTGCATATTATGCCTACAGGATGTCAATAGCATCACTGGATGATATACCTGTGCCTTCAGAGTCAATCTTCAGGGGAGAGGGGGCAACCCCTGTAGTGCTTATCCATGACAACTGGAAGAATGACATGACGGACAAGTTCCTTGGCATCAAGGCCGGAAAGGCGAACACAAGCCATGGACACATGGATGCCGGCAGCTTTGTCTATGATGCCTTCGGTGTGCGCTGGTCTGCAGATCTTGGCCTCCAGAGCTATGCTACTCTTGAACCATACATAAATCTCTGGAACATGAATGATGGTTCGGAACGCTGGGGCTCATTCCGCTACAACAACTTCAACCACAGCACAATCACCGTCAACGATGCCTACCACAAGGTTGCAGGTGCAGCTGTGATAAAGGGTATTGTGAATGCTGACGGGCAGAAAGGTGCAACCGTGGACATTACCGCTCCACTCGCATCTGAGGTAGCTTCAGCAGAGAGGACAATATATATGGAAGGTGATGACCTGATAATAAGGGATGACATCACTGCCCAGTCCGGCAAGTCTGCAAAGGTACGCTGGACAATGGTAACCCTTGCAGAGCCGACAATAGAATATGGTGCAGTCACCCTCAGGAGCAAGACAGGCAAGTATATGTACCTGAAGACATCTTCTTCGACAGGCCACAAGCCGGCCCTGAAGACATGGAGCACAGTAAGTGCCAACTCCTATGATGCTTCCAATGCCGGATACTATGAATGCGGATATGAAGTGACTGTTGCCGCAGGTGCAAGTGCGACAATTACAGTAAGGCTGACTCCAGAGGAATAGTACTTCATGAAGAACAGATAGTAAGCATATTTAATAACCCAAAATCAAGAAAGATGAAAAAGACTTTACTAATGATTGCAGCCTTTTCTGCTTTGATGCTGGCAGGATGCAAGAAACCGGCTGAGACGGAAGAACCGATAAAGGTCTCTCTCGAAGTGACGGAAATCCAGGACAATTGTGCCACAGTCAAGGTACAGCTGACATCAGGGAAATTCTATGGGGCAAAACTCGTGGAAATGGTAAATGTGGACGACGTTACAGTCGACTATACCAGCGACATCCAGCTTGTCAATTATGTACAGGCCAACGGAACAGACATTGAACTTCCGTACGAAAACACTCTTACAGGGGTCAAGATTGGACAGGACAAGCTGACGGCCATAATCGTATTTGACAACACGGGACGTGCATCTGTGGCCGAAAAGGTTGTATGGACACCTGCCGGGCTTCCTGCCGGCTGGAGCACGGAGAACAATCCTGGAGAACTCACTGAAATTATATGGTAACCAATCAAGACACAACGGATATGAAAAAGATATTATATGCAGCAGGAGCAATGATGATGGCCATGGCAGCCGTATCTTGCTCTGTGGATGAGAACAAGCTTGAACAGCCAGGCCTTGTAAAGGACGGTGCAAGGCTCTGCCTTTCAGGTGAAGCTTTCATGGGGACCAAGGTCTCCATCGGAGAAAAGGACTCCGGGGTATATCCGCTCCTCTGGGGGATTGGAGATGTGATTTCCATCTCATCGAGGGACACCTCCGCTACAGGTGCAATCGTAGACGAGAGGGCAGAGCTGTTCGAGGAGACAGCCGGTCTTTCAAGCGGAGTCTTCCAGACCTACAACGAAGTCTCCCTGGACAAGTCCGGTGACATCGTGGTCGTCTATCCTGGAACTTCTGTCACCTATGGTGACGGCAAGCTCAGGAGAAATCTCCCGGAGGCCCAGGAACAGCGTTCTGCAGGTTCCAGCATACATGTCGGCAACTATGCCCTTTCATATGCTGAGGCAACCCTTGAGGCAGGCCAGAAGGAGGATGTGAAATTCACCCTCAGCCAGAAGACAGCGTTTGTCAAGCTGATGCTCTCGACATCTGAGTATTCAAGCCTTGACCTTGTCGGGGCACAGCTCTATTCTCCAGGGAGCAAGCTTTGTGGAGACCTTGTCTATGACATTGACAGCAAGACACTGTCTGTGGACAATGCAAAGGAGAGTGTCGGTGCAAAGTTCAGGTCACCTGTCAAATTCGACGGTGTAAAGGAACTTTATTTCACCGCTGCTCCGGCTGACTTGACCGGAAAGGATACATATGTCGTCATTACGATGTCCGATGAGGCCAGGACAGTTACAATCCCTGCAAAAGTCACTGGAGGCAAGCTCCAGGAGGGATGCCTCACTGTCATTACCGTAAGCGATATAAGTGCTGCCACCAACGGGTGCAAATGGTTTGAGCCTGTCGAGACAAGGTACATCGCCAACTATGGTGCGGGATGGTCATACGGAGCATCCAATACTATACTGATGACAGAGGACAGCGAGCCGGTGTACTTTGATTTCAAGGCACGCGGAAGCTTTATCGGCGCAAAGGAGCCGAAGAAGATAAAGCTCTTCTACGGAAGTGACATGAACGCTGCACACAGGACATTCATACAGATTAACGGAACTCCAGGACATGACGGTTCGGACTATGTAACATTTGACCTTGATGACAATTATGCTGCGACAATCAAGGCCAACAAGACAGCCTATCCCGGATATATGGCTGCCCTGCTCGTACTTGATGCAAATGACCAGACCATATGGGGTACAAACATCTGGTACACACCAGAGGTGAATGAGCTGCAGTACAAGAACGGACGGGTCCTTGACAGGAACCTTGGAACCGGAAATACCGGAGACTTCAACAACTGGTGGGCAAACGGGAGCCATTTCCAGTGGGGGCGTCCTTTCGCCTTCGGATGGGCAGCTGCAACAAGGACTACCGCGCCATGCAGCAATGTGACATCTTTGTCTGTTTCCGCTGAGCATCCATATTGCTTCTATTATTACAAGGGTGTAACCCCGTCTATAAATGACTGGTACTATGGAAACGGTACAGGCTCAAGGGAGAACTGCATAGATGACCTCTGGGGAAATCCTAACATGACAACAGACAAGAATTGCGGAACAGCAGGGACAAAGTCAATATATGACCCATGTCCTAAGGGATATATGGTTGTATCTCCTGCTATCCTTGACGAAGTGGAAAGCAATTTTGAGATAGGTTCTGCAATGAACGGAAATACAGAATACCGTTTTGTGAAATATTGCTATGACGGCACGAACTACGATAGCTGGGCATTTGCCCGCTACCGTAACGGCAATGATGCCGGAGGCCCGGCAAGCAATAACATAAGGATTGCAGCCTACTGGTCAAATTCAACGGTAACCAGCTATGAAGGCACTTCTAAGGATGCTCGCTGCATGTTCTTCGATGCAGGAAATCCGGATGGAGGAGTAGAGGGGATCACCGGACCTTCAAAATACAGCAACGGACGTTCTGCCGGCTTCGCTGTACGTTGCATGAAAGACACAGAAAACAGGTAGGAATACAGTGTAGTGTGTACAGGGGCTTGACTAATGAAAAAATTTAGCAAGTCCCTTTTCTTGTATTTTCTGTTCGCGGACCCTGAAATATTCCGTACTTTTATCCTCCAGAACAATGGACATGACACCGATATCAAGGAAAATATTCATAACAGCTACATCGTTCCTCCTGGCAATTACCGCTTTGTCGGCAGTAAACACATACAGACGATATGATGTGCGCAGCGGACTCTCGGACAGCAGCGTCAAGGATATATGCCAGGATTCAAGAGGATATATGTATTTCGCCACAAAGGACGGACTGAACAGGTTCAACGGATATGACTTCCAGACTTTCGGCTCATCCTCTACTGGGCAGACGCACAACATTGAGGCGATATGCCAGCATAGCGACGGAGTCTCAATCTGGATGGCCACAACCCATGGATTAAGCCTTTTCGACCCATTTCTTGAGGAAATACGTTCCCTTGACATGACCGGGACAGGCGAAAGCCCCAACTGCATGTATCTCCAGTACGACTGCAGGGGAGACCTCTGGATTGCCTCCATGGACGGTGTGTTCCGTTACCGCCATGAGACCGGGGCTTTCTCGCACTATGCCGTGCCGACATCCTCCGGTGACAGGACGGTCAGGGTCGTGTTTGAAGATTCTTCGTACAATATCTGGGCATGTACCACAGAGGGCATGTCCCTCTATGACGAATCGTCCGATGGTTTCGGACAGCCGGCCGGGATATATCCAGAAGGGGCGGCCATAGGTGACAATGAGATAACCTCTGTCTGCAAGGTTTCCGGACACAAGGTGCTTGTAGGTACGCAGAACGGCGATTTTGCCGAATTTGACACAATCTCCGAATCTTTCAGGGTGTTCTCCCCGGTCTCGGCAGACGGGGAGATGTACAGCATTTCCAGGATACACACAATCTACATCTGTTCACAGAGTGACTGTCTTGTAGGCTCAGACAGCGGTCTCTTCCATTTTGACAGCAGGACAGGCCTGTGGAGCAGAGCAGACGATGAACTTGCCAATGAAAGCATATATAAGTTTTTCATGGACCGGGAGGGCAGCCTGTGGATAGGGACATATTTCTGTGGAGTAAGCTATATGTCGCAGAAGCAGAATGAGATAGAATGGTATTATGACAATGGGCAGATAGGCTCCTTGAAAGGAAATGCCGTAAGCCAGTTCTGTGAAGATGAAGAGGGAAACCTCTGGATAGCAACTGAAAACGGCGGACTGAATTACCTTGACACCAAGACGGGAAAGATTGCTGACTGGTCCTCACGGAGCCATTATAACCTCCATGCCCTATGCCTTGACGGTGACTGGCTGTGGATAGGGACTTTCTCCTGTGGCCTTGACCGGATGAATATCAGCACCGGAGAGGTAAGACGCTACAAGAATGTCTCTTCCGACCCTAATTCCCTCTGCAGCGACTATGTGTATTCCATATTCCGTCCGGATGACAGGCATCTGTACATCGGTACCCTGAACGGGCTGTGCATCTTTGACAAGTCCACCGAAAAGTTTGAGAGGGTTCCGGAGACAGGAAACCATTTCATCAACGACATAATGGCCGACAGGGACGGGAATATATGGCTTGCGGACAAGAATGCGGGAATTTGGCGTAAATCCTCATCAGATGGCTCCTGGAAGAACTGGAGACATGATGAACTTGACCCCTATTCTCCTGTAGGGGACAGGATAACAAGGGTCTATGTCGACAGCAAGGACAACGTCTGGTTCTGTGAGGAGGGAAAGGGAATCTGTCGCTATATGCCTCAGAATGACGGGTTTGAAAACTTTACCGTTGAGGACAATCTCCCGAGCAGCATCTATTACGGAATTCTCGAGGATGACACAGGGTATTATTGGATTTCTTCCAACTCGGGAATCATAAGGTACAATCCGGTCCTTAAGACAAGCATAAGATACACGGCTGAAGACGGCCTGCAGAGCAATCAGTTCAATTTCAGGTCATCCCACAGAAGCCGCAGCGGAATGATGTACTTCGGTGGAATCAACGGGTTCAACAGCTTTAGCCCTTTCGATTTGTCTGTCAATATGATACGTCCCAACACTGTCATCTCCTCGGTCAATGTCTACGGTTCTGGCTCTTCCCAGGAAAGCTCCAGCCGAAGGATAATCCCTGACGGAAGCGTATGCCTTGACCACCGGACAGTCACATTCGGCATCAATTTCGAGAGCCTCAGCTTTGTCGCGCCCGGACAGAACCGCTACCAGTGGACAATGAAAGGGGCCTACAGCGACTGGATTACCACAGACCAGCATTCCGTATCATTCATGAAGCTGCCTCCAGGCAACTATACATTCCTTGTCAGGGGCGGCAACAATGACGGTTACTGGAGTGACCGTCCTGCAAGCCTTTCCATACGTATCCTGCCGCATCCTCTGCTCAGCCCTGCTGCATTTGCAGTGTATGTACTGATAATCCTTGTAATCCTGTATTTCATAATAAGGGCCATAATCAATATCCAGAAAAAGAAGAAGGAACAGGAGCTTGTCTGCGCAAAGATGACATTCTTCACCCAGGTGGCACATGAAATCAAGACTCCGGTCTCACTCATAAAGGCTCCGCTGGAGAAGATTATCGGGAACGGACGCTGGGACAGTGACACAGTGTCGAACCTTGACATAATGAAGAAGAATGTCGACCGCCTGCAGAAGCTTATCCGGCAGCTGCTTGACTTCCGGAAGATAGACCAGAACGGCTATACGCTCTCACTTGACCGAACGGACATAGGACAGATGCTGACAGATATAGTCGAGCGTTTCCGTCCTTCAAATCCGTCCATATACCTCAGTCTTGAACTTCCTGCGTCGCGTGTGCTTTGCTATATTGATGCGGAGGCCATGACAAAGGTTGTCAGCAATCTCCTGGCAAATGCCTTCAAATATGCCCGGAGCAGAATCATTGTCACCCTTGAGACGGTGCAGGAAAGGATTGTTGTCTGTGTAAAGGATGACGGCCAGGGAATACCCACGGGAATGGAGGAGAGGGTATTCGAGCCGTTCTATCAGGTGAATCCCCATGCTGGCAATGGCTTCGGTATCGGTCTGAGCCTTGTGAAGCTGCTTGTCGGGAAACACGGCGGAAAGGTCAGTGCCGGACAGGAAAAGGATGGCGGATGCCGGATAACCGTGGATATTCCATACATATCAAGCCTGAATGCAACTCCTGAGCCGGAGACAGCAGAACCTGTTCCTGCTTCACCTGAGATACAGAACGACGTATGCAAGGATGATGTAGACCCTCAGTCTCCAAAATCAAGCATCCTGATAGTGGAGGACAACCCTGAGATGCTCCAGTTCCTTTCAGGCAATTTCGCACCGTTCTACAAGGTATTTACGGCCACGGACGGCGAAGCCGCGATGGCTGTGCTCGGCAGATATTCATGCGACCTGATAATAAGCGACATCATGATGCCTGTCCTTGACGGTTTTGGCCTTCTGAAAAGGGTCCGTGAGGACGAGATGCTCAAGCACATCCCGATTGTCCTCCTTTCAGCCCATGACACTGTGGACTCGAAGATTACCGGACTGGAATATGGCGCGGATGCCTTCATTGAGAAGCCGTTTTCCATAAACCATATCCAGGCAACGGTGAGGAACCTTATCGAGAACCGAAGAATCCTGTTTGAGCATTTTGCCCAGTATCCGAATCTTTTCCATGAGACGGACGGGATGAACGAACAGGACAGGAAATGGCTGGAAAAGCTCAACGGGATAATCAAGCTGAACCTGACGAACGACAAGTTTACCGTGGATGTGCTTGCCGGAGAAATGGCAATCTGCCGTTCCAACCTGCAGAAAAAGCTGAAGTCACTGACTGGGATGCCGCCTAATGACTATATACGCTCCGTAAAGCTGAAACTTGCCGCGCATCTGCTGAAGGAAGGCCGCTACAAGATAAACGAAGTCTGCTACATCTGCGGCTTCAACAATGCCTCCTATTTCACCAAATGCTTCCAGAAGCAGTTCGGATGCCTCCCAAAGGAATATGCCTCAAAGGAGCATTCATGACCGCCATTATTCCAGTCCTGAAAGATCTATTTTCCAGAATGTCGGGGCTGTATCGTTCCGTTTGATGAACATAGCCATATAGATGGGCGCGTAGATTATTTTCCCGTCTATATGCAGGTTGTCGTTGTTGAGGACAATGGCCTCAGGCAAGTCGTACTCGGTACAGTCCATTATGTTTGACAGTGCGCGATGTACTTCATAGTCTTTTCCCGACTTTACCTCTATCGGGACTATTTTTCCGTTAAGTTCAATGATGAAATCCAGTTCTCCGCGTTTTTTGCTGTTGTAGTAATATGGTTCAATGCCATGGGCAACAAGTTCCTGCGCAACAGCGTTTTCATATATCGACCCGAAATTGATGTCCTTGTCCCCTTTCAGGATTCTCAGTTGTATTCCTTCTGCGTATTGTGCTGCAAGCAATCCTATATCGTTTTGAAATAGTTTAAAAAGATTGCGTGAACGTGAAAGCAGTAGCGGCATTTTGGGCTCTTCGACATTGTAGACAGGCAATGCCACCCCTGCATTCTTTAGCCAGAGGAAACTGTTGCTGTAACGTTCAAATTTCGCATTTTCATTCAGTTTCTTAAGGATAAAACGCTTATTCTTGGCGTTCAGTTCAGGAGCTATCAGATTAAAAATCTCATTTATATAGAGCTTGTTATCCGGATCATATTGTGCAATGTCGCGTCTGTAGAGCCTGATTATGTCTTGCTGAACTGCCATTACTTCCTGTAAGTTGTAGCTGTCCAGATATTTGTTCACAGCAGCAGGCATACCGCCGACGATAAGGTAGAGTCTAAACATCTCCATTATCTTGTTGTGTACAAAATTATCTACAGCTGTGCGGCTTTCCCATGAATCATGTAATGAAGAAATTATATTTTCACCTATTCCAAGGCATGAAATGAATTCCTCGAAGTCAAGAGGATACATTTCTTTTACACCCATATATCCTACAGGTTCGGAACGCAGGTCTTTCAGCTCTACTCCAAGCAGGGAGCCGCTCAATATATATCTGTATGATCCTTCTTCTACCAGGAACTTTATTGCAGTTACGATTTCAGGGCATTTCTGTACTTCATCAAAAAAAACCAGGGTTTCTCCCTTGATTAGAGGTTTTGATGTCATTGCTGACAGTCTCAGCAGAATATCTGAACTTCCTGTCGCTCCTTTAAATGCTTCAGCAGCATCAGGGTCGTTGATGAAATTTATCTCAATGAAGCTCTTGAATCCCTTCCCGAATTCCCTTATGGAGAATGTCTTTCCTATTTGCCGTGCACCGGTAATCAGAAGGGCATTCCGTGTGCTCCTGTAGAAATTTTCAATGTAATTGTCTATTTTCCTCTTCAACATCATGTTCAGTATTAGTGCCTTATAAACTAAATTTCCACTTTTCCGGGGCTAATATATGGTGCATTTGCCGTTTTTCCAAGAAAAAATAAGATAAATTTGCCGTTTTTTCAAGATGTAACTGGGTGTTTTCTGCCACTTTTCCAAGAAAAAAGGACGGCCACAACCGGACCGTCCTTTCAATTCTTTGGAAATATTCAGTTTATTTCTTTGCTTCCGCTGCTTTCTTCTCACGGCTCATGGTCAGGTCGTACATGATAGGGGTACCGATGAAGATAGATGCGTATGTTCCGATAACGATACCGAGAACGAGTGCTACTGCAAGACCCCTGATGACCTCACCACCGAAGATTGCGATTGCAAGCATAACCACGAGGGTTGTGATAGAGGTGTTCATTGTACGTGAAAGTGTGCTGTTGAGAGCGGCATTCACATTGGTCTTAAGCTCTGCCTTAGGGTGGAGACCCTTGTACTCACGGATACGGTCGAAGATAACCACGTTGTCATTGATTGCATAACCGATGATTGTCAATACTGCAGCGATGAATGTCTGGTCGACATCAAGGCTGAACGGAAGTATTCCGGAGAACAGTGAGAAAAAGCCGATCACGATGATTGCAGTGTGTGCAAGTGAAGCGACACCTCCAAGTCCCCAAGTCCAGTTCTTGAACCTGACAGCGATATATGCGAAGATTACAAACAGTGCAATAATCACAGCAATGATTGCATCCCTCTTGATATCGTTTGCAATAGTAGGACCTACCTTGTCGGAACTGATGATACCGTTCGGGTTGTCAAGGGTTGAACGGAAATCATCGATAGTGATGTCTTCAACGAAGAAGCCCTTCAATGCACTGTAGAGGATTTCCTCCACCTCAGCATCAACGTCTGTAGACTCCTGTGCCACCTTATATGTAGTGGTAATCTTCATCTGGCTCTCACCACCGAACTGCTTAACCTCGGCAGCTGCATTTTCTTCACCGTTTGCAGAAGCCGCTGCATCAAATGCATTTGAGACAGCAGAACGGATTTCCTCAGCCTGTACCGGCTTGTCAAACCTTACGACAAATGTACGTCCACCTGTGAAGTCTACACCGTATGTGAAGCCCTTGAAGCAGATAGAGCAGATAGAGACAAGGATAAGCACACCGGAAACCGTGTATGTAATCTTTCTCTTTGCGAGGAAGTCAACCTTGGTGTTCTGCAGGAAGTTCCTTGTGAACTTGTTGTCAAATGTGATGTTCTTGCCTCTTGCAATCCTGTCATCGAAGATGATTCTTGTGATGAAGATTGAAGTAAGGACAGAAGTGATGATACCTATAATAAGGGTCGTCGCGAATCCCTGTACAGGGCCTGAACCGAAGACGAAGAGTACGATACCTGTAAGGGCTGTGGTGATCTGTCCGTCGATGATTGCAGAATATGCGTTTGCATAACCGTCAGCAACTGCCTTTCCAAGGCCCTTGCCTGCGCGGAGCTCCTCCTTGATACGCTCGTAGATGATGACGTTTGCATCCACAGCCATACCGAGGGTCAATACCAGACCGGCGATACCAGGCAATGTCAGGACTGCACCGAATGAAACGAGTGTTCCGAAGAGGATCAGCACGTTGCAGAGCAGTGCGATGTCAGCCACGAGACCTGCACCCTGATAGAATACTACCATGTAGATAAGTACAAGACAGAATGCAATGATGAATGAGATGAGACCTGCGTTGATTGACTCGGCTCCGAGTGAAGGTCCTACAACCTGCTCCTGGACGATAGTCGCCGGTGCAGGAAGCTTACCTGACTTGAGCACGTTTGCAAGGTCCTCAGCCTCCTCCAGGTCAAAGTTTCCTGTAATCTGTGAGCTACCTCCTGTGATTTCAGAGTTGACTGTAGGATATGAATAGATCATTCCGTCGAGGACAATGGCAATCTGCCTTCCAATATTGTCCTTGGTCATCCTTGCCCAGATGTTTGCACCCTCGGCGTTCATTGTCATTGAAACCTCTGGGTTTCCGCCTGAGTTGCCGTACTGTACACGTGCATCTGTAACGACACCTCCGTCAAGAGGGGCCTTCCCGTCACGTGAAGTTGACTTGATGGCAACAAGCTCGAATGTGTTGCCGCCTTCAATGAATGAAGATGGCTTCACTGTCCACATCGCCTTGAACTCAGCAGGAAAGATAGCCTCAATCTGAGGTGTCCTCAGCCATTTGCTGATTTTTGCTGTGTCTGCATAGTTCGCATATCCGATGCATGCACCGTTGGCAATCCTTCCGTTATAGATAGCAGGCTGGAGGGCTGCAAAGAGAGGATTTGATTTCCTGTATGCTGCCTCATCAGCTGCGTCAGCCTCCTGGTTGCGGATTTCAGCCTCAACGATATTCTCTTCAGCTGGAGCCGCGTCCTCTTTAACAGTTTCCTCGTCCTCTGCTGCGAGAAGCTGTGCGAGTGTTGCATTTGCCTCCTCGAGGAACGGGAATATCTCGCTGTTGTCGTATGTTGCCCAGAACTCAAGTGATGCAGTTCCCTGGAGGAGTTTCCTGACACGCTCAGGCTCCTTTACACCAGGAAGCTCAACAAGGATCCTGCCGCTGTTTCCAATCTGCTGGATGCTCGGCTGTGTCACTCCGAAACGGTCGATACGGTTTCTCAGGACATTGAATGAGTTCGAGATTGTGCTCTCTGCCTCTTTCCTGATGACATCGATTACCTGTGCATCTGTAGACTGTGCATTGATCTTGCTGCTCATCTCGTATGTTCCGAAAATCTGCGCGAGCGGCATTCCGTTTCCTACTTCTGACCATGCGTCCTTGAAAAGGGTGATGAAGTCTGCCCTTGAATTCACGCTGCGCTCCTTTGCAAGAGCGATTGCCTGTTTGAACTCAGGTGTCTGGTTGTTGTCTGACAGAGCCTTTACGAGATCCTCCAGCTGAACCTGGAGCATTACGTTCATACCGCCCTTGAGGTCAAGTCCGAGGTTGATTTCCTTTTCCTTTACTCCCTTGTAGGTGTAGCCGAAATAGACTTTCTCCGATGATATCGAATCCAGATACCACCTGTTGCTCTCCTTTTTGATTGAGTCAAGGCAGAAAGCCTTGTCTGCATCGGCCACCTTAGTGAATGCGGCTGAATTCATGTAGGCCTCCACTGCATTCTGGGCATATTTCTCCGCCTTGTTCTCCTGGATTTTGGTTACAAGGGTGAAGGAAAGCTGCCAGAGACACGCGATGGCCACGACGATAGCCACAAATCTGATTGCACCTTTACTTTGCATAGTAGTTATTGTTAATTTATAAATTATTGTCGTTTTCCGGTGGCTTTTGGCTCCAAAAGATGCCACCAACCGCAAATAGGGCACAAATTTACTATTTTTTTTATATTTTTGTACCCCTTAAACAGAAAGTATTGATAAAACTTGTGATGATTGGACATTTACTGGCAATTTCTTTGATTTTGACGGCAGTTGACCCGCTTGATACAGCCGCCGCAGATACTGTGCTGGCTGTGCATGTGGACAGCATTGCCGTTCCTGTGGCCATCGGTGTGGACCTTCCGGTTGCAGAGACGGTTGAGATTGCAGATACAATGGATTTCCAGCCGGCTTCAGACACGCTTGACTTCCGCCCGGCAGTGGTGGACGACCCGAGGGTCACCAGGCTGCTTGCAGAGGCCGATTCCCTGAGATGCGGATATGAATTCACAAAGGCTCTCGGCATGTGCCGCCAGGCTATGGAATACACCTCTGATTCACTTCGCATACTTGAGATAGAGGACAGCCAGATCCTCTGCGAGAACGGGGCCAACATGCTGGAATTTGCATATATCCCTGCTGTAGTGGACAGGAAAAGGTTCTCAATCAATGATTTTTATCTATATTATCCGTTGAAGGACAAAGGCTGGCACAATGTCTCAGGTGAGATTCCCGGATATGAGGGCATACCGCAGGCTGTATACGCCCCTGGAGACAGTGCCAAGGTGACCGTCAACGATATGGAAAAGGTATATTCCGTTGTCTCAGAGGATGGCAAGGCAATGTATTTCTCTTCCGCAAGCCTCTATGGGATGGGTGGATATGACATTTATGTCTCATATTGGGATGAAAAGGCTTTGGAATGGGGTGCGCCTGTGAATATGGGAATACCTTTCTCATCGCCATACGATGATTTCCTGTATGTAGATACAGCCGACGGTAAATATACGCTTTTTGCCTCCAACCGTGGATGCCCTGCCGACAGTATAAATGTATATGTGCTTGAATATGACAGCATGCCGATACGTACGGCTGTTGTAGATGTCGCCCAGGTCAGGAAACTGATGGAGCTGGAGCCGCATGAAGAGGCGACTGGTCCACAGGAGGACAATGTGGAAGATGCCCTCCCTGAGAATGCAGAAACGGAACGCTATACCGGCAAAATGGCCGAGGTCAGGGCATTGCGCGATTCAATATATATATATGACAAGGCCCTGGATGAGGAAAGGAGCCGTTTTGCATTGAGTGACGATGTGGATGAACGGGCACGTCTGACTACAGAGATTCTCCGCAGGGAATCGGAGCTTCCGCGGCTGAATGAAGCCCTTGACCGTGCTGCGGCTGAACTGCAGAAGATTGAGATGGAGTTCCTGTTCAGTGGCATAGCTATAGATCCGGAGAAGGTCAATGCCGCGATGAACCAGAAGAGCGAGGTGAAAGAGCTTCCGTCTGGGTTCAGCTTTGTCCGTATGTCCCCTGGAGATACCATAGCAGCCCTTCCTGCAGTGACGGAGGAAGAATTCGACTACACATTCATGATTCTGCCAGAGGGGCGTTTCGCTCCGGACAGCACACTTCCTGAGGGGGTTGTCTACCAGATACAGGTATTCAATGTCGGGCGCAAGGCCACTGTCTCCCAGTTGAAGGGACTCAGCCCAGTCTTTGAAAGGGCAACCGCATCCGGCAGGTACAACTATGCGGCCGGTGTATTCCGGACATATAGTGAAGCAACAGATGCACTTGCGCGTGTCAAGAGGCTCGGATTCAGGAATGCCTATATTGTAGCATACACGAATGGCACTCCAATTGCTGTATCGAAAGCCCGTGAACTGCAGAAATAGCATGATGGTCCCTTGGCCTGTAGAGGAACAGACATCGGCTATATCCGGTATATGATTTAAAACTATTGTACTATGGGCTTCATAATTATATTGATGACAGTCGGAATCCTGCTGATACTGGCAGAGATTTTCCTCCTTCCCGGAATCGGCATGACCGGTGTCATAGGGTTTGTATGCCTTGCCATTTCATGCGCATGTTCCTTTGATATACTTGGAGCCGTGTCCGGAATAATTGTGACAGCTATAAGTTCCCTGCTGTTTGTTGCGCTTATTTTCTATGCGCTCCGGGTCAAGAGCTGGAGACGCTTTATGTTCCACGGCACCAAAGGCATTGGGGAGGACTCCATCGGCATCGGAGATAAAGGACGGACCGTAACCAGACTTGCCCCGTCCGGTACGGCCCGCTTTGGAAATGAACTTTATGAAGTCAAGGCCCTTGAGGGAAAAATCCCGCAGGAGACAGACGTCGAGATAGTCCTGATAGAGAACAACCGCATCACCGTCCGCCGCGTCGGCCCTGAATTCTAGTGTTAGGCGCGACTTTCCTTGAGTGCATAACTGTGAGAATTGTCGGGTTATGATTTCACATGCGCTCTTTTACCGCAGAAAATGTTGCAAAACAATAAATAATTAGTATCTTTGCAGTCCCGATTGACAAAATTGGGCTGTCTGGTGAGATGGGTGAGTGGCTGAAACCAGCAGTTTGCTAAACTGCCGTACGTAATTACGCGTACCGGGGGTTCGAATCCCCCTCTCACCGCAAGACAAGGAAGGCCGGATGACGCAAGTCATCCGGCCTTCCTTGTCTTGCCTGGGCCCCCGCGGTAGCGGCCAGGGATGTCGGAGCACAGCAACGAAATCCCATTCTGCCTCTGCCCCGTCAAAGCTTCAGCTTTTGGCAGGGCTCCGCGCACCGGAGTGCAGCTTTTTCCGCATTTTTTTGTACACCGCTGAAATATAGTCTTGCCTTTCTTGTATCCAGGGAACAATGCTATGCACTACAGAGTAACAGCCAGGAATACAGCAAAGGTCAGTATAGATAAGTGTTGTTTTCGCCTGTATAGTATATTTTCCTGTCCTGTTCCTTAACTTCCTCCGCCTTCAGATCGAAACGGTATTCATAGAGCTTGTCTGACCTGATCTGGTCCCATGTATAATCAGTCAGTGTCCTTACAGGGAATATATAGAGCCTTACAGCGTCTGATGCCCTGTATTCAGAAGGAATCTCGTATGCAAGGAAAGAATATTTGTCCCCAGGACGTATGTACTTGTATTCATTGTCAAGGGATTCCGGCATATATTCAGGAAATTCGTTTCCATCCTCTGCTGTCCTGTAAGGATTTGAGATATACCAGCCTATTATGTCATCGGAATTATTGTAGAGTGTGAATACGTATTCCATATCCTTATGATGCTCCTTATGGCATCCGGAGAGGGTCATTGCAGCAACAGCTATTGCTATAAACCATATATTCTTTGCAAAAAGTTTCATTGTATAGGGATTTAAATGGTTGAAATCTTATCTGTTGTACCTGTTGTTGACATTCCTGTTCCATCCGATGTTCCAGCCAATGCCTAATTTGACATAGAGAAGATCTCCTATCTGGTTTTTCTCTATCTTTCTGGAGATTGCAGCTGTGTCAATGTATCTGTTGACATTTGCATCAATTACAGCCTCTACCCAGTTTGCCGGCGGCTGTGTCCTTGTCTCATACCTCTCCACATCTGTCATGTATTTTCCCGGTACAACCCTGCCTCCGGCCTCTGCCATGAAGAAGAAATGGCTTCCGAGCGTAAATGTCAGCTGCACACTCGCTTCGAGCGAGATGCAATTCTTGCTTTGTTCCTTGATATATACATGCTCCGGATCACTGTATGGCTTTTCCGGACTGAACATGTAGTATGAGCTTCCGCTTGAAATGAAGCTTGTGTATCCTATACCTGCACGTGGGCGAAGGCTCCAACGGCCGAAGTCATAACGGTAGACAGCACCGGCAGAAACTCCTATATATTCATTTGACCTGTCTGTGCTGTATCCTGCATCTTTGTATCTATAGCCATCATTTGGCATTCCTCTTAGAAAACGCTCGCTGTCAACTGACAGCTCTGACAGGTTGAATGCCGCGTATGCACCGAAATGTTTCCCGAAGAAATATGAATACCTCATGTTGAAATCGACTCCGCTTCCGCATATCTTCCTGGCAGCTGTCGGCTGGGAGCTGATTGGTGCCCATACCGGGCCGATGGACATGTCTATCGTGTTCCCATAGGCGTATGGCAGGATATCTTTCTTTTTCTGCGCATATCCGTTCACAGATAGACAGGACAGCATTATGCATATCAGTGCTGTGCCGATTTTTACCGAATTGTTCATGGTGTCTGTGTTAGTTAACAATGTCTTTACAGGTCAGGATGATGTGAAATTTCACTGACAGATATTCAGATGCTGGACTTGTCTGATTCGTTGCATGGACGGGACATTTTGATGTATACGTCCCCGAAACATGTCATTTCACGTTCTGGGGTGAATCCAATCCCTGCATAGTATTCCATGAGCCTTGGATGTCCCTTGTCGACAATCAGTGTTGTCCGTCCATATCCTGCTTCCATGCCTTTGTGTATTCCGTCAAGCATCAGTCTCCTGCCGAGTGAATGTCCTCTGAATTCCGGGAGCAGAGCCATTGTGTCGAGATAGTATTCCCCTGGCCCTGTTTCAGTATCTGAGCCTGAAAGGTCGATTCCAACCTCTTCCTTTACAATCCTGAATGTCTTTGCACGCGCTTCGTTGTAGCCCTCACCTCCATATGAGATAAGGCATCCTGCCGCATCTCCATTTACTGCTGCAACCCTTGCTTTCCTGTATGAATATAGGGAATCTTCCATTCCGCATATGCCTATGAGGCATCTGTATGCCTTTTCCTGTTCCTGCTGCATCGGTTCTTCGAAGTCATACATCCCGATTGCTGCCATTGTGCATTTGGCCACGAGCGGAATGTCTCCAGCTTCAGCATTCCTTATAACTATATTTTCCATAACGTTCACTGAAAAAGCCCGACTCTGATGAGCCGGGCCGTATAAAGATTTATGTTTCTTATCTTTAGTTGAACTGAGCGAACTCGATGTCCTTGGCAGCCCTTGCAGCAAGCTCTTTGCATTTTCCTGCCTTCTCAAGGTTAGCCTTTACCTCGTTTGCCTTGCCCTTGCGTGCTGCGATGACAGCCTTGAGGTATGCGCTCTTAGGGCAGTCGCACTTGATTGCAGCAGAAGCAGATGCGAGGTCATTTGTAAGGATGTATGCAAGAGCCTTGTTTCCGCAGCACTTTGTGTTTGCGAATTTTGCAACAGCAGCCTTGTAGTCGCCGTTAAGTATAGCTACAACACCCTCGTTCTCGGCAGCAGCTTCAGTGCGTGCGGCAGCAAAGCATTTAGCAGCCTCAGCAAGATTGCCTTCCTGGAGTGCTACAACACCCATTGCATTCTGGTAGTCACCGTCCTTGTCTGCAACCTTCGCAAGGGCTTTCTTTGCCTTTGCAAGCTCCTTGTCCTTGATGTAGACAACTGCAATGTTGTACTGTGCACGTCCGCTGTTGAATTTCTCTACAGCCTTGCCATAGATAGCAAGCTTGTCCTTGCTGTCCTTTACAAGGGTAGCAGCGCGGAGAAGAGCCTCTTCATCAAGAACATCGATGTTCTCGTCAATAAGCTTGAGGAGCTCCTCGCTTGTATAGTTTGTGTACTCTACGTTTGCGATGAACCTTGCACGGCGAAGCTCAGGAAGAACCTCCTTTGCAAGAGTCTTGTAGACAGCTGACATGTTCTTGATTTCCTGCTCACGGACTGCAGGGTCGCTGTACATTGAAAGAACGCGGATGATAAGGTCCTTGTCCTCGATGTCAGACTCTGCAACAAGCTCCTTGAAGCCTTCCCAGTCCTGTCCGATGCTCTGTACGTTTACCGGAACGTCAAGGTTGTTCTTCTTAGTAACCTTGTTGAATGCCTTTTCTGCACTCTTTGAACGCCTGTCAGAAAGCTTGTCGTTGAGCTTCTCGCCACCGTCCGGTGAAGCGTATGCGACAACGTCAGTGCTCTTGAGGGCCTTGCGCTCGTTGTTCTGGATCTCCTGGAGTGCAGCCTGGAAGTCCTTTACAGACTGTGACCTGAGCTGGTTGTTCCTTACATCTGAGCTGTTGATTGTATAGAGGATCTGTCCTTCAGCTGTCTGCTTGATGATCTCCTGGTATGCATCTTTCTTGAAGTCAACCCTTCCGTCCTTGTCAACGAGCATGTATGTAGTGTTTGCTCCGTCAGCAACCTTCTTTGTAGGAAGCTCTGTGCTCTTGTTCTTCAGGGTAACTGTACCGCGAAGCTCAAGGTAGCATTTCTCCATACCTGGAACATAGTTGAACGATACTGGCTTAGTGATAGTTGCACCGGCAGTAGGAACTACCTCGTAGTTGTCCTTTACTTTCTCTCCCTGGAAATAGTAAGGGGCCATCTTTGCCTCGCCACCTTCGTAAACGATTACAGGAGTGACCTCAAGGATAGCCTTAGGGTGGAAGTATTTTTCCGGATAAGTTACGGATACGGTTGCATTGATTTTACCTGCAACAACCTCGAGTACAGCAGGATCGCTGGTTACGATCACGCTCTCGGCCTGCTCTGCCATCTTCTTTGGCGAGCTGCACGCAACAGCGGCAAGGCCAAGAATGGCTGCAGCCACAGATTTGATACCTTTGTTCATTGTTCTATAAAAATTTAATGGTTTTTAGTCTTTGAAATGCTTTTTTCGTGCCAAATGGCGCAATTCACGCAAATATAGTCATAATTTTAATTTTTTCAGCTTTGGAGTACATATTTTCGATGCTTTTCTTAACTTTGTCGCATTATGACCAGTCAGGAACTACAGACATTAAAGAATAAATTTGATATAATCGGCAATGACCCTGGATTGAACAGGGCCCTGGAGATAGCCGTAGCAATAGCGCCGACTGACTTGACTGCCCTGGTTACAGGGGAAAGCGGCGTCGGCAAGGAGAATATACCGAAAATCATACACCAGTTCAGCCATCGCAGGACCGGTAAGTATTTTGCAGTCAACTGTGGAGCGATACCGGAAGGCACTATGGACTCTGAGCTTTTCGGGCATGAGAAAGGCTCGTTTACAGGAGCTATGGAGATGCGTAAGGGATATTTTGAGGAGGCCAATGGAGGAACCCTGTTCCTTGATGAGGTCGGTGAACTTCCGCTCCCGTCCCAGGCCAAGCTCCTGCGTGTCCTGCAGTCCGGGGAATTCATCCGTGTCGGCTCCTCGAAGGTCCTGAAGACCGATGTCCGTGTAATTGCGGCAACAAATGTCAACCTTGCCTATGCTGTGTCAAAGGGCAAATTCAGGGAAGATCTTTATTATAGGCTGAATGCTGTCCCGATTCTGATGCCTCCGTTGCGCGACAGGCCTGAGGACATACATTTGCTTTTCCGTAAATTCGCCTCGGACTTTTCGGAGAAATACGGGATGGGAAAGGCCATGCTTTCGCCTGATGCGGCAGCATACCTTAAAGGGTATCGCTGGCCGGGGAACATACGCCAGCTGAAGAATGTTGCTGAGACAGTATGCGCCCTTGAGGCACACAGGATTGCGATGAAGAACGAGATAACTGCCGATGTTCTTGCCCAGTATATCCCGAAGGATGATTCCGGAATGCTTCCTGTCCTGTCGTCCCGCCATCCGTCGGATACGGTGAATCCTGGTGAGAGGGAGGCAATCATAAGGATGATATACCAGCTGCGCCAGGAGGTTGACTATCTAAAGGAAATCGTCTCCGCACATGGGATGCAGCAGAATATCCCGGCACAGCCAGCCAAGCTTGAAGCCCATAATGAGACTCACGCATGGGAGGATGTGTCTGTCCCGGAGGAAATCTACCCGTCCGTAAACACATCAGGCCAATATCATCCTGCAGTAGAAGAACCTGATGAACAGGAGGATGTGGATCTGTCAATCCATAGGGCAGGGGAGGACCTCATACGCAAGGCGCTTGAAAAATACAAGGGAAACCGTAAGCTGGCTGCTGCTGAGCTTGGCATTTCGGAGCGCACACTCTACAGAAAACTTAAAAGCATTGACAAATGAGAAATCTGGCTGCCATATTGCCGGCTGCCTGGGCAGCGATAGCCCTGGCACTGTCTGTTCCGCTGTTCCAGTCATGCGGGATATATTCCTTTTCCGGTACTTCCATACAGGCTGACGTCAAGACTGTCACAATAGATTATTTTGAATATAAGGCATTGAGGGTGAATCCTTCGTTGAGCAATGAGCTGACAGAGGCCATGAAAGACAAGTTCCGCAAGTTGACCAAGCTTGAGCAGGTCGATGCGGAGGGGGACCTTGAAATCCAGGGAGAGATTATCGGATACGATGTCAAGGCAATGGCAGTGACTGCAAATGAAGTTGCTGCACAGAACAGGCTGACAGTTAATGTGAAGATATACTTTACAAACAGGAAATACCCAGAGGAGGATTTTGAAAAGTCTTTCTCCGCATACGCCGACTATGATTCGATGACTTCCCTTGATGCTGTGGAATCATCGCTGTGTGAGGAGATTATCGAAAAACTGTGTGAAGACATATTCAATGCAACTGTAGCAAACTGGTAGTTATGGATAGTAGTGTTAATCTGAAGGAAATGTCCATTGAGGCTCTCTCTGCCGTTATAGGTGCCTATCCGTGGTTCGGTGCGGCAAGGAAGGAACTGTGTGTGCGCACTGGTGGCGGAAGCGGGGAACAATATGCGGATGCGGCAATGTACATTGCCTCCCGCAGGAAACTTGCACGGGCCCTGATGGGAAACCGCGCAGACTGCTCCGACAAGGATGTCGCAGAGATTGTAAAGGCCTATATAGTCGAGAGCGCCCCTGCAGTGCACCATGTGCCGGAAGAACGCAGGGCGGGGAGGAAAGTCGTCATTGTGGGTGGAGACTATTTCTCCCAGTCTGAATATGAATCTGTGAGGAAGACCGAGGATACTAATCTGCATTTCACTGTCAATGATGAACCGTCTGCTCCGCTTGTCGAGACAATGGTGCCGGACTATGGAGATGACTTCTGCACTGAGACATTGGCGCAGATTTATGCGGAACAGGGTTATTATGAGCAGGCAAGGGACATTTATTCGAAACTAATTTTGGCATATCCAGAAAAAAGTGCTTACTTTGCAGCCCTTATAGAAAAATTAAACGAGGAAATTAAAAATTAACAATATGAATGTCGTATTTACAATTCTGACAGTGCTTGTGATTCTAGCCAGCATTCTTCTTACGATTGTGGTTCTTCTCCAGAACGGAAAAGGCGGCGGACTTGCCAGCAACTTTGTGGCAGGAAACCAGACTTTCGGTGTACGCCAGACTGCTGATATACTTGAGAAGATTACCTGGGGGCTTGTTGCATTTATCTTTGTGGTATCAATTGTTACAACTTTCACAACTACAGGATCCGGCAAGAATTCAATGGATATCACTGACAAGGTTGAGAATATCAGCACAGAGCAGGTGCCTGAATTCCCTTCTGCACCGCTTCCTGCGGAAAATCCGGCAGAATAATCTGTTTCTGACAAATTGTCAGCCTTAGGGCTGTTGGAATATAATTTGACTTGGCATCGTCTGTTCCGGATGGAACGGGCGATGCATTTTCGTGCATTGGCCATGATGGCTTAGCACGGCATTTGCC
Source organism: Bacteroidales bacterium (assembly GCA_023667095.1). Classification (GTDB taxonomy): domain Bacteria; phylum Bacteroidota; class Bacteroidia; order Bacteroidales; family UBA932; genus Cryptobacteroides. The sequence continues at coordinate 37,363 of JAMPAT010000007.1, forward strand.
ATATCCCCGGAACAAAAAGGAGTAAATATTATGGCAGAAAACAAATTTGAAAATCTCAGCAGATTCGCCGTCAATCTGAACGAAAGGGCGGCGCAGGGCAAGCTTGACCCTGTCATCGGCAGGGACGAGGAGATCCGGAGGGTGTTGCAGATCCTCAGCAGGAGGACCAAGAACAACCCTATACTTGTAGGTGAACCTGGTGTCGGAAAGACGGCAATTTCAGAGGGTATTGCCCAGAAGATAGTTGACGGGGATGTCCCGGAGAACCTGAAAAGCAGGACAATATATTCACTTGACCTCGGTGCGCTTATCGCCGGGGCCAAATATCAGGGAGAATTTGAGGAGCGTCTGAAAGGCGTGGTAAAGGAGGTCGTGGACAGTGAAGGTGAGATAATCCTGTTTATTGATGAAATCCATACCCTTGTAGGCGCAGGGCGTACTTCCGGTGCAATGGATGCTTCCAACATATTGAAACCGGCATTGGCGCGTGGAGAACTGCGTACCATCGGTTCAACTACCCTTGACGAGTACCAGAAGTATTTCGAGACTGACAAGGCACTTGAAAGGCGTTTCCAGATGGTGATGGTGGATGAGCCTTCCCCGGCTGCATCAATATCGATAATGAGGGGCCTGAAGGAGAAATACGAGAACCATCATAAGGTCCGTATCGAGGACGATGCGCTGATTGCAGCAGTGGAACTCTCCCATAGGTATATCACAAACAGATTCCTGCCGGACAAGGCAATCGACCTCGTGGATGAGGCTGCTTCAAAGCTGCGCCTTGAGATGAATTCAGTTCCTGAGCCTATTGCGGAGCTGGACAGCCGTATCCGTCAGCTGGAAATCGAGAGGGAGGCAATCAAGCGCGAGGGAGTTTCTCTGAAGATGGACAAGATCAAGGATGAACTTAAGGAACTTGGCGAAAGGCGTGATGAACTGAAAGGACGTTGGAACGAGGAGAAGGAGATTCTTTCAGGCCTGCAGCATGCACGTCAGCAGATTGAGGACTATAAGATTGAGGCGCACAATGCCGAACGTGCCGGTGACTATGGCCGTGTGGCTGAAATCCGTTATGGCAAGATGGCTGAGGCCCAGAAGAAAATCGATGAACTGAATGCCCGCCAGGCAGCAATCAAGGACCCTATAATTACTGAGGCCGTGACTCCGGAGGACATAGCGGAAGTGGTTGCCAAATGGACTGGAATACCTGTGAAGAGGATGCTGGAGAGCGAAAGGGAGAAGCTGCTTCGCATGGAGACTGAGCTTCACAGGAGGGTCGTCGGGCAGGAACAGGCCATTGGAGCGGTAGCTGATGCCGTAAGACGTTCACGTGCAGGTCTGCAGAACGAAAAGAGGCCTATCGGCTCTTTCCTTTTCATGGGTACGACCGGTGTCGGAAAGACAGAGCTGGCAAAGGCACTTGCAGAGTTCCTGTTCAATGACGAGAATATGATGACCAGGATTGACATGAGCGAGTACCAGGAGCGTCATTCCGTAAGCCGCCTTGTCGGTGCGCCTCCGGGATATGTAGGATATGATGAAGGCGGGCAGCTGACTGAGGCCGTGAGACGTAAGCCTTATTCGGTAATCCTGCTTGACGAGATAGAAAAGGCGCACCCGGATGTCTTCAATATCCTGCTCCAGGTGCTGGATGACGGACGTCTGACCGACAACAAGGGAAGGACAGTGGATTTCAAGAACACTATCCTTATAATGACTTCCAATGTAGGTGCGGACATAATCCAGGGATATATGGAGAGGATGCCTATGATTGGGATTCCTGGTGCAGATTCTTCTGCTGAGCGCGATGCCAGGATTAAGCGTGATGAAATGCTGTCCCAGTGCCGTGGTGAAGTGCTTGACGTGCTCAAGAGGACCGTGCGTCCGGAGTTCCTGAACAGGATTGACGAGGTGATTATGTTCGAGCCTCTGTCGCAGTCTGATATAAGGGAGATATTGAGGATGCAGATGGCTGATCTCCAGAACAGGCTTTCAGAGAATGGTGTGACAGTGACTTTCTCGAAGGAGTTTGAGGACTATATGAGCACCAAGGGCTATGAGCCTGCATACGGTGCACGTCCTGTGAAACGCCTGATGCAGAAGGAACTTGTCAACATGCTTGCCAAGGCAATCCTCGACGGCAAGGTCCGCCGTGACTCTGTAATCCTTGTGGATGTCGCTGACGGACAGATTGTTGTCCGGGAAGACAAGTAGAATGTGACTTTATCATAAAAATGGCCCCGTCTGAACAAGTGTTCCGGCGGGGCTTATGTTTGACCGGGCAAGTCTCATGCATTGGTCTCACAGCCCTGGCTCAGCGATGACAGCAAGGCAAGACCTTTTGCTGTCAAATGGTATTTTTGACGAGGATGACGCGGCCTGTCCGGATACAAAAAAGCTATATAGCCATCTCTAATTGCTGGGGAAAGATACAATTTCAAGAAATTGTCACGTCCACTCAATTGGAGACTTTCCATCATCGTTGCCAAAGACAATTGTTCTTTTCCTACGATGGCAAGCAACTGTTCTATTTCCGGGCTGATAGAGTGCCCTTCCTGCACCGTGCTTGTCCTGAACTTGTCCTGTACTTGTCCTGCACTTTCCACATCTGCAAGATTTGGCTGAATCTTCCATTCTTCAGACGGATTTATATGAAGATAACGGTTACGCAGGTCCCAGCTATCTCCCAACAGCAGATTACGGAAGAAACGCTCAAGATATATTAGGGTATAGTCTATACCCTTCCGGACATTTTTGTAATTTGCACGTACCAATGCATTGCGGAAATACCACGAATGCTCTGCGAACAGGTTGTTATCCACGTCAAAGCCTATAGAACGTAAATACATGATTGTAAAAACTGCCGTTGTGCGTGTATTACCCTCACCAAAAGCATGAATCTGCCATAAACCTGAAACGAAATGCGCTATATGGCAGATGATTTCATCTTGCGACAGTCCGGCATAGTTGAAATTGCGTTCCTGTTCAATGTCGTAATCTATTGCCCGATACAAATCCTCCCAGTCCAGATAGCTGACAGAATCCCCATCCAAGACCCATTCTTTTTTGGATATGTTATAATTGCGTATCTTCCCGGCAAACTCAAATACGCCCTCAAATATCCTGCGATGTAATGACACATAGCCATTTGCACTGAAATCCAAAGTCCGTGTTGAAAGTATCTTGGTAATATTTGCTGCAGCCGTGTCTGCCTCTCTGCTTGAATCCGGCTCCGGTTCACGATTGCTTTTGGACTGGTAATAGCTTTTTATCAGTTCACGTGCCTCATCGATAGTGATGTCGCCCTCGATATGCCTACGTGCAGTGTCGACCAGATATTCCGAAGTCTTCAATCCATCCACTGCCTGAAGACCGATAGCAGTCTGCCATGCGTGCGCACGCTGCTGCCTGTCCGGCTCTCCTTGACGTATGTAGTCTTCAAAATCAGCCATATTACCAAATTATCTTCTTTATTATTCCTCCAACTGGCATCCAATATCTTCTATTTCAGGTAATGCAGAAGCCGCATCCTCCAAGTCATTTTGTTCATAATAAATAGCAGACATCGCCAGTAATTGCCGGCCCGGTATGTTGATGTTGTTTCCATCCTGCTGGCAAGGTCTGACCGGGTAAGTCTCATGCATTGGTCTCACAGCCCAAGCTCTGCGATGATGCGGTCCATGCCGGCGTAGCGGTCGAGTGTCCATAGGATGAAACGGATGTCTACGCAGACGCATTTGTTGTAGCCGTCTACATACATTGCATCGCTTGCCAGCGACTCCTTGTTGCCGTCGAATGCAAGCCCTATCAGCTCACCGCGGGCATTGAGTACCGGGGAACCGGAATTACCGCCTGTAATGTCATTGTCTGTCAGGAAATCCACAGGCATATAACGCTGTATGCGGTTGTTGTTCCTGCTGTCGCGTATTCTGCGGATTGCTCCCCAGCTGCCCCAGTCATTGCTTTCAAGCAGCTGTCTCTCCTTTTCTCCGATGCTGAATTCGTATGAGGAAGAATCCGCTTTCTCAAGTATTCCTGATGCTGTGGACTGCCATGAACATTGCACTGCATCGTATGGCTCGATTGTGCCTACTGTCCCGTATGTTATCCGCATTGTAGAGTTCGCATCAGGGTATTGCTCCATTCCGAAGTCTTCCCTCATGCAGTACAGGGCGTGTGTGTATTCCTTTTCGAGTGAAACGATGTCATGATCTCCCTCAACCTTTTCCTTTGCCAGGTTGAAATCTGTGATCTTTACATCTCCTAAGAACCTGAGCAGAGGATCCTGCATATATTCATCCAATGTATGCCCCTGTCCGGCAAAGGTCTCGAACCGTTCTGGCGACGTGATGAAACTGCTGTTCCAGATGCTGTCAGCCATGGCGTGGAGCTGCCCGATATATTCTTTGCCTGATGCAGCTGCAATTCCTGATACAAGGCTTCTCTGATATTCTCCAAGCCATTCCGGGGCGATGCCTGTATAATATTTTTCGAATGCATATCCGAACAGGTCCTTTTCCACCCTCATGTCGTATTTGCCATATCCTTTGCGGATTCCGTCCAATATGCCCGATAGGCGTTCCTGTATGGCAGAATTGTCGCGGCTGTTCTTGAGCGAATTGATTCTTGTGGCAAAACGCGCGATGTTGGTCCCCCTGACAATTGTCTCGCGGAAAACCACGGCATTCCTGCGTATATCTTCTGTCCTGGCATAGGTCTCTGACATCTGTCCTGTCAGATTACACCACCGATTCTGCCTTTCGGGACAGGAGCCAATCCATTCCTTCATCTTGCCTTCCTGGCACTTCCGATACGCTGAAGTGCAGAAACGTCCGTAACATAGTACTTCGCCCTCATTCAGCTCCTGGACATTGCTCAGCCCGAAATAATAGTCGGAATATTTGAGTCTGAGGGACGGGTCGGCATTCATCCATCTGTTGACAATGTCCATCTGCCCGGCACGTATCATGTTTGATATAGGCAGTGAAACCCTTTCCTTGAAATCCACATTGAATGAACTGCTGTATCTGTCAGTACGGCCGGGGAATCCGATTACCATGGTGAAATCCCCTGGCTGATAGCCTCCCAATGATATTTTTAGCTTTTTCTCGGGACGGAGCGGGATGTTTTCTGCGGAATATTCTGCAGGCGAACCGTCAGGAGCCGTATATATCCTGTACATGGCAAAGTCGCATTTGTGCTGCGGCCATTCCCAGTTGTCTATGTCTCCTCCAAATGCCGCCATTGAAACAGGTGGAGCTGCTACAAGCCTTACATCGCTGTAGACCTTGTACAGTGCGATATAATAGCGTGAACCTTTCCACATGGATGAAAACCAGGCTTCAAGGCCGCTTTCAGACGAATATTTCTTTTCAAGGAGATAACCGAGCTTGCGTGTGCCCAACGGCCTGTTCTCAGACTTCGCCTTTTCTATCATTGCCTCAGCTTCTTCCGTGACGTCTATTACCTTTTTCAGGAACAGGGCCTTCTTGCCTGTGACAGGGATTTCTTCTCCAGATTCCATTGCCCAGAATCCGTCTTCAAGGTAGTTGTGCCCCTCTGTGCTCAGCCCGAAAACGTCGCTGTATGCACAGTGGTGGTTTGTTATGAGCAGCCCCTGGTCCGAAATTATGCTTCCTGTGCAGCTGAACTCCAGTGACACGATGGCATCGGAGATTGCCGCCCCTTCTGCATCGGCGTTATAGATTTCGCAGGCAGAAAGCTGCAGACCACGTTCCTGCATCTTTTTTTCAAGTGCAGCATTGATGGCATTTATCATCCACATACCCTCGTCTGCCATTGCCGGCAGGCATGATGCCACGGCAGCAAGTGCCAATATGTAGCGTCTGAAAATAGTTTTCATTCTTCCTTAGTCTGTGCCCATTCCAATAGCAGGAAAGGGCTATTCGTATCTGTATTCCGTTCCGGGGGTCTTGAAGCTCATCTTGGCTCCGACTTCCCTGACGTCTTCCTTGGAATATGTTATGGTCCAGGTGTCCATGGTCATGAGTTCCCAGACCTTTTCCGCTGTCATAGGGGCGGCGTACCTTACCTGTATTGCAGGGACAAGGTCCTTGTTGAGGTCAAGGTATATTCCGATTATTCCGTCGTGGCGTGAAAGATGGTTGCTCAGGAACGGCATGTTCCTCAGGACTATGGGCTTTTCATAATTCTTGTCGGCTATTTCATATATGAATTGCTTCTTTCCGGCATTTTCCTCCACGCGGCTTTTGAATTCAGCCTTGAAAGGGGAGAACATCGCGTGAAGATATTCATCAACCGGAATATATGACTCGCCATCTTCCATTGATACAAACTTGAAGTTAACCTCGATTTCCTTGACTGCTCCACCGTGAGACGGCATCTCAAGTACTTTTTTCTCCACAACTTCCCTGAACCAGTTCCTGTCCACCTCTTCTGACGGGTCAAGATATACGCGGACAATTAGAGGGCAGGCGAACTCGGTCTGGATTCCGTAGATTTTCTTCCCTGTGTTCCTCATCTGCATCCCGAGGTAGTTGATATCCAGCTTGTCGTACATATTCTCTGTACGTATGGTCACTTCCTTTACGAGGCTGACTTCCGATGGGTCAGGGGAGTTCACCCTGAATTTTGAAGGGACGAAGATTTTCTCCTGGATTTCCTCCGGTGTAATTCTTGACGGGTCGTATGTGACGATTGCGCGGTGGTGCTTTACAAATGTCTTTACGCCATGGATTCCAGGAATCTTTTCCAGACGGGCCTTGAAGGCCATGGAGCTGCCATAGCATTTGACGGACTTGAGTCCTGTCAGTTCAAGGGTCTTGAGGGCAGATTCGTCAACAAGGGGCTTGACAGAGCCGTCTTCAGAAACCTGCTCTATACCCCATTTCATGTCGATGGTAGGCAGTTCGAATTTGCTTCCTGCCCAGATACCTCCAATGACGAGCAGCACTGTAAGCAATGCCGGAATCATTTTCATTGCCCTGCTGCCTTTTCCTATGCCGAATCCGATGTTGAGGGCGTTTCTGCTGCATGCAGCAGAGCATTCACCGCAAAGGGTGCAATCGATGGAGTTGATTTTACCGTTGTTGAATGATTCGATGTCAATGTGGTATGGACACTGTCTTGAGCATGCTCCGCAATGGTTGCATTTTCCGCTGTCCTTTACCATATATATGACCTGTTCCGAAGGTCTCCTGTGCAGTATTTCCAGAAGGTAGCCGGCAAGGCAGAACCCTCCAAGCATAATCCACCAGGGAATATTGAGTCCGGTAAGCCCGAGAAGGTAGTATACAAGGAACAGGCAGACTATCCATATCCAGAATTTCAATGTGTTGGATATGGCTCCAAGTGGACAGATGTATCTGCACCAGAAAGAGTCTATGATGAAGTTTCCGGCAACGAGCAAGATAAGTGCAGCTATTGACATCCAAAGAGTTATCTCACCTTTGAAGCCAGTGGCGACAGCATAGTACGGATCGAAATTCTTGCAGAAAAGTTCGCTTGCCGTGGCTGTCATGTAGAAAATCCAGAATACAAGGATGTACTTGAATATCCTGAGGATACTGTCAGCAATTGAACCATTGGGAATGTTTATAGCCTTCAGGTGAAGACTCCTGCGCACCTTTGTGAGAAGGTCCTGCACAGTCCCGAGCGGGCAGAGGTAGCCGCAGAACAGCTTGCTGAAAAGGATTACGGCGGCGGCAAGGGCTATTCCCATCATTATCTGAAGGGTGCTCATTGTGCAAGGGAGAGTTCCGTTTACCACCCATGTTGTCAGTGCTTCCAATCCTCCCATCGGGCAATATGCCTCCGGGTCTACCGGCTCCTTTGACGGGATTATACCGGTGATGAACAGAATCAGGGCAAGAAAGACACTCCATTGGAGGATATAGCGTGGCCAGTTCTTGATGACTGTTGATTTTCTCTTTGACATGTCAATGCTCTTTTGTGGTGACTATTTTTCCTCGATTGTCTTGCCGTGGTCCCTGGCTACGCATTCTTTCCATTTCTCAGTGTAGCCTGGCCATGAAATCTCTCCGGGGATATGGTCAGTATGTCCGTTTGTGACAAAGCTTCCGTCCCCGTTCTGTGCCTTTACATTCCCGTCCATGTATTTGATAAGCAGAAGTGTTTCAAGCTCAGTCCATTTCGTAAATATTTCCTGTGCTGTGACAACGGAATATCCGGTGAGGAATTCCTTGACTTTGGTGAACGGGTCGTATACCTTTTTGATCTTGTTGTTCCTTGCAATCTGCTTGCGTGGCAGGGCGTCTGCCTCAGCGTACATTTCCATTGCCTGGCGGTCAATTTCCTTGATTGCCTCAATCTGGCTGTTTTCCCATGCATCGATTTCAGCGCGGACTGTAGGTGCCATGACATTGTACATCCTGTAGCATGCGTTTGCTACCCTGTTGCACATCCAGAATGCGGAGGTAGGGGAGTATGTTATCATATTGCCGTTCCCGACCCTGAAACACTCCGGAATCTCGGTTGTGCATGCGTAGATAGGGGTGAGGTATGATGTTGCGGCATCGTCTGTGCCGAACCATAGCAGTCCTCCGATTTCATCGGGATAGCTGCCGCGTGACTGTGCCACGAACCAGAATCCTGTCTGCTGTGTTGCGATTGCCCTTTCGTTGATATAGCTCTTGCCCTCATACTCAAAACCCATTGGCCTCCAGCGGTATGGAAGTGCGTTTCCGCCTGCCCCTATGTCAGTTGTCATGTCCATCGGTGTACCTTCGAAATGGTCTCTCATCGCATCGGCAACGTCTTTTACAGTCAATTTGCGTGATGGCTTTACGAACAGCGGGAATCTTTTGGTCTTGTCGTACCCCATTGCATAGCCGATATATTCGTAGGAATCCTTAGTTACAATATTGCCGTTCTCATCCTCGAATGTGAATTTCCCGTCACAAAGGATGTTGAATGCGCTCCATGCCCTTGCCTCGCATGCCCTCATGCCGCTGAAGTCGAGCGGGGCATATGTGTCGCAGAAGCTGAAATCCTCGTCCTTGCCGTCAAACCATCCCATCTCCCGGGCGAAAGAGATGACGTCTGGCGCATACATGCAGTTCTCCGGGTCGTCCTGAGGGAATGTGCTGATACGGGCCTGGTTGGCATGCGCACAGATGTATCCGTCGGGAACCCTTCTTGCAACCCAGACTATGCCTTTGCGGGTGTTCTTGCCGTCTGCATCCAGTTTCGAGCCTTTCCCGATAAGGTCCATCACCCAGACTTCCTCCTTGTCGGCGATTGAGAATGACTCACCTTCGGAGTAATAGCCATAGGTATTTGCAAGGTCAACGATTACATTGATGGCCTCACGTGCTGTCCTAGTCCTCTGGAGGGCAATGTATATGAGTGAACCATAGTCCATTATACCGTTCGGGTCATCAAGCCCGTGACGCCCTCCAAATGTGGTTTCCCCTATTATCAGCTGGTGCTCGTTCATGTTGCCGACCGTCTGGTATGTGTGTCCTGTCTGTGGAATTGAACCGAGGTGCTTGCCTGTGTCCCACTCTGAGACTTCCAGCATTGTCCCCCTTTCCCACATGGCTGAAGGGTTATAGTACAGTTCTCCATATAGCTGATGTGAGTCGGCTGCATATGAGACCATGTTTGAACCGTCTGCACTTGCCCCCCTTGTCACAAGGATATTGGAACAGGCAAGTGCCCTGCTGCAAGGCAGGATTGATGCTGCAAAAAAGCAGGCTGATAAAATGATTGCTTGTTTTTTCATATACTTATTTATATTTTTGCAGTTCATGTCCTTTTGCATTTGGCAGCAGGACGTTTATGATGCTGTCTAAGTTTCTGATTGCATGAAACAGGACAACATCTTACAAAAATAGGAAAAATTTTATATACATCTGATATGGATACAGCCCGTTTAGTGTTTCTGTCATGTTTCTGCACTTTTCTTGGCCTTGTGGTGACACCGGCTTTTGCCCAGGAGCAGCAGAAGGAACCTGATATGATAGAAATTGCAGAGAAGGAGGCCGACAGGCTTCAGGCATTGCTTGACCTTGATGACTGGCAGGTCTTCTATGTGGATTCGACCCTTAAGCATGATTTCCCTGCCATGCACAGGGAGATTGAGGACCTGGGCAAGGCAAAGGTCTCCAATTCATCATTGTATGTTGCTGTGCAGGACAGATGGATGGATACCATAGAACTGTCGTATAGAAAGATATTCAACGATGAGCAGTGGGCTGCCTATCTGAAGAGCGGTGCCGCTAAACAGCAGAAGGCACGCGCAAAACGCCGTGAGAAGGCTGAGGCGGCATTGGCAAAGCGTAAGTAGCCTTGTTATCAGGCAGTTGGTGGCCTGGGCAGTGAGTGTAGGTGGTGTGTATATGACTTGTGCGGTGGTAAAACGTTCCGCAAGCCGTATAAAAGTACGATTATCAATAAAATTTGAAACTTGCGAAACTTAAGTAACAGATAATTATGGAGTTTTCAGAGATAATAAGGACAAGGCACAGTGTCAGGAAATATTCAGACATTCCTGTCGGGAGGGAAGTGCTTGATGCAATTGTCTGTGCGGCAGGGACTGCTCCTTCTTCGAGAAACAGCAAAAGCTCTGCTTTCATGGTCATTGAAGATGCAGATACAATAGCAGCCTTGTCAGAAATGCGTGAGAGCGGTTCTTCGTTCATGAAGAATGCCCCGGCTGTGATTGTAGTCATGGGGGATGAGTCAAAGACAGACCTGTGGGTTGATAATTGTGCCATTTCTGCCACTTTCCTGCAGCTTGCTGCTGTTGACCTTGGTCTTGGCAGCTGCTGGGTACATGTGAACGGACGTCAGAGGAGCAAGGATGATGCTTCCAAGGGAGATGCAGAAACTTATGTGAAAGAATTGCTAGGGGTGAAGGACAACATGAGGGTACATTGTGTCATTGCCGTTGGATATCCTGATGTGCCTGCAGAATAGTGTACCTGGACCAGGCACAGTTTTGCTGCCAGATTGCGGAGGATATGCTACGGTTTGTCTGAATAGCTGATACAGAATAGTTAGAGTAATATAATGATATGAAAGAGAGAATAGATGCAATACTTGCAGACATAGAAAATCTTAAATGCAAGAAAGAGCAGGAAATAGAGGATGCAAGGGTTCGCCTTTTGGGAAAGAAAGGTGAAATCACAAAGCTCTTCGAGGAGTTCAGGAGTGTCGCTCCTGAGATGAAGAAGGAATTCGGGAAAAGCCTTAATCTTCTCAAGAATGCAGCTGCAGCAAAGATAGAGGAACTTCGCAATGAGGCGGAGGAAAGCAATGCCGCATCAGGTGCTTCATTTGATCTGACAAAGCCTGGCGACAGCTTTCAGCTCGGGTCGCGCCACCCTGTCTCAATCGTCCGTGAAGAAATAGTCTCTATATTCCGTAAATTGGGATATGATGTCGCTGAAGGTCCTGAGATTGAGGATGACTGGCATGTTTTTGAAGCCTTGAATTTCCCTCCGGAGCATCCTGCACGCGAGATGCAGGACACATTCTTTATCAGTGCCGGGCATGACAATCCGGTGCTCCTGCGTACCCATACTTCTTCTGTGCAGGTGCGTGCGATGGAGACAATGCCGGTACCTATCAGGATTATCTGCCCTGGGCGTGTATTCCGCAATGAGGCTATATCTGCCCGTGCACACTGTATATTCCATCAGGTTGAGGGACTCTATATTGATGAGAATGTCACATTTGCAGATATGAAGCAGGCAATTCTGCTCTTTGCGCGTGAGATGTTCGGTGCAGAGACCCAGATCAGGATGAGACCGTCATATTTCCCGTTCACAGAGCCTTCCGCTGAGGTTGACGTCAGCTGTAACATCTGTCACGGAAAAGGCTGCAACATCTGCAAGGGGACAGGATGGCTTGAAATTCTCGGATGCGGAATGGTTGATCCTAATGTACTTGAAGCATCTGGAATCGACAGCAAGAGATATAGCGGATTCGCTTTCGGAATGGGAGTTGAGCGTATTGCAATGCTGAAATGGCAGGTGAAGGACCTCAGGAACTATTTTGAGAATGACCTGCGTTTCCTTAAGGAATTTGAAACATCGTTTTAGTTTATAAGACATTGATTTTAAAATGATTTAGGTGTGGGCTGATACAGAAGTGATTTTGGGTCAGCCCTGATTTTATGCAGGCTGATGTAGCATTTGCCTCAAATCCTGAATCGGCAGACTGGAGCTTGTGGTGATGCTGTATTCCTGAGTGTATCTGCTTGCTGAATCAATGGTTGCACATCCTGTACAGTGCAGGATGTCTGTCTTTTCAAGTGCGTAAAGACGCTGATTCGCAACAACTGTATGCTTGTTGATTTTCCCGCTATAACCTTGACCGCTGCTGAGGTTGTTGTCGGCTGATGTAGCTTGAATTATTGCTGTGCCGGATGTGCTTTTGATGAGACTGCCTGGTATAGTCTTGTTTTGCAATATTTGGTAATTCTTCGTTTTGTTCCTGTGTATACTTTCTTGGGAATTACTTCATTGGGTTTCGCAATGCCTCAATTATTATGTTTTGCTGAAAAGGGTGGCTCCATATATATACTGTTTTTTCATATTCTGTTTTTTCCGGTGTCTGGAATGCTCTTTTATGTATATGCCTGATTTGCTGGTGTATCAGATGTACCTTTGTTTTGCAGGCAAGGCACAGGCCTGTTTCACAATGTCGTGAGTGCTGATAATTTGCGAAAAGTATGGTTCCCAACGTACATTATCTCTGTATATTGGGAACCTGCTTGATTTGCAATCTGTTGTAAGTCAAATATTTGTAAAATGGTGGGTTCCCAATGTCCTGTTTTTCGTGATGTTGGGAACCATACCAATTTGTAATGGCTTGTCTGTTAATTGTTTATGAGGCAGGGCGGTTCCCAATGTCATATTTTGTGTTATATTGGGAATATTTTCGTTTTGTATTCTTCTGATTGATAGTTGTTTATGAAAAAGTGTAGTTCCCAACGTCCTGCCTTTGTGATGTCTGGAATTATCCAAGTTTGCAATATCTTGATTATTCGTGATTTATGGAAGTTTGTGATTCCCGGCATCTTGCAGCTCTTGTGTTGGTAACCTGGTTAAACTGCAATAATTGGTAACTTGCAAAGTATATGGCATAAGCGTCCGATATTGTGTCGCATTGCGAACCTTCAGTATTCATAATCAATCGTTTATTGCTTTGGAGCAGTGCTAAGGATTTCTGTTTCCTATAGCCTGTCCCGTATCCATCATATATGGCTGTAAATCAAAAAATCCATTTAGATAATCTTCTTGATGGCAAGCTGCAGAAACATTGGAGAGAATGTTGACGTTAGCTTGATATTAGTCCCGTCTCAATAAAATTTTGCACTTTTTTGCAAGAAAAATTTGCAGAAAAAGAAATTATGCCTATCTTTGCAATCCCATTTGAGAAATAATGGATGCTCTTCAGAATTGCGGAAATAGCTCAGTTGGTAGAGCACAACCTTGCCAAGGTTGGGGTCGCGAGTTCGAGTCTCGTTTTCCGCTCAAAAAATCACGGACCTTCAGGATTTTCCTGAGGGTCTTTTTTCGTATATGCTCAAGACTCGGACTCGCGACCTGCCCCCGAGGGGCTGTCTGCCATTGCATCAATAGTGTTTCAGCTGCCGATGTCTGCTAACTGAGAAAAGTCCGAAGGACTGTTTCCCTGATCATCCGCGACCTGAGGGGAACTGTAAGTTTGCTAACGGGCGAGCACGCAAAAGTGCCATGGAGAGCGTAGAATGCAGATTTGCGTGCCTGGTGGCACTTGAAAAAGGCGCATGAAGCACGCTCTGAAAAATTAAATGGTTGCTATACAATGAATTATAACTTCAGAGCGTGCTTGCTCAATGGCAAAACTTATACACACTTTCCATGTGCAGAAATGCTTCAGCCCGTTTACCTTGATGACTTTGTCGTATATTCTGCAAAAGTCCGCAAAAGTCATCTGCCATACAGAAAATTTCAGTAATTTTGTCATTGGTGATCATCACAGCGATTGTTTTGTAGTTTTGATGTGTCTGCTTATTCAAATATAAAAAAAACTTTCGCTATTTTATTAATATACAATTGATTATGTTTAATCGGTCGTATTGAACTGACGTTGTATTAAGTATTTATGTTTATGTGATGTGCTCGCTGAACGGCAGCTTCCAGAAATGGAATGCATTATCCTTAGATATGGAATTCATGGGACCATATCTAAGGATATTTGATGAAATTCTGCAAACCAGCCATGTCTATGGCCTGATTAAAGGATGAAACGGGAAATTCCGGAAGCTATCCACATTGTGGGCATTTCCAAGGATGGAATTTGAATAGGCACTTGGCCTTTAAAGCCACTTATGCCGCACAAGGAACAGCTTGTCATTTTCTTATGTTTTTCCGCTTGTCCCACACCGGATGGGCGGGATCTTCTGCTTCAAGTGCTTCGTTGAGGTCAAGTCCAAGGGCTTTTGCGACTCCTGCACCGTATGACGGGTCTGCATAGTAGCAGTTGCGGATGTGGCGTTGCTTTATGAATACAGGTGAGTCTTCCATTGCCCTTGCGGTATTCTCGCATGTGGCTTTCTGGTCATCTGCGCTCATCAGCCTCCATAGTTTTCCTGGCTGTGTGTAGTAGTCATCGTCCAGTTCGCGTTCGTCATAGCTCCATACAGCACCGAATGTCTCCAGAGGAGGTTCCTTGACAGCAGGGTTCTCTTTCCATTCACCGAAACTGTTAGGCTCGTATGGGACTGCACCTCCATAGTTGTCGTCTGTACGCATCTGGCCGTCACGGTGATATGAATGGAATGGACACCGTGGCCTGTTGACAGGGATGAGGTTGTTGTTGACACCAAGGCGGTACCGCTGGGCATCTCCGTATGAGAACAGACGTCCCTGCAGCATCTTGTCAGGTGAGAATCCGATGCCTTCAACGATGTTGACCGGATTGAATGCAGCTTGCTCAATTTCAGCAAAAAAGTTTTCCGGATTGCGGTTCAGTTCAAGGATTCCGACATCATGAAGGGGAAAATCACCATGATACCAGACCTTTGTGAGGTCAAACGGATTTATTTTGTATGTCTTTGCCTCTTCCTCAGTCATCAGCTGAACCTGCAGCAGCCAGCGTGGGTAGTCTCCTCGCTCGATGGCTTCAAACAGGTCGCGCTGGTTGGATTCCCTGTCCTTGGCTATAACGGCTTCTGCTTCTGCATCGGTCAGGTTCTTGATGCCCTGTAATGTGCGGAAATGGAATTTTACCCATGTCCGTACATTGTCCTTGTTGTAGAAACTGTATGTATGGCTGCCGAATCCATGCATGTGACGGAATGACGCCGGGATTCCACGGGGTGACATTGTTATTGTTACCTGATGAAGAGCCTCTGGAAGCAATGTCCAGAAGTCCCAGTTGTTCTTTGCGCTGCGCATCCCTGTCCTTGGGTCGCGCTTGATTGCGTGGTTGAGGTCCGGGAATTTCAGCGGATCACGCAGAAAGAATACAGGAGTGTTGTTGCCGACGAGGTCCCAATTGCCTTCATCTGTATAGAATTTCATTGCAAATCCGCGTATGTCACGCTCGGCATCCGCAGCTCCGCGTTCCCCAGCTACCGTAGAGAAACGCACAAGGCAGTCCGTCTTCTTGCCTACCTTTGCAAATATTGATGCACGGGTATATTTTGTGATGTCGTGCGTTACCGTGAATGTACCGAAGGCGCCGGAGCCTTTTGCATGCATCCTTCTTTCAGGAATCACTTCGCGGTCGAAATGTGCGAGCTTTTCAAGGTACCATGGGTTCTGCATGGTTGCAGGGCCTCTGACTCCTGCTGTCTGGATATTCTGGTTGTCATCAATCGGCCTTCCGTTTTCGGATGTAAGTCTCTTATTGTCCATATTTCTGATGTTTTAATGTTAATGGCCGGCACATAAAGCGATTTTTATGCCATAATAATTATGTATTCCCAAAACACGGATAAACTTCAAGTCCAAGGCATATTGGACTATAATATAATGATTTATCAGGTATAATTGATTGCATGAAAATTAGTCTGGTAACCAAAATCCATGATTTGTGTCATGAAAAAGGGCACTACAGACATCTTCGAGGCCTGTTGGCCGTTTTTTCGCGAATGAAGCTCTTCGTTTCTGAAGTGTGAGGATTACCCGATTCAGATTTGGAATCATGTTGATTCCCAACGTGTGCCCAACAGCCGGAAAACTTTCCCTTTGGCACGCTAATGTAACCACTTGGTAACCAATTATGTGCTATTTTTCGCTGTGCCGAATGTCCGAGAATTATTGTGCCGAAAGCATTCTGTTCTTTCTCATGGATATATCAGTTGATTTTTGCTGTCCATGCATCAGAGTCTTGCACCGTGGGTGTGAAATAGGGGTGACCTGAGTTTACAGGACTTATGGTCACCCATTATTGTACCGTCAGCTATTGATGTTCCCTATGTCTTCAACAGGCCAGTCATCGGTCCTGAATGGAACAAGAGGTTGCCCTAAAGTAGTCTTGACATTGGCATCAGCCGGAAAATTCCGGAAAGCGTAGCGCACTGCAACAGGATTCTCCACTTCGCCTGACCAGACTTCAATCTTGTTCTCCCACCATCTGAAACTGGCCTTTGCCGGATGCCAGACCCTGTCCTCCCCGGCAATCTCAAAGCCTCCAGGGGTGCAGTATCCATCATCCTCAAATGCCTTGAAACTGTCCGGCTCATTCCATGAATGCCTTGGAGAAAGATTATTGAAGCTCAGCACAAGCATCTTTCCCCTACGTTCGTCATCCACCGTCTCCATATCTTTATATGTAGGTGCCGGACGGGGGACACCGTCTATGCCGTATTCGTTTGCCAGGGCAAGATATGCAAGCCTTGCTGCAACTTCATATTTTTTGGCTGGATGTATGCATGTGCGGTTGCCGAGGTCAGTCGTGGCAGCTATTCCTGAATGCGGGATTTCTGCAAGGGCCTGGTATTGTGCCTCAACTACCAAGGGCAGTGACCTGAAATCCACACCGTCGTATGTGTATGGGGCGAGCTGTGTGAAATAGAACGGCATGTCCTCATCACCCCAGCATTCCCTCCAGAATTTCACGAGCGAGACCATCAATTTTTTGTAGTCAAACCAGTTATGTCTGTTTGAACAGCCCTGGTACCAGATTATGCCTTTGGCCTTGAAGTCCTTTATCGGGTGTATCAGCCCGTTGTAGAGCCATTGTGGTGCGCTTGTCGCATTTGTGCCGCTTTTGGCAATTCCATGGTTGATTCCTTTGGTCGCATCTATTGCCTCTTCTGTCATCCAGCACTCTATCCGGCTTCCTCCCCAGTTTGCGGACACCAGTCCTATAGGAATGCCGTCCATGGCTTTGGTCAGTACTTTCCCGAAGAGATATCCGACTGCAGAAAAAGTGCTTACATTGCGTGGACTGGACAGTAGCCATTCTCCTCCGCAGTTATCTTGCGGCTCTGTATTCTGTATTCTCGGGACATTGAACATCCTTATGTTTGGTGTCTCTGACATGGCGTACAGAATATGTTCAGCTGAATTTTCCACAGGCTGGTACATGAATCCGCAAAGCGGCATTTCCATGTTGGACTGTCCTGCACATATCCAGACCTCTCCCAACAGGATGTTTTCAAGTACCAGTTCCTGCCCGTCGCTGACTGATATTGAGTATGGCCCTCCTGCTTCTCCGGTATGTACTTTCAGGGACCATTTTCCGGTCTCGTCAGCCTTTGCCCTATATCTTTTCCCGTCCCAGGATGTCTTGACAGTGACAGTCTTTCCTTCTGATGCTGTCCCCCATAGCCTGACTTCTGAATTGCGCTGGAGCACCATGCCACTGCCGAGTATGGATGGAAGCCTTATTTCTGCCTTTGCCACACATGCAAATATGGCAAGCAATGAAATTACAGTAAATAATCTTTTCATTTTTATTCGATTACAATGTTTCTACAGTTGTCATAGATAAAATTCCTTGTCTCCTTGCCTTTGTATGGATAGTCTTCGGTCATTTCGATAACATTGTTGCGGAATGTCACCCCGTCAACACTGAAAAGGTTGAGTATCCTCGGGTCGAATACACGGAATACATTGTCTTCTATCAGGATATTGCGGTGGTAGCATTCGCTCCCGTTGAGGTCAGGGATACGGCTGCCCACAGAGATGCAGGCTGCTCCCCAGACAGTATAGCCGTAGTTTCCGTTCTCGAATGTGTTTCTGCGGATTTTCACATCCCTTACACCGGATTGCTCAAACCAGAAGTTGCAGTCCCCTTCGAGCAGGATTGCAGCTCCAGGTATGTGGAAATAGTTGTCTTCAATTATCATCTCTGCCCTTGAGCCGAGCAGAAGTCCGCGTGCCCTGTTCCCTGACATGTGGCAGCCTTTTATAAGGACCTCAGGGTATTCATCATCCGCTGCGACAGCCATATCCTTTCTTATTCCATCCGGTAGAGGTTCCTCGAACGTAACGACAGTGGTTACCTTGTTGAGACGCTCGACATTCTTGACGATGGCGTGGCAATATGTGACGACAGTATTGTTGTCAACAATCTCAACCTTCATCCCCGGCTTGAGGAAATCCACGCCGTATTGTCCGGAATTTCTCCATTCGAGCACAAGCTTGTCCGGGGCAATGATCTCATCGACAATCATATATAGCCCATGGATGTTCGTAGCATCGTCTTTCTGGTTGCAGAATTTGCAGTCAATCATACGTATATACCCTGCGCAATTGACAAAATGCGTGGCATCTGCCGTGATGCTTATCATACGCCCGCTTCCTGGAGACGGTACAATCTCGACATTCCTCAACTCAATGTCACGGCTCCTCTGTGCAATCACTCCCATTCCTCCACAATGCCATAGGTTGACATTCTCAATGGTGATTCCATCACAGTCAGAGACGAAGAATCCCGGATTATAGCGTGCTGCAGCACCGAAGACCATTACGTTTCCGACAGTTCCAGTCAGGCCTTTCTTGAAGATTCTTATGAGGTTTCCGTCTATCCTCTCCGCAGGTACAGTGCTTCTGGCAAGCCAGTAGTCCTGTGCCAGATATGCCGGCTCCCTTTTCTGTGAGTCAAATTCAAGGAGATTTGAGAAATTATAGTTGATATGCTCGTTGTCCGAGAAATAAAGGCATCCGTTGGTGATATCACACCTGTACTCGTCTGGAAACCTGATGTCAAGGCAGTCTGTCCCGACAGCCTCGATAATTCCTTCCGAGTGGAAAGTCCTTGTGAAGTCTATGGACAGGTTTTCAATCTTCACATTTTTACAGCCTTCCAGGCTGAAAGGGGAGATGAAGCCACTGAAAAGCAGCTTCGTGCCCTGTCCTTTGACTGTAAGGTTTTTCATGCCTTCGAGATCAAAGGCAATCCTTTTCAGGCTCTCGTCATTGTTGCTGATGAACTGGTATTTCTCGTATGCCTTGTCCGCCCTGATTCTCAGTGTACCTTCCGGAAGGATAAGCTCTGTGGCATTTGTCCTGCGGCATTCCTCAATTGCCATGCGTATCGCACCCATGGCGTCCTCCTGCTGCTCCTCAGCCGTCATGAAGTCAGACAGGTAGACGCTCCTCTGGCCGGAGCATGACATAAGCATTGCTGCACAAGCGGCAGCTGCAATCCTAATAGACAGTTTCATTTCAATTATTGGTTATGTGTTTATTGTTTTTCTGTTATAATCAAGGCCGCTCCTCCGCCTGAAGCCAACCGGAGTTCAATGATAGAATCATGTATTACAGTATATTCTTCAATCACATATTTCTGCGGTTCCTCCGAAGAGTAGTCGGACATGTGGACAGCCTTGAATTCCTTGCCCTCAGGAAGGAAACAGAGGGGGATTGTCAGAGTCTTTTCGTTCCAGTTGTTCAATGCTCCGACATACCAAGTCCCGTCTTTTTCCCTGGCAGTCACAATATATTCCCCGATTTTCCCGGCAGGTATCTCTGTCTGTGAGAATACTGTTGGTATGGAAGTGATGAATCCTGTGCATTCAGGCTCTGCCTTGTATAGCGACGGGGTGTCGCAAAGCATTGCGAGAGGGGAGTCAAAGACAATATATGCGGCTGTCTGATGCGTCCTGGTACCTTGGCTCATAGGCTTGCTGTAGTCTATCCTGAACCCGTCACGGGTAGCATTCCTGAATGCCCCCTGGGTGTAGTCGACCGGACCCTGTACCTGGCGCAGGAACGGGAATGTCACATCATACAGCGGCATGTCCGGATTTGACCATTTGACTTCCTCAAGCCCGAATACACCTTCGAAATTGACAAGGTGCGGGAATGTCCTGTTCAGCCCTGCAGGCTTGTTGACGCCATGAAGGTCTACAATGAGATGGTGACGTTGAGTCGTTTCGGCAATATCATATATCATGTCTATGCTCTCCTGGTCGTCGCGGTCGAAAAAGTCTATCTTGAAGCCTTTGACTCCGATTCCTGAATAGTAGACACATGCTTCTTCAAGTTTGTCATAAAGGACATTGGCAACTGCCCATACTATGATTCCGACATTTCTCGATGAGGCGTATGAGACAAGTCCTGGAAGGTCGACATCTGGCTTTACAGACATTATGTCTTTCTTGTCAGACCAGCCTTCGTCAATGATTATGTATGGTATGCCGTATTCTGAGGCGAAGTCGATGTATTCCCTGTAGGTCGCTGTGTTGATGCCAGGCTTGAAGCCGACATCGTCAAGGCCATAGTCATTCCACCATTCCCATGCTACCTGCCCAGGCTTTATCCATGAAATGTCATCATGCCGGCGTGGTTCTGCAAGCAGGTACACAAGATTGTTTACAGGAAGCTCCCTGTCTTCCCTGGCTATGGCCATGATTCTCCACGGAAAGGAACGGGTCCCGCAGGTCTTGGCGATGATATCCTTCCTTGTGGCTATTTTCTTCTGATGCCTTACTGAAGTGTACCAGACGCTGTCCGGAAGACATGGGAATTCCGCCTGGTATCCTCCTTCAATACCGCGCAGGAACATCCCTGGATACGAAAGCTGCGCAGATTCGCAGATCAGCATGCTTGTCCCCTCCTCCATCTGTACTGCCAGAGGAATAAGGCTTAATGCTGTCTCAGGGTTGAAATCGCTGACTTTTTCATGTGTATATTCGCTCTGGAATGCATTTGCAAACGGGTCATTCCCCCTTGAATACGGCACCCAGGCCATCGGGTCATCGGGGAAAATGAATTGTGCCGTCTCGTCCTTGACCATGATGCTGTCCTTGAAGTCTGTCTCGAACCTCCATGCAAGTCCATCGTCATAGACCCTCAGTGCAAGTGACCAGTCCCCGAAGCAGATATCGGCATAGCTCCATGTGGCGGTTATGCTTTCCTGTCTGTGGAAAGGTGAGAGGACTGTCTCGGACTGCCTCCCTTTCCTTATCCTGTATTTTCCCGGGTTGACTCCGAGCATTCTTCCGTCTTGCAGTTCCATGCTGATTGCAGACGGCATTACAATGCTCTTGCCGTCAAGTGTCACTGAATATCTGAGGGTGTCGGCAGTGGCTATCCTGACGCAGATCCTGTTGTCGGGGGAAGTCAATGTCACGCATTCCGGAGCCTTTGCGCATGAGGCGAGCAGCAGGCAGAATGCGAATGTTCCTATTGTCTTGATTTTTGGCATACCAGTTTATGTGTTATTTGTTAAAATTCATTACTCAAGTTTTGCACGGACTTATAGCCTTATGCTGATTTTCGCATTGTTCCTGCCTCTGTATACTTTCGTTGACGTTCCGTTGGAAACAGTGACTTCAAGGCTGTCTTTCCCGGTCCTTCTTATCGTCAGGTCAATATCCTGACCGAAAGCCTTTATGCCTTTGAGTGCCATCCTGTCCCATGCCGCAGGCATGGATGGAGACAGTTCAAGGCTCCTGAATCCTGTCGGACGGATCCCGAACAGCCCTTCTGTGACTATTCTGCAATACAGTCCGCTCTCTGCGGCAAGGTGCCTCTGGGAGCCTTCCGGCCATGCTTCGATTGCATACGGCACATGGTCTCCAAGCAGACGTCTGGCAGAATATGAATGCAGTTTTTCTGTCGCTGCATCCGGCATTCCGGCAGCATATATCCCCCGAAGCGCATATAGGGTCGATCGGTCCCAGTATGTGGAACTGCCCTGTTCGGTAAGCAGGCCGTCCTCCTGCCATAGGAGTGGACTGCAAAGTGCATCAGCGGTGGCCTGTGCCCTGTCGTGTATTCCCACAGTCAGAGGGATGCAGATCCATGAGCGCAGGAGCTCGTTCCCGTCATAGTATCTGTATGTCTGGAAACCGCTTACAGATGCTCCGAAATAGGATTCCATGTCCTGTCTGAGCCTTGCTGCCTGCTTCCTGTATGACTTTGCGGCAGATGCCTGCTTCCCGAGCTCCTCGCAGAGCCATGCAGCACTCAGGAGAGCATCATAATATAGTGATGATGTGCAGAGATTTGCACTGCCTGCCTCAAACCGTCCTTCCAGTTCATCTGTGTCAGAAGCTACAACCCCTCTGCCATTCAGGTTTCTCCTGCAGTATTCAAGGCACCATTCAATCAGCGGCCACAGCTCTTCTGCTGTTGTCCTGTCTGCATATGCAAGGGCGAAACGGCCTGCCCCGTATGCAATCATTGCTGCATCACCACGGTCCCCGGCCCCGTTCCATATGTCCGTCCCCTCTGCAATTATTGAACTTGGGAGAGGCATGTATCCATCAGTCATGAAACGGGCGAAATGCCTGAATGAATTTATCGCCGACAGATTGCCTGTGTTGTAGCCGAGGAACGGAAAGAACGGGTTCACATATTCTGCCTGGTCATTGGCCCATATCGCAGCATAATATGATTCTCCTCCCGGGGCATGCATATATCCTCCTGCAGTCTTGCAGATGCTCTCCGAAGTACGGATTTTTGCATACCGGAACATTGTGTTGACAACGCTGTCCGGTGTCTCAAGTACAAGCGAACTGTCAATGTCATTGGTGATAAAATCCATCCGTGCGGTGAGTTCCTTTTCGGCATCTACAGAAAAAGGCGGTTCATCAGCCTTTCGTCCGGAAAATATCACATCGAATGATACGCTTTCTCCTTCATTCAGGACGAATGTGCCTGCTCCTCCAATGGATGCTTCGACAATGTAGACCCCGTCTTTCCCTTTCTCCTTGACAGTCCTGAAAACCTGGGAATATTCCGGGATATAGACTGTCATCGGCCTTTTGCGGATGCTGCAGACAGTGTACCGCTCGCAGACGAGAGGCTTGTCCACGGACGGGAACAGCTTCCTGCTTATCCTGACCGACGGGACAGGTGCCGTACCGCTTCCGGTGCCGATGTTCTGTCTGCCTGTACACCAGGTCTCTTCGCTGCAGAACATGCCGTCAATAGTTATCCGCTCCGTCCTGCCGTGCTGCATCGCCATCCCGTCTATCATCAGAAGGGACGGGATGTCTGTTGCGATTCGCATCATCAGGCTTGCATGGGTGTTGTTCGGCAGGGTCCTGAGCATAGGAAAGACAAGTGAACGCTCTGTTATCAGCCTTGCATTGCCGTCCACTTCCCATCTCAAAACACATGCGACCTGTTCCCCGGCCATCTCAATGTGGTCGTGATGGGGAATCCTGTCTTCCGTTATGTCCCAGGCAATCCGCCCCTGTGCATCGATTGCCCATCTTGGTTCTGGAACGCATTCAGCATCCGGTGCCTTTCTGCATTCCTGTCCAGAGACTGTCGTCCATGGCATGAGGGAGAGCAGTATTCCTGCGGATATTATTGCCAGCTTGTTCATAGTATAAGTCTATTTTAGTGATTCCTCAATCAGCTTCAGTTCTTCCGGAGTATAGCATGTCACTGTCACGTCCTCTCCTGCAGCTGCAGATACATGGCTCAGGAAGAACAGGAACTTTTCGTAGTTTCCGCCAAAGCCGGGCATCTCTTCAGAAGTAAGTGCATATAATGAGCGGAAAGCCTTTTTGTAGACATCCCATCCATATTTCTCCTTTATCCTTAGGAATGTATAGTGCAGGGCATCACCGTTGTTTCTTGCGATTCCGCTTCCGATTGTCTCGTCATAGAATATTTTGTAATAGTCTATAATCTCACGTCCGAGGTACAGCACGTTCCTCTGGCTGACTGCACCTCCACATGTCTCCAGGGCGTATGACATCCTGAAATTGGCAAAAATCTCGTCATTCCAGTTCCACTGTCCGTTGCCGGATACAGTTCCTGGAGAGAAAGTATGTCCTATCTCATGGAGCACACCGAAATTCCAGTCTCCGTTTTCAGCAGTATTTTTCAGCAGCTTTTCGATTCCGACGTGGTTGTTCCACAGGATAGGGTTTCCTGCGAGTGCCCAGTATCCCGGTTCAATGCCTGGAGTTGTGAGTACTGTGATTCTTTCTCCGTTGTATGGACAGTCCCCGACAAGGTCAGCATAGCTTTCATATACCCTGTCAAGGTTTTCAAGCCATTTGTCGACATCTGTGTCAGGGATACAGGTCTTGTCCCTGTCAATGGCGAGGCTGATATGTCTTCCGGAACGGAAATACATCTGTGTATCAGTTACCTCGTCTACGCAGATGTCGTCAAACCATGCTTCCCCGAGAGCTGTTCCCCCGTTGTATGTTCCTCCGAAATTTCCAAGGTTGCAGCATATTTCGGCTGTTCCTGAAGGTGACGGTACAAAATCAATATAGACTTCCTGCCAGTCTGTGTCTCCATAGACAAATTCAGATGCATTCCAGATTTGCTGGCTGTCATCTGTCTTGACAGTGAGTATTGCTCCGCGTCCTTCCTGTACTCCGCGTGTACGCAGCTTCGCGCCCATCCTGTAAAGTTTTCCCGGATCAAGTTTTTCAACCAGATGGCTGATATATAGATATCCTCTTGTGTCAGAGCTCAGAAAGATGCATCCGGTTGAGTCGGTTCCTTCATTGGACCTGTAGGAGGCTGATGCGCCTTCAGACGGTTCTCCTCCCTGTCTCCATTCACCGGAGGCAAGAGGGTCCTTGTCAAATGAAGTCCTGTATATAGGGCCTGCCGAGCACGCCCCTGTGATTACTGAACCTGCCATCAGGATGGCGGCCATATTATAAAATGCTCTCATTTTAAATATCATTTATTGCAATTGCTTGCGTATGGATTCAAGTTCCTGTGCCGTGAAGAAGTTAAGGGCGTTGATATCACGTCCGTGTACTTCTGTTGCATAGCGTGACAATGTGTTTACGAAATAGATGAACTTGTCATAGCCGGAACCGCCGTTGCCACCGTTCTGCTGCAGATATTTGAATGTTCTGCAGAACGGTTCCCAGCCGATTGTCCCTTCATCGGCAAGACGGGCAAGCATATAATGTATGCCGTTGTCATTGACTTTGGTACCGATTGTCTT
This sequence comes from Bacteroidales bacterium, assembly GCA_023667095.1. GTDB lineage: Bacteria > Bacteroidota > Bacteroidia > Bacteroidales > UBA932 > Cryptobacteroides. Next base: position 62,698 of record JAMPAT010000007.1, read on the forward strand.
GTCGTAGTCTATCCTGTACATGTCAAGAATCTCGTTTCCTGTATAGATGCGTTTCCCGTCTGTACCGTCCATGTAGACCTTTCCGTTGTTCCTGGCAAGTCCGTAGTGCATCCTGAAATTTGCGAACATCTCATCGTTCCAGTTCCAAGACGAGTTTCCGAGATTGAACACATGTCCCATTTCGTGCATCAGGCCGAAGCACCAGTCGTCATAGTCCTTCATCTGTGCAAAAGACTCTTCTACAGCAGTATAGTTCATGCTCCAAAGGATAGGGTATCCTGCAAGTGCCCAGTATCCGGAATATATTCCACGTGTGGTCTGTATTGCAAGCTTGCGCCCTTCGTGAGGTGCTGCACCCATAAGTTCCGTGTATGAGACATACATCATGTCCAGGCGTTCAAGCCATTTGCTGAGTACGGTTGTCGGCACGGTGACTTTTGACGGTTCGATATAGATTTTCACATGCTCTCCTTCAAGTGTGAACAGTTCGTCTGAAATCTTCTTGACACTTATGTTGTCAAAATATGCCGTGCCGGTGGAACGCCCTCCATTTGCCATTCCTCCCTGCCAGAACCCAAGGGCTGCTGAAATCGTTGCCTCCCCGTTGTCGTCTGACATGAAGTCCATTGTTACGGTTGTCCATTGTTTCAGGTCAGTGCCGTAGAGATACCGTGATGAATTCCAGTACTGCTTTGTGTTAGGGCTGAACACTACCGGGCCGGTGCCTTCCCCGCTCGGGATGTCTGAATACCTTATCCTGGCCGTTATCCTGTACATCTGGTCGGGTTCAAGTCCTGTGAGCCTCTGCTCGACAGCTATGCAGCATTTCCCGTTTTCAGGAAGCTGCTGTATCTTCAGGCATCTGCTGTCCTTGACTCCCTGGCCTTCGACAATTTCAAGTATGGCCTTGCTTCCGTTGTAATAATCCTTGACAGTCCATCCGTCAAGTCCCTCCTCAAAGGTGCCGTTCACAATCTGTATGGCATACGGATCTTCTATGACAGGTGGAACATCCGGGCCTTCCGGAGTCACGTTCCCGCTGCTGCAGGATATCAGTCCTGCCAATAATGCCATGGCACAAAGACGTTCTGTGTAGCTTTTCATTCTAAAGAGTTGTCTAAATTTTATCGGAAAGTCTTATATACTTTTCCTTTCCTGGAATGTAATGAGGATGAGGACGGTATATTTGGGTCCGTCCCCATCCTCCCGATGACCTGCAGCTATTGCGCAGGCGTAAGTTCTATCTGTATAGGAAATCCTCCGTTTGCTGCGTTGGCATAGTCCATTACAGTAAGGTCAAAATGGATTATTCCTGTGTCTGTATCTATATATGAACCATTGTCAATGACAGGGTCACATCCATCCTGATAGTCGTAAGGGCGGTCAAGGAAATCCCCAAGCTTGAGTCTTTCAGGATAACCGTCAACTGCTTCATCCAGAATATTGAAATAGATCAGGCCGTCAGCCCAGTTTTGGTTGTAGTTGATGGCATATTTCTGTTTTGCCGCATTCTTTGACGGACGGAGATTGGAATGGTATATTTCTCCTTTGGTCACACGGTTGGAAAGTTCCTTTCCCCAGACTGTCTTTACATAAGGTATTTCAAGGGACTTGTTCGGGCTTATGTATATGAAGTCTCCCTCAACCTCGGTGCCGGTATACAAACCTTTACGTGAAAGTACCAGCGGTATCAGGTATTTGTCTTCACCATCATATTCCATTTCCTTCATGTCAACCTTATATGAGATGCTGGCCGTCTTTTCACCGGCGAGGATGCTTCCAGCCGTAATTGTGACTTTGGACGGGTCTACTGAAAGGTATGATGTCCCGTTCGCAGAATTGTACTCCGGCACCTTTGTGTTGTCAACAACGAGGTCTGCCGGCTGTTCTGCGGTTATAGGTGCGTTCAGTTCTGCCGTTACAGTACCTTTACCTGTATTTGACGTTATTACAGTTCCGCTTCCATTGAGCCACATCTTGAGTATATTGAGCTGTACAAGTATGTAGACCGGCTCTTTCTGAGTTACTGTATAGTCCTGGGATGACATCCTCAAAGGGAGGATATAGACATTCTCATCCTGTATATTATGGCAGGACAGCGTTATGCCTACAGACCAGTTCATCTCCTCTTCATCAAGTGTTCCTTTTTCCACAGTATAGTATTCTTCTGCGAGCATCCTGTAGTCAGTGCCGTTTTTCTGGTTGAATGTCCCGACTGCGGCGGCATCAGGGACGAATGTCACCCTTGACGGCTCGACTGTGGTGAAATTGACATGTGAGCTTATAGTCACGCGCTGTGGAATCTCCACGCCTTTGATGAAACTCAGCCTCGCATTGGTCTCCGGGATAATTACATTGAGTTCAGGATTGACAATGTTCGGCTTGAGGATTACCTGTGATGCTGCGCCTTTTTCTTCCAGCTCAATTGATGAACTGAGTATGGAGACAGGTATTACATACTGGTTGGCACGTTCCAGACCAGCTTCCTCAGCCAATGCCTTTGGCCTGATTATGACAGGTAGCTCAACAGTCTTGGATGTCTTCACAAGTGTCAATGATTCAGGCATGTCGTAATATTTTTCCGGCATCAGTTTGTAGTCCGTACCGTTCAGCCTGTTGTATTCCTCAAGTACTGTCTCGTCTATGCCTGCGAGCATATCCACCTCCTTTGACAGGCCGTATGTCCTTGAGACCGTAATGACGGTTTCCTGCTCATCATAGATGGATATTGTATTTATCTGGAACACACCGGTCTTGTCGAAGACCGGATCCGGGTGTATTATTATCGGTGCAAGCTCTGCACTGCATGATGACATGGCACACAGCACACCGAGTGATGACAATATTTTAAAAAATGGTTTCATGATTCTTTTGATGTTTGGGTGTTTATTCATTGAAGTCCATTTATCTATTAATAGAAAGGAGCCTGTACAAGTTCTGTGTTAAGCTCGACTTCCGAAGACTTGATCGGCATGAAGTAATGCTTGATGTCAAACCTTTTCAGTGCGACCTGGGTCAGGGTGAAGAATTCCTTGTCTGTCGGGCCGTTTCCCTTGGACATGTCAAGGCCGAATTCATTGTGGTTGAATACTCCTTCCGGTCCATGGGCAATGAACCATCTGCGTGCGTCAAACCACCTCTGGCATTCGTATGCAAGCTCTATCTTGCGCTCATGGCGTATCATTTCACGCATCTCCTCCTGGCTGTAGCTGCCTTCGTATGCAGGTATGCCGGCACGTGTCCTGATTTCATTAAGATAGAAGAGCGCATCTTTCTGTCCAGCAGCTCCGTAATATTCATTGATTGCCTCTGCGCAGTTCAGATATACCTCACCGAGCCTTATTATAGGGAACGGTACGTTCAGCATACGCGTTGCGGTGCTCTTTTCCTTGTTGGCACAGTAGTCAAGAGGGATATTCTTGCGGACACTGAATCCAGAGGTGTTCTTGTCACCTGGCGTTGACCCGTTTCCTGACAGTCCTGAGTACCAGAAGTCTACGACTCCATATCCATCGGCATCCTGGAAAGAGTCAGACTCATTCGGATAGGCGTATGAGACACGCTGGTTAGGGAAATGTATGTTGGCATAGAAACGTGGCTCCCTGCCGCAGAACATCTTGAACGTATTCTCTATTGTCCCGTCACCTGCTTCTGTCGAGAATTCCTTGTCCTCGAACCAGGATTCTACAGAAGGAGCGACAGAACCGTCTGCCATGAAATAGTCGTTTATCATCCCGATAGGGAGGGAATATCTTCCGTTCCATCCGTACCAGCGGGCAGGCAGGGCACACATTGCGTACCATTGCATGCTGTTCGGGTGGCCCCATATCATTTCCGGGTTGTTTTCTGCTCCCCATGTTGTTGTGATTGAACGCAGGTTGTCGACAATGTCATCAAATTCTGCATCCTTTGCTGGTTTTTTAAGGCTGTAGCCATAGTTCTCGATGACATCTTTTGCCGCGTCTGCCGCCTTTTTCCACAGTTCGGCATCGTATGTCTGCGGGATGAGCATTGTGCCGTTCTTGTTTGTCCAGCTTGAGTATGTCTTGTTTCCGTTGTACAGCGGGCTGGCTGCCATGAGGAACATCCTGCTCTGTATGGCACGTGCCGCACCGATTGTCGGGAGCCCCATTTCGAGGGATTCGTTGCGTGTTGCAGGCATACCGTTTTCGCATGCCCAGTCAATCTCATTGCTTATCCATTCAACACATTCTGCAAATGGCTTCCTCGGCTGGGTGTTTGCTATCTGGTCAGATGCCCTGCTGCTTTCAGCAATAGGTATTGGACCATATAGACGAAGAAGCAGATAATGGTAGTAGGCCCTCATGAAACGGGCTTCTGCACGTTTTGTCCTTCGCTCAAGTTCACCCATCTCAAGGCATTTGTCCAGATTCTCAAGGAAAATGTTGATATGTCTTATTGCCTGGTAGTAGCGCACAAAGAAATATAGGTTATAGCCTGTGTATCCATAATAGTTGTCCGGGGACATAAGTCCCTCAGATATGCTGCGCACAAAGCCTTCCATCACGTAGGCGCCTTCATCGGTGCACCAGAAATATGGCAGCTGGCTGCTGTAGTGCATCTCCTGTACCATGAAGTCATCGCTGTACATGCGTGCATACCATTTTTTAGTTTCAACTTCAGAAGTGAACACTTTCTCCATGGTGTTCATTCCTCCCGGATCCTGGTCAAGGTATCCGGAGCATGCTGAAGTGAGCATCAGCAATGATGATATAATATATATAAATCTGTTTTTCATATCATTAAATGATTAGAATGACACATTCAGTCCGACAAACACTACTCTCTGCATAGGATATACATCAGCACCGGTCTCAGGATCCCAGAAATTCTTGTAGAATTTGCTTATAGTGAACAGGTTCACGCCCTGCAGATAGATTCGCAGGCTGTTGGCATATATCTTCTTTGCCCATTTGTCCGGAAGCGTATATCCGATTTCTACATTCTTGAGACGTAGGTAGCTCGCATCGCGCTGCCACCATGTGGATGTCTTGTAGTTGTTCGCGTTGGCACCATAGCTCAGGCGTGGGGAGAATGCGTATGGGTCAGGGTTGTCCTCTGTCCACCTGTCAAGGAATGCAGTCATCACGTTACCCATGTGCTTAGGTCCGCGGTCTGCCTGGAACGGCTGGAAATACCATCCTCCGGTAAGATATGCGGAACGGTTGCCTGCGCCCTGGAAAAGGAAAGAGAAGTCCAGGCCCTTCCAGTTGAGGGATGCACCGAAACCGTATACTATCTCAGGCATTGACGGATTTCCTATCCATGTCCTGTCGGCTTCCGTGATTTTACCGTCATCGTTGAGGTCTTCATAGCGGATGTCTCCCGGACGGAGCTGTGTCTTGTCCATAGAGAACTGCTCGTAGTAGTCAGGAAGTGACGCAAGTTCCTCTTCCGAGAACAGGTGCATGGCCTTATAGCCTAAGGTAAGGCCGTATCTTGCCCCCTTCAGATCCTGCCAAGGATAGGCATAATATTTACCGTCGGAAATCACTTTGTTCCTGGTGAAGGTAAAGTTGCCTCGTGCAGTGATGTACAGGTCTTTGCCGATACGTTTCTGGTATTCTCCTGAAATCTCGAATCCCCTGTTTTCCATAACTCCCATATTGGAGTAGATGTCATATCCGTTCGGCAGTCCGGCAATCTCGGAAGCTTGCGGTGAAAGGAAGATGTTTTCACGGCGTTCGTAGAAAACGTCTCCATTGAGGCGCAGTGAACTGAGGAATCCGAGTTCAAGTCCGATATTGTATTTCGTGGCAACCTCCCATGTCACATTCTCGTTTGCCATCCTGCCTTCTCCTATTCCTCCCTGGTACTGGTTGAAGTTGACACCGATATTGCTGTATCCTGAGGCACCGTCATTCATTGTGGCGAGGTAGATGAACCTTGTTGCAGGAATCTGGTCACTTCCGACCTGTCCTACGGAAAGGCGCATCTTCGCCCATGTGAGTACCTTGTTGCCTTTCAGGAAGTTTTCTTCAGATGCAACCCATCCCAATGCCAATGCCGGGAAAATGCCCATCCTGTTGTTCTTTGCGAAGTTCTCTGAACCGTTGAATCCGATATTAGCCTCAATGAGGTATCGGTTGTCATACCCGTAGGTAGCACGTGCTGCCAGTCCGATGCTCCTGTTAGGCAGGGAGTTTATATATGTCATGCCCTGGGTCATGAGCCTGTAGTCCTTGGCGAATCCCATGACAAGTGCACCAACGTCATGCTTATCGAAATATCTCTGGTAGTTTATGGTAAGCTCTGCATATTGCGAACGTGTTGAGGAACTGCTGTGGCTGTAGTTCAGGTAGTCCTGGTATTTGTCAGCCTGCCATTCGTTCGCTATGAGGTCACCGCTTTCGTCGCGTCCGGTGACCTCGAAGAAATTTATGTCACGTGAGTTCGTATCTACAGCGTTGGTAGTGTAGTCGTATGCGTATGTCAGCTTGGCACTGAGTCCCTGTGTTATGAACTTGAAGTCCTGGTCAATTGAAAGGTTTGCACGCAGGGCATTCTGCAATGTCTTGGCATATCCTCTCTGTGTCAGCATGTTGTAAGGGTTGTTCAGTCCATCGCGTCCTGCAAGCCTCCCGTCCTTAAGCTTTACAGGAAATGCATTGGGCGCAGCATTGATGATGTCCCGATATATGGATGCCGCCCCCCCCTCAGCGGGTTCCTTGTTTTCGGAGACATTTCCCTGGAGTCCGACACTGACTGTGGTGGTCGGGGTAATGTCCATATCGACATTTGCCCTGAAATTGTAGCGCGTATAGTTTACATTTGCCCCGAACGAACCGATGGAGTTTCCAATCCAGGAATATTGTCCCGGGTTGACAGCAAACTGTCCCTCCTGGTTGTAGAAAGATATGGATGTAAAGTAACGTGCGAATTTTCCTCCTCCTGATATGTTTGCGCTGACTTTCTCCGAAAGGGTAATATCCTTCATCAGGACCTTCTGCCAGTCCACATTCGGATAGACTTCCGGATCTATTCCGGAACGCATGGCATCTATCTCTGCCTGCTGATATTTGAATGACGAAGAAATTCCTGGAGTTGCGTCAACAGCCTCGTTGAACAGCATGGACCTTGTTGCCGCATCCACGAACGACAGTCGCTTGCTCGGTGAAGAGAATCCCTGTTCATAGCGCACGTCAATCCTTGCCGGGCCGTCAAAGCCTCGTCTGGTGTTGATAAGTATTACTCCGTTGGCTCCGCGTACTCCATACACTGCTGTCGCGGATGCATCCTTAAGTACTGAGAATGATTCTATTTCGAGAGGATCCACGTTTTCCAGCGGTCTCTCTACACCGTCCACGAGTACCAGCGGGTTAGGGTCTCCCGTAAATGTCGCTATACCCCTGATCCAGAACTGGGCGTCATCTTTACCTGGCTCTCCTGAAGACTGAAGTGCGACAAGTCCTGCAACATTTCCCGCCAGTGACTGGCTGAGTGAACGCACAGGGACACGCAGTTCGTCCGGACGGATAGTCGAGATTGCGGCCACAACGGATTCTTTCTTCTGTGTCCCGTAACCGACTGCAACAACCTCTCCTGCATCAAGCGCGAGGGCATCCGGCTTCAGGACGATGGTTACAGGCTTTCCGGCGTATGCAACGACGGTTGCTGTCTCGCAACCTATGTATGATACGACAAGTGTGGCGTTTTCCGATACATCAAGAGTGAATTTCCCGTCTACATCTGTAATGGTGGCGAGCGTGTTTCCACGGACCATTACGGTTGCCCCGATGTATGGTTCGCCGCTCTCGTCAATAACCACTCCTGAAATTCCGGATGACTGCGCGGACAGGATGACCGGAATAATCAATGACAAAGTCAACAGGAGTGCTTTTCTGTAGGATTGAAGAAAAACCATAATTAGTTGAGTTTGGTTGTTAATATTAGTGTTATATAAAAGTGTTGTCTGGTTATGTTGTTGCCTGTGGCTACTGTAAGTTTCAGGTGATACTCCGGTTGTGAAGGCTAAGTTATACTATATTGCATGTTCTGTGATGTAAAAATAGTACAGATTTGTACAATATTTATACTTTTTCGTTGTATTTGGGATTTTTGTTGCTTTATCGGCGTATGTTTTTAGTACTTTTGGAAACTGTTCAAAATTATCTCTTCTATGAGAAAAGTATCTGTACTCCTGCTTGTTCCGGCACTGTTATGTGCTGCTTTTATGCGTTCTTTCGCGGATGAGAGGAAATTTTCATATCTGAATGTTGAAAATGGGCTCAGGTCCAATTCTGTTGAATGCATATTCCAGGACAGGGAAGGGATGATGTGGTTCGGTACGCATGACGGTCTGAGCATGTATGACACCTATCACATAAGGACATGGAGGCATGATGTGAATGATGCCAATTCATTAGGCAATAATTGCGTCTATAGCATATTTGAGGATACATCGGGAAGCATGTGGGTCGGAACGGAACGTGGAGTCTATATCATGGACAGGGATTCTGGAAAATTCCTGCGCCCTTCTGACTGCCTGGCGGATGTCCATGTACATTCCATCGCAGAAGACAAGGAGGGCAGGATCTGGATTGCCACACTTGGTGATGGAGTCTTCTGCATAGGGCCGGGTGCATCCGATATATTTAACTGGCGGCATGGACTGTCAGATGATTCGGCTGGGTTGAATTCTGACTATTCCCCCAGTATACTTGTCGATGCCATTGGCAATGTGTGGTGTCTTACATCAGGGCACTACCTGTACAGATTTGATGAGGCCATGTCAGACTTTGTCCCTATTGCCATAGAGGACAAAGAAAGGGGTGTCATAGAGAAAAACGCCTTTTCCATGTGCCTGGACTGGGAAGGTAATCTCTGGATAGCTGGATGGGACAGCGGAATTTTCCATTATGATACGCAGACAGGGCTATTCACGAATTATCTCTATACAGCGGCAGGACCTGTATTCAAGGGACGCATACATGTCATAAAGGAACTGGAGCCTGGGAAGATATATCTTGGTTCTGACCATGGGGCCTCCATATTTGAGCCTAAAAGCGGCGAACTTGAGACCATGTCGTATGGCAGTTCCATGTATGGAGGGCTATCAGATGATTTTGTCTATGATATTTTCAAGGACCGGGAAGGCGGGCTCTGGATAGCGACATATTTTGGCGGTGTGAACTATTCCAATCCCAACAGTTCCAACTTTATTTTGAGGAAATGTTCTTCCGGCTCGTCACGCGGCAGAATAATAAGTAAATTCTGTGAGGGCATGGACAGGAAAATATGGATAGGGACAGATGACGGCGGCCTGTTCCAGTATGACCCGGAGGAGGACCTGTGCCGTCCCGTCCCGGTAGACAGTGAAGTGCCGAACCTGAATATTCATGCTTTGCTGGCAGACAGTGATTATCTTTGGATAGGGACCTACAGCAACGGACTTTACAGGATGGATGTACATTCTGGAAAAGTTGTGCATTTCCGCTCCTTTGTCGAATCCAATGGTGTGGGGGCACAAAGTGTCTATTCCCTGTTCAAGGACCAGACTGGAAAGGTTTGGATAGGTACAAAGTCTTCCATCTGGTACTGGGCTGAGGACAAGGGATTCCAGTGTGTCAAGGAACTTGGATACAACAGCGATGTCATTGACATTCGAAGCGATGCTATGGGCAATATCTATTTTGCATCCATCAGCAGTGGGCTGTTCCGTTACACCCCAAGTACACAAGTGTTTGAAAAGCTTGCAGCAGAAACTGACGGGCTGGGGATACCGGATGCGATACTGTCATTTAGTGTGCAGCATGACTGTCTTCTGATAGGTACGTCCGGAAATGGACTTGTCAGGTATGACCTCAAAACAGGCAAAGTGTCAAGTGTACCGATTCCTGTGCGTGACATGGAGAGCATGACTGTCTTCCATATAATCAATGATGATGACAATATCTGGCTGAGTACCACAGAGGGTCTTCTCCGTTATGATACAATTTCCGGAATGAAAAGCTTTTTCGGCAGGGAGGATGGATTACGAACCGATATATTCAGCTGTAATTCAGGTATAAAGGCCTCTGATGACAGGATATATATCGGCACAAATGACGGATTCAACATCTTTAACCCAAGACTGATACATACAAATCCGATTGTCCCAAACACTGTTTTCATTGATTCACCTGTCCAGGGACTTAGGGATGGTGGAAGTATTGTTGTACATAAGGGACATGCCCCGTTTGCAATAGGTTTTGCCGCGTTAAGCTACCGTTCTCCTCAGAAGAACCAGTACCGTTATATGGTTGAGGGACTGTCTGACAGCTGGCATGAATTGCCATGGAAAGACAACCATGTCACTTTTGCTGGCCTCAAATGCGGGACATACCATTTCAAGGTATGTTCATGCAACAATGACGCCTTGTGGGGCGAGCCTGCGGTAGCTACAATTGTTGTCAAGCCTTACTGGTACAACTGCACTGCAGCGATAGTCATATATATATTGTCCGGAATCCTGATTTTTGCAGTAATTGTCGTGATGTTGCGTGCATATTCAATCCAGAAACGTAGCAGCAAGGCTGTCAAATTGAATTTTCTGAAGGAGAAGACGCGCATTGAGACAGAGCTGAGGTTCTTTACCAACCTTGCACATGAAATCAAGACTCCGGTAATGCTCATCAATGCTCCGGCCAATGAAATAGCATCAATGGCTGATTTGCCGGAAAAGGTAAGGAGCAACATTTCACTTATCAAGAAAAGTTCGGACAAGCTGGTCGGCCTGACCAACGAGATACTGAATTTCAGGAAATGCTCAAATGAAATGGTCCTTGCACCGATGCAGATAGTACCCTTGACAAGGCAGGCTGTGGAAGAATTTACCATGATGACAGGCAACCACGGCATAGACCTGAAATTCATTGACAATACTGACGGCAAGGCTGTAGTCAATATGAATGCCGAAGCGTGGAGCAAAATGATGAACAACCTTTTGTTCAATGCCGTGAAATTTACAAAAGACTTGATTGAAGTCACCATTTCTGTTGTGGATAAGAGACTGGTCATCAGGGTGTATGATAACGGAATTGGAATCGAGTCATCCGAACTGAAGAATATCTTCGGCGCATTCTGGCATTCCGGCAATTCCGGACGTATCCAGACACCTGGCTTTGGCCTTGGACTCTCCATCACAAATATGCTTGCCCACAAGATGGGAATGGAGCTGTCTGTAGACAGCGAGGTCGACAAATACACTGTTTTCAGTATATCTGTGCCGATGGAGCAGGGCCTTCCTGCCGATTCTCCGGTAGAGGGCATGTCGGAGCCTGCCTGTAGCCGCTCCTGTGCTGTTGTACTGAATGACAGGAATATGGCTAAGTCCTTGCCGCCACAGAAATCAATATCCATAATGATAGTGGATGATGACTGTGACTTGAGGAATTATCTGGAAAGCAGTCTTTCTGATGAATATGTCACATTCTCGGCAGGGAATGGTGAGGAGGCTTTGCGTACCCTGCGTTCAGGCCGGAAGGCGGACCTGATTATAAGTGATGTCATGATGCCCCTGATGGATGGGATAGAGCTTTGTCATCAGCTGAAGAAGGATATGGACTTCTCACATATACCGATAGTCTTGCTGTCTGCAAATTCAGACAGTGAAATGAAGATGCTGAGCGTACAGAACGGTTCTGATGCATACGTGGAGAAACCGGTTGACATACATTATCTCAAGACTTTGATAAACAGCCTTGTCGAAAAACGCAGGGCATTGTATGACACGTTCAGCAAGAGGCCGTTCCTTGCCCTGCAGGGTATCATGGACAAATACAATGAGGACACATTCATAAAGGATTTCAGCAACCTGGTGTTGAAGAATATCTCCATGACATCCCTCAATATAGAATATCTTGCGTCCGAGATGCACGTCAGCCGTACAGTATTGTTCCGTAAGGTCAAGGAAAGCACGGACATGACACCAAACAATTACATCAAGGCCCTGAGACTGGTCAAGGCAGCTGAATATCTGACCATCGGCAAATACAAGATCAATGAAATCTGCTGGATGGTGGGCTTCAATACACCAAGCTATTTCTCGAAATGCTTCTATGAACATTTCGGGGTATATCCTAAGGATTATGTCTCAGGAAGTCTCTCAGTCCTTCCCGATGAAGCTGCGCATGAATGAGGTATGCGGAATTTCCTTGTCGGAGACATGGACGAAATAGTGCAGGAACTTCAGCAGCCTGTGGGCTTCGCTGTACTCCGGGCAGTTCTTCGGGACTGTCGCAAGGATTCTTTCCGCATGGTTGCGGAAGACTGCGAACTCAATCAGGTAGGCCGAGTTGAACAGCACATCAGCGTTCTCCTGGAACGGATATATCCACTTCACTTCCGCGCGGCGGACATTCGGCCAGTTGGAGATTGTCTCCTGAGCCGTAAATGCACCTTTGTTGAAGTCACGTACAATGCGTCTTAGCAGCCTGTTGTCGCTTGTCGGGATACAATTGTGGTTGTCCAGTGATATGCTTGTTATCGTGTTGATGAATATCTTGAATTTCTCCTGGTCAGGGACCTTGTCTGTCAGGCGAGGATTCAGTGCATGGATTCCTTCAATCAGCAGTATTGTCCCTTTGTCCAGCCTGAGCTTCTTTCCGTTGAACTCCCTCAGCCCTGTCACAAAATTGTACTCTGGCACCTCAACCTCCTCGCCTGCAAGCAGCCGCAGGACATCTTTCTGCAGATATTCATGGTCGACTGTGTCGAAATTGTCGAAGTCAAACGTCCCGTCGGGAAGTTTCGGCGTGTCAAGACGGTTCACGAAATAGTCGTCTGTGGAGAAAGATACCGGAAGAAGCCCGCAGGCCTTGAGCTGTACGCTCAGCCTTTTGCAGAAAGTACTCTTGCCGCTGCTCGTCGGTCCGGTTATCAGGACCATCCGTATAGGACTTTCCGAATTGCATCTCCTTTCGATTTCCTCTGCAATCTGCACTATCTTCTTCTCCTGCAATGCCTCCGCTACCTGGATAAGGTCCGATGCCTTGCCTTCAAGGCATGCCTTGTTGACATCACCCACATTGTCAAGCCCCATTATGCGGTTCCATCCGACTGCCTCTGAAAAGACATCGAATGTCTTGGGCTGTTCCATGAACGGGGCAAGCTCATGCGGACTGTGCCTGTTCGGCACGCGCAGCAGCATTCCTCCGCGGTAAGGGGTCAGTTCCCAGACTTTCAGGTATCCGGAGCCCGGGACAAGCGCATCGTAATAATAGTCGGCTGTCTCGCCGAGCGTATAGTAGCAGATATATACTTCACCGCAGGTCTCAAGCAGCTTCACCTTGTCGTTCATCCCGAGCTTGCGGAACTTGTCGATTGCCTCGCTGACCTGGACCTCATGCCTCCTGAACGGCATCCCGGCTTTCACAATCTGCTGCATCCTGTCCTTTATCGCCTCTACATCGGCTTCGCACAGCTCCGTTCCGTCACCCTTGTCGACATGGCAGAAATAGCCTTTGGAGATAGGTCTGCGCATCACTACCTTGCATCCAGGGAAAATGTCCTGGGCGGCCTTGTACAGCAGGAAACAGAGGGAACGGCAATATACATTGCGCCCTATGTAGGACCTGTAGTCCAGGAATTCCACATCCTTGTTGTTGAAGACGCGGAACATAAGTCCTTCTGCTACATTGTTGACCTTTGCCGCAACTATGTCGAGCGGCTTGTCGAAATCGAATTCCCTGGCCATTTCAAGCAGGTTTGTACCCTCCTTGAAATCCTTGAACGTGCCGGTGTTTTTGCAAAATACTCTTACCATCTTGTGTAAAGGGACAGTTTGCCTGCAAAAATAACACTTTTTGACGTTTTCTCAATACTTTACCGCATCGCCGATTGAATCTGTGATTTCCCTGAATGATATACCGAGTTCCTTTACAGCCTTTTGCCCTGTATAATAATTTCCTGTGCAGAGCATCCGCATGCTAGTCAGGGTCGCCTCGTTCTTGAATCCGAGGGCTGCGGCAAGGCTTCCGAGACATCCTGCGGCATATAGCAGAAACCGTGGAATCACCACAATGCATGATTTCTGTCCTGTGCACCGGCACAATGTCCTGTAGAACTCCCTGTAGCTCATGTTCTCCCCGGCAAGAAGATATGCACTGCCGCAGAAATCTCCGGAAAGTGCCGCTACGATTCCCCTGGCTGCATCCCTGACATCCACGAAATTCTTTCCCCCGGGAGGGCAGAAGATGATTTTCTTCCCGAGTCCCATGCCGATGACTCTTCCTGAGCCTGATTTCCCGTCGGAAGGGCCAATCATGAATGTAGGGCTTACGGCCACAATCCCGATCCTGGAATGGTATTTCGGTATGAGTCCCTGAGCCATGGCCTTGCTGACGGCATAAGCAGAAGATGTGAACGGGGCCTTGGTAGGCCTGCTCTCGTCCCCTGGAGCCTCCATTGTCCCGTATGCGAATGCATTTGCGCTGCCTACAAGCACAATTTTCCGCACACCGTGGCGTATGGCTGCAACTATGAGCCGCTCAGCCGCATTAACATTGACCTCCATGTATTCCTCTGCCTTTCCTCCCTGGGATGTCATCGCTGCACAGTGGACCACCATGTCGCACCCGCTGAGAGCCGTGTCCATGAAGCCCGGGTCAGTGAAGTCTCCCCGGATGATTTCCACATGGCTGTTTCCCTCCTGCCTGGCCTTGCGCCCTGTCCGCACGGTACCACGGACATCATATCCTGCATCGGTGAGTGCATCTATCGTATGCGATGCCAAAAAACCGTTTGCCCCTGTTACAAGTACTTTCCCCATGTCATTTTCTTCTTTGCAATGCCCTGTATAATCCGCGGCAGATTGCCAGCGCGCCCAAAATTAGCATATTTTACTTGTCTTGAGCTCCCTTGCCACTATTTTTGACAGGAGCGGTATGCAGATTCCCGGAGGTACAACCTCAAGCAGGACCCGGTTCATCCGGTTTAGCCATCCCGGGATTATGACCATCCTGCGTCTTAGTGTCTTCCTTAGGCTTTTTCTTGCAACGGCCTGTGGAGACAGAAGGCCTACCCTTCCGAATATCCCCTGTTTCTCAATCCTTGCCGTCACGTCCGTGTTTGTCTTCATCGGTCCCGGATGTACAACGCTGACAGACACATTCGTACCTGAAAGTTCCTCCCTCAGCCCTCTCGTGAAGTCAGCTATATATCTTTTGGAGGCCGGATAGATGGTCTTGAATGCAATAGGGCTGAATGCAGCCATGCTTGAAACGTTCAGTATATACGCCCGCTCCGCCTTCATCAGCGATGGAAGCAGCTGGTGCGTCATGATTGTCGTTGCAATGATATTGAGATGCATTATCCTCTGCAGATATTCGACTCCACATCCTGTGAATGCTTTTGTGCCTCCCGTTCCGGCATTATTGATCAGCATGAAGATGCTGAAGCTGGATGAGATCTCCCTGCAGACCTGTATCAGTCCGTCCTCGTCCGTCATGTCTGTCTCAAAATATTCACACCTTGTCCCGAAAGAGCGGCAGTGCCCTGCCACTTCCGGAAGCTTGCCGTCACCGAGGGCTATGAGGATAGTGTTGATTCCCATTCTTGAAAGTTCGATTGCGAAATTCTTTCCAAGTCCTTCACTCGCTCCTGTAACTACTGCAAATTCACTTTTCATAAAATCGTTATCTTTGTAGGGGCAAAGGAACTTATAAAAGGGAACATGTGAAATACTGAAAAATCAGACTATGATGACGTTTTACGAAGAATATGAGCGTATTGTGGCCTTGATGACATTCAAAAGGGAAGAGCTTGACTATTCCGTGCTGGACAAGTACAGGGATATGCTGGAAATGATGTCTCGTGTGTCCAACAGCGGGATAACCGTCTATGACATGGCGGAAAGGCGTCATGTATTCGCATCCAGGAATTTCGGGGAACTCTTCCGGTATGACATGGACAGGCTCCGGGAGGAAGACAGCGAGTATTTTGACATCCATATACATCCGGATGACTATGACGAAGTCTTCCGGCACTATGGTGCTGCAATCAGATATTGCATGGACCATCCGCAGGAAATGTGCGACTACAAGGTGATATGCGAATACCGGCTTCTGCTTGACGGGGAATATGTCCGTGTGGTCGAGCAGCAGCAGATGCTTGAAACAGACGGAAAGGGACACCCATGGCTCGCCCTCTCCATCCTCGATGTTTCGCCGAACCAGGCCCAGTTTGTCCGTGTCGAGTCCACTATGCTTAACTACCGGACCGGCGACATAATTGAAATTCCTGACTATCCGGAGTTCCGTTGCCGCCAGATTTACCTGACAGACAGGGAGAAGGAGGTGCTTGGCCTCGTTAGGGACGGCTTTCTGAGCAAAGAGATATCCGATAGGATGAAAATAAGCGTAAATACAGTCAACACATACCGCCAGAGGATACTGGAGAAGCTGTGTGTCAACAATTCTCACGAGGCCATAGCCTGCGCTTCAAGGTTAGGCCTTCTTTAAAATATCCCCATTAATAGGGATACCTCCCCAAGGATTATTTTTTATACCTTTGCATCCCTGAAGATTAGTAGTGAGATTTACTGGCCTATGTCTTTGAGAATCAAATGTCTTATATTAATTTCCGCAATTGTTGTGTCCATGATGGATGCAGCTGCCTTTGCTGCACCGTCAAGGTACTCTGTCTCAGGAAAGGTACTGGACAGCAAGTCCGGTGAGCCTCTGGCCGGGGTCGTGCTGCGGCTCGGCAGTGACTATCTCTGGACAATAACTGACATGGATGGCCGTTTCACCATGGAAAAGGTGCAGCCGGGAGAATATGTGCTTGAATCGTCTTTCCTTGGATATGTGACGGTCTCACAGAAAATCAATGTAAAGAAGGATATTGAAGGCATTGACATCATTATGTCAGAAAGTACCCTTGCCATAAAGGAGGTTGTCGTGACGGCACAGAAAGCCAAGGATGGGCTGAATACCTCATTCTCAATCGACAGGAACGCCCTTGAACATCTTCAGCTCTCCGGCATGGCCGACATGGCCTCGCTCCTTCCGGGAGGAAAGACCATAAACCCGGACCTTACATCGGAAAACGTCCTTTCGCTTCGCTCAGGGGGGGCCTCAGCCGGCAATGCGGCATTCGGTACAGCGATTGAGGTTGACGGGGTGCGCATTGGCAACAATGCCGCATTCGGGGACATGAACGGTGTAGGCACAAGGGGGATAGCTGTCGGCAATATAGAGTCTGTGGAAGTCATGACAGGCGTACCGTCAGCGGAATACGGAGACCTTAACAGCGGAATGGTGCGTATCAATACCCGCAAGGGACGCACTCCGGTCAATATAGTCCTCTCTGTCAATCCGCGTACATACCAGGCTTCCGTCTCCAAGGGGATAGGACTGCGGAAAGAAAGGGGAGTAATCAATGTCAGCGCGGAATATGCGCGTGCCACAAGCAAGCTGACTTCTCCATATACCTCATACACAAGGCGCGGATTCTCCGCCGCATACAGCAATACATTTGCAAAGGTGCTGAGGTTCGAGGCCGGCTTCACCGGCAATATAGGAGGCATGGATTCCAAGTCCGACCCTGATGCCTACACAGGAGAGTTTGAGAAATCCAGGGATAACTCTTTCAGAGGCAATGTCTCCCTGTCGTGGCTCATGAACCGCAGCTGGATTACGAGCCTTAGATTCGATGCATCGGTAAATTTCCAGGACCAGCTCGACCGCCATTATCTTCCGGACAAGAATTCCGCTGCGATGCTTCCGGCAGTCCATTCTGAAAAGGAGGGATATTTTATCGCCTCGATGCTTCCGGCCAGATATGTGTATGACCGTTTCCTTGACTCCAAGGAACTGGACTATGCCGCATCGGTCAAATATGACTGGCACAGACGCTGGAACAAGGTCAGGAACAATGTAAAGGCAGGTGTCCAGTGGAAGGCCAACGGCAATACCGGACGCGGAGAATATTATCCAGACCCTTCTCTCGCTGCTGACGGATACCGTCCGATGCCATATTCGGACTATCCGTATATGCACAACCTCGCAGTCTATGCGGAGGACCTCCTCTCGTTTCATGTAGGCAGGACAACCGTAGAGCTGAGTGCCGGGCTGAGGCTTGAGAATGTGTTTGTCCGAGGAACTGAATACAGCCATACAAGCACATTGTCACCGAGGTTCAATACCAAATGGAAATTCAACAGCCATATCTCGGTCCGCGGAGGCTGGGGCATCACGGAGAAACTTCCGTCATTCTATATCCTCTACCCGAAGCAGGAATACCGTGACATCCAGACTTTCAGTTGTGCCCCAGAGGGCGGCAATCCGGTCTATGTGTATTATACACAGCCATACAGGATGGCTTTCAACCCGGAGCTGAAATGGCAGCGCAACTCAAATGCGGAATTCGGCATCGATGCGGAATTTCTCGGGACAAAGGTGTCGCTTGTGGGATTCTATAACCTGACAAGGAATCCATACAGATATTCGAATCTCTATACTCCATTCTCGTACGATGTTTACCGTATGCCGTCAGGTTATTCTATGCCTGCAGGTGCCTCTGTTGAGGTTGACAACGTAACCGGTGCCGTAAGTGTACTACAGGCGGATGGAAACCGTGTTCAGATGGACAGACTGGTCACAAACAGGACATTTACAAGACAGCTTTACCAGGACAACGGCAAGGATATCCTCAGGACAGGTGCCGAACTGATTGTGGATTTCCCTGAAATCCGTCCGGTAAGGACATCATTCCGCCTGGATGCTTCCTACACATACACAAGCTATGCAGATGACATGCTGTCGTACTGGTATCCGTCCAGCTCCCACACGTCATTGCCTGACAGGTCATACCAATATGTCGGGATATATGCAAACGGAGGCAGCTCGTCCGCAGTCGTAAACGGTCGCATAACCCATGGACTGGATGCCAACCTCACTGCAATTACGCATATTCCGCAGGCCAGGATTATCATAACGTGCCGTCTTGAGGCAAGCCTGCTGAACCTTTCGCGCAATATCTCTTCGCATGGCGGCAAGGCATACGCATTTACGGTCACGGAGACGGACAATACCCCGACAGGAGGTGACATCTATGACGGGAATTCATATGCAGCGGTCTGGCCTGTAGCCTATATGGATCTGGAAGGTACTGTCCATCCGTTTGGACCGGAGCAGGCTGCCGATCCTGACTTCAGGGACTTGATACGCAAGTCCGGGAACGCCTGCACATTTGCCCAGGATGGCTATGCGCCATATTTCTCGGCCAATATCAGCATAACAAAGGAGATAGGTGACCATGTGTCCCTCTCTTTCTTTGTCAACAACTTCACCAACTCCAGAAAGGCGGTGACTTCTTATGCCACAGGGGTCTCCATGATTGCCACCCCGATGTTCTATTATGGTCTTACATGTAGATTGAAATTCTGATGAAACGTTTGACTGTCATATATTTGTGTGTGCTGCTCCTTGCCGGATGCACTGTCGGGATCAACAGGGTGAACCTATACGATTACAGCCTTCATCGTCTTGATGTCGCACTCTCATTCCCTGACGGATTCCACGATGCCGCGCTTGATGGCATAGAAGTCACTTTCCAGAATGTAGACAACGGTTCTTCGTACGTGGCTGTCTCAGATGCCTCGGGTGTCGTTTCGGTCTCTCTTGTGAACGGGCTCTACAGGATGACTTCCAATGCCGTTGCCAATGATGAATATTTCAATGCGTCATACGAAGGGCTCAGGATATCAGGCAATGATGTGTCCGTCGGGGTTGAGTTCATAAAGGTAAGGACAGGTGATATCGTAATCAAGGAGATATATTGCGGAGGATGCCGCAAGGCACCTCTCGAGGGGAACTACCAGAGCGACAAATATGTGATTCTGCACAATAATACCTCTGAAACGCAATATCTTGACTCTCTTTGTCTCGGTACATTGTCTCCATATAACTCCAACGCCAACAGTAACCCGTGGGTTACAAAGGACCCGTCAACCGGAGGCTCCGTCTTCCGTGACTTTGTCCCTGTCATACAGGCAGTATGGCAGTTCGGAGGCAGCGGACACGACTTTCCGCTTGCCCCTGGGGAGGATGCCGTAGTTGCGATAAACGGTGCGATTGACCACACAAGGCAGTATCCGCTTTCCGTAAATCTCTCCAATCCGGACTATTTCGTATGCTACAACAATGTGTATTTCCCTAACGGGGAATATCATCCCTCTCCTGAGGGAATTCCGGTGGAGCATTATCTGAATGTAGTCATAAAGACAGGTGTAGCCAATGCCTATCCTGTCTCGATAAATTCACCGGCTGTGGTGATTTTTAGGTCGCATGGCATTGCCATCCAGGATTTTGTGCGTCTTCCTGACAGCGTCATCCCGACTCCGGGGAGCACTGTGGACGATGTCGTATGCGTTCCTTTGGAATGGGTCATGGATGCAGTCGAGGTCTTTGACGGAAGGGCTTCAAGCAACAAGAAACGCCTTGCGCCATCCCTTGATGCAGGATTTGTCTATCAGTCCGACACCTTTACCGGTCACTCGCTGATGCGCCGTGTCAATGAGGGCAGGACCGCTTCAGAGGGATATGAGGTGCTTGTCGACACAAACAATTCAGGCAATGATTTCTATGAATCCGAAAAACAGTCGCTGCATGAATAGGCTTTCCCTCATATCGGTAACTGCGTTTATGCTTTGCCTGGCGGCCGTCCAGGGGGCAGCCCAGGAACGGGCATTGACATACGGACGCGCCATAAGGAACAACCTGTGGAATGACGGCAGCAACATTGCCGGCATAAGGCAGGACTCAGTGACAATATCCAACGCAGAAATAGGTGCGATGTACGAGTCCGGGGATTTCCGCCAGACATGGCAGCCTGAGGAAAAATGGTCTGCAGGGGCAATGGCGAGGACGATGGTGCATCTGAAAAGGTTCTCAATGGCAGGAAGCTTCTCCTTTGCCCATTCCGAGAACTATGGCGCATGTGGCTCCATGATGGTGCATCCTGGATTTTATCCGGTTGACATAATGGAATTTACGCCAGGGAGAAAGACGTTGCAGAAATATTCTTTTGACGGTGGAATATCATATGACATCGGCAGCCGTTGGCGCATCGGAGGCAAGATTGACTTTACATCATACAACTATTCAAAGAGGAAAGACCTGAGATATACTGACTACCGTCTCGACATGGAGGTGTCCCCTGGAATAATGTGGCACAGCGGGGATTTTGCTGTCGGGCTGAACTATCTGTATGCAAGGAACTATGAGACAATAAAGGCCGAACAGATAGGGACCAAGGTCTCGTCATTCTATGCTTTCCTTGACAAGGGACTTATGTACGGTGCGTACGAAGTCTGGGAAAGCGACGGTGTCCATCTGGCCGAATCGGGGGTAAATGCGTTTCCTGTAAAGGAAAACATCCATGGTGTCGCCTTGCAGGCGCAGTATCGTGGAGTTTTTGCCGAGGTCGGCTACCGTCATGGTACAGGCTCAATAGGGGAAAAGCAGAGCATATGGTTCAATTTCCCGGGCAATGCAGTGTCTGTCAAGGCTGGATGGAGGTTCGGGCATTCAGTAAGGCACTCGCTAAGGCTCGGATTTGACTGGAAGAGGCAGTTCAACGAAGAGAATGTGACAGAAAAGGTGACTGCAGGCGGTGTAACGACTGTGAAGACGTATGCTTCCAACAGGATTTATGAGAGTACAGGCTGTGCGGTTGCCCCTGAATATGAACTTATGGCAGGCCGGTGGGAGCTGACCGCAGGTGCAGAAGCCTCGTTTGACGGGCAGGCCTCAGCGCAGAAATATCCTTATCTCTATGTCCGTAACACGGCGGAATATTCCGTCCATGCCGATGCACTTGTGCATCTCTGGAGGTTTGACCTTGGAGCAGGGGTCTCTTTCTCTAGCGGTACCTGGAATGAGGATTCGCGGACGGTAGATACCGGAGTACAGGCTTCCGGGCCTTACCGGTATGAGGAATATTTCCTTCTTCAGAAGGAATACATGACTGCAGATGTCATAGGGGCAAGGCTGAAATTGAGATACAACATATTGCACGGCCTGTATGTCGAGGCTTCCGGGGGCGTCCAGCATGCTTTCGGGATAGAGCATCTGGCAGGCACGGACCGCTGGCGTGCTGGATTCGGAATAGGCTATACATTCTGACCTGCATGGAATTGAACTAAATTTAATTAAATATTGTAATTATGAAAAAGGCATTGTTTTTTCTTTTCGCAGCAGCTGCAATGGCAGTTGCATGTGATCCGGTCGGGAAGGCTCCAATAGTGGACCCGGTTGATGACAATACTGTAACTTACGGAGGAGTTACGTATAATACAGTGACACTCGAAAATGGCCAGACATGGATAGCGGAACCGTTACGTTATGTTCCGGAGGGAAAGAATGTATCAGATGATCCTGCTTCAGAATCTGGCATATGGTTTCCTTATACTTCAGACGGTAAAGATGTCACGCCTTTGACTGATGAAGCCTCAATCAGCAAGAAAGGCTATCTTTATGACTATGCTACAGCATTCAATGTTGATGAAATCACAACAGAAAACTATACCTCATTTGAGGGGACACAGGGAATTTGTCCAGATGGCTGGCATATTCCTGCCAGAGATGAATTGTTCGCACTTTGCGGTGACTCTGTTAAACTTCTTGGAGAGGACAGCGCAAAGAAAGACGAAAATGCACCGTTTTGGGATTCAGAAGCTTCGTATTCTACAATCGTAAAGGCAAACGGGTATGGATTCGGCTTTACTTTTTCAGGCATTGTCAACAGAACCAATCCTGCAGCAACTGGCATATATAATAAAATTGTTGTTACTGATGCTACTGCTACAGTTGATGATTTTATAGGTGAACTTGCTCTGACATACGTAATGGGTTCTACTCCTTATAACGTAAATGCCAATAACGGGAATATCCAGTTTGTTGGAATGATGAGTACATTTACAAAAAACAACCTCTTAGGAAAGCTTAGCGTAGCCTATACAAATTACCTTTCAGGATATACTGTCCGTTGTATCAAGGACGGATGGACTGTTCCTGTGGCAAAGTAACCAATCCTGAACACCATTGACAGATATGGGGATATGCGAATCTTTACATATCCCCTTGTTTTTTGGAACAGTCTTTGCCAAGACCCGCCGCGGAACAATGACAGGCTCTGCCCAGGCAGACATTAAAAATTATAGATATGTTAAAATTAGGAGACAAGATGCCGGATTTCGAGGTCGTGGACCAGGACGGCAATACAGTTAAATCTTCTGACCTGAAAGGCAAGAAGACAGTGATTTATTTCTATCCGAAGGACAACACTCCCGGGTGCACGGCAGAGGCATGCAGCCTCAGGGACAACTATAGCGAGCTGACCAATGCCGGCTACTATGTAATCGGTGTCAGCAAGGACAGCGTATCTTCCCACAAGAAGTTCATGGAAAAGCTGAAGCTTCCGTTCAAGCTGCTTGCGGACACGACCACAAAGATGCTACAGGACTTCGGTGCATGGGGAGAGAAGAAAATGTGTGGCAGGACATGTGTAGGTACAATACGCAAGACTTTCATCTTCAATGAGGACGGTGTCCTGGAGAAGATTATAGAGAAGGTGGACACAAAGAATCATGCGTCACAGATCCTCGGATAGCAGATTTTGTCATTTTATTCGTATCTTTGTAGACTGACGGTTAGAAAGTTCCGAAGGGACCATTGGGCTGAGATACCCATAGCCGGTCGTGAACGCACGGAGAAAACGATATGGAGTGACTAAAAGTTCACTTTTGGGTCACTCCCTTTTTTGATGATAACAAATACTTGGTATAATGAACAAAAAGATTATTTTTGCAGCTTCTGCTGCTATTGTCAGCGCCGTGTCATGTGCAAGGCCCTCTGACGTGACAAAGATTGCCGGGACAACAGACATGGAAGGAGTCGATGAGGTAAACATCATCGTAAAGCAGATGGACATTGACACCATAGTCCCTGTCGTTGACGGAAAGTTTGCCATTGAAATACCTGCAGATGTCACTGCAATTGGTACCGTGCAGGCCGGAAACAACGGTGCCCGTTTTATTCCTGACGGAACCAAGCTGAATGTCAAGCTTTCTGAGGCAGAGGCTTCCGTTAAGTCGGCATCTGCCTACGTGCAGGCTGAGTACGCCAAGTTCCAGGATTACGAAAAGACAGTCTCTGATGACCTCAGGGCAAAGATTGACGAAATCCGCGAGAATGCAGAACTTACTGCAGAAGAGCAGGAGAAGAAGATAGAGGAGACATACGATGCCGTAGTCGAAGAGTTCTCAAAATACAACATGGACGTTATCAGGAAGAACGCAGACAACGCCATCAGCCTTGTAGCTGTACAGAATATCGTAAACATGGCATCTGATGAAGAGATAGAGGAGGCGATTGACGGGCTTTCAGAGAAAATCCAGGAAAATTCTTTCGTGCAGAGCATCAAGAAATCCGTATCTGCAAAGAAATCAACTGCAGAAGGCAAGATGTTCACAGACTTTACAGTAGAGGATTCTGACGGCAAGACAGTCAAGTTCTCTGACTTTGTCGGCAAGGGCAAATATGTCCTTGTTGACTTCTGGGCTTCATGGTGCGGTCCGTGCAAGAGGGAAATCCCCAACATCAAGGCTGTGTATGAGAAATTCAAAGGCCCTAAGTTCGATGTACTGAGTGTCGCAGTATGGGACCGTCCTGAGGACACCAAGGCTGCAGCCGTTGAGCATGGTGTAGTATGGAGCCAGATTATCAATGCACAGAGAATCCCTACTGACATCTATGGTATAGACGGTATTCCTCACATCATGCTCATCGGCCCGGACGGTACTATCCTCAAGAGAGGTCTCCGTGGCAGCGAGATTGAGCCAACAGTTGCAGAATATCTTAAATAGCAGAATTTTAACGTGGTGGCAAAGGCCGCCTTTTGCCACCGCTTATCCGTTTTTCTTTGGAAAACAATGCCATCCTGACGTTCAATGACGTTCTCGGGAGCATATGGAAATGACAGTAAAGGAAAAGATAGCATTATTCCCGCATTCCCCTGGAGTCTATAGATACTATGATTCGGAGGGGAATGTCATTTATGTCGGCAAGGCAAAGGACCTTCACAAGAGAGTGGCGCAATATTTTGTGCCGCCTGAGCGGCTTACACGCAAGACCGCCCTTATGGTATCAAAGATTGCCGATGCCCAGTATTCTGTCGTAGACACCGAGGCTGATGCCCTGCTGCTGGAAAACAACCTTATAAAGCAGTACAAGCCTAAGTACAATATCCTCCTGAAGGACTCGAAGACATATCCATGGATATGCGTAAGTGCGGATGACTATCCCAAGGTCTTCATGACCCGTAGGGTCATCCGTGACGGTTCGAGGTATTTCGGTCCATACAGTAATGTCATGCACGCAAGGAATCTTCTGGAACTGTTTGCAACCCTGTATCCTCTCAGGACGTGCAATCTGAAGATAACCTCAGATGCGATATTGAAGAACAAGTTCCGGCCTTGTCTGAATTTCCATATAGGAAAATGCCGTGGATGCTGCGTAGGTGCAATTTCGCAGAAGGAATACAACGACAATATCGAGGAGATTGTCCGTCTTCTGAAAGGCGGTGGACAGGAGATGATACAGCATTACCGCACCCTTATGGCAGAGGCTGCTGCAAACCTGGATTTCGAACAGGCCAATATATACAAGACCAAGATGCAGTCCTTGGAGAAACATTATAGCAAGTCGCTTATAATGAACACTATGGTAGGCAATCTTGATGTCTTCTCCCTTGTGTTCGACTCAGGTGAGGCCTTCGGCAATTTCATGAGGCTGCACGATGGGGCTGTAATCCAGTCTCTCAACCTTGGCTTCAAGATGAATATCGAGGAGGAGCAATCCGCTGTCCTCGGGATGTTCATTGCAGAAATCCGCTCAAAGTTCGGGGTCTTGTCGCGTGAGATTCTCGTCCCGTTCATGCCGGATGTGGAGATAGAGGGAGTCACATTCCGTATTCCTGTACGTGGCGACAAGCTTGCCTTGCTGGAACTGAGTGCCAAGAACGCCAAGGAAATGCGTTTCAATGCCTTGAAGCAGCGTGAACATACCGATCCCGATGATTTCAAGATGAAAGTCATGGAAGAGCTTCAGAAGGCACTTGGCATGAAGGAACTTCCACGCCATATAGAATGCTTCGACAACTCGAATATCCAGGGCACGAATCCTGTGGCGAGCTGTGTCGTGTTCCGCGATGCCGTGCCGTCCAAAAAGGATTACAGGCGTTTCAATATCAAGACAGTGGTCGGGGCCAATGACTATGCCTCAATGAAAGAAGTTGTCAACAGGCGTTATTCGAGGATGCTTGCCGAGAACCCTGATGATCTGCCGCAGCTTGTGGTGATAGACGGCGGGAAGGGGCAGCTCGCATTTGCATTCGAGGCCCTTGCAGAACTCGGAATTACGGACAGGCTGACCGTTATAGGTCTTGCAAAACGCCTGGAGGAAGTCATAAGGGTAGGAGACCCATACCCTCTGTTCATAGACAGGAATTCGCAGGCATTGAAGGTGCTGCAGAGGATAAGGGATGAGGCGCACAGGTTCGGAATCACCCATCACCGCAACCGGCGCAGCAAGGCACAGATAAATTCGGCCCTGCGCGGCATCAGCGGAGTGGGGGAGAAGACGGAGCAGAGGCTTATCCTGCATTATGGCAGCGTGGCGCGTATTGCATCCGCATCGGAGCAGGACCTTGCCGGTCTTGTCGGTCCTCAGCTTGCGCACAGAATCCTGTCTGAACTTAACAATCATCCGGAACAATAAATCTGAACTATAATGAAACAACGTATTCTGTCAACCTATGACATGTTCCTTATTGCAGGGGTAATACTCTGCAACATTGTCTATTCGTTCCTCAGCGGGGAAGTTGACCCGGTTGGCTCGTTTGCCAGCATTGCTGGGGTACTCTGTGTCGTGCTTGTGGCCAAGGGCAGCATCTGGAACTATCTCTTCGGAGTTGTCAACGTTTCCCTGTACGCATGGATTTCATACAAGGCTGCCCTCTATGGAGATGCCGGCCTGAATGCATTCTACTATCTCCCGATGCAGTTTATCGGCTGGTGGCAGTGGCGTAGGCGCGGTGCGGCGACCTCTTCTTCCGATGCAGAGCGCATAAGCGGAGGGAAAGATGCTGACGTAAGGGTCAAGGCACGCAGGATGACATGGAACCAGCGCATGTTGCTTGCTGCGGTATGTGCAGCCCTTGTTGTTGCAGGCGGTTTCCTGCTCCGGAGCCTGAATGATCCGCAGCCGTTCAAGGATTCGGCCACCACAGTCCTGAGCATAATCGCGCAGGCACTCATGGCAATGGCTTTCATGGAGCAGTGGGCTCTATGGATAATTACAAATATAATAAGTGTCACAATGTGGGTAATCTGCCTTGCCAGGGGAGAGGCACACGCTGCCCTTATGGTCATAATGTGGGTGTTCTATCTGCTGAATTCGATGAATGGATTCCGTGTCTGGCTGAAGCTCAGCCGTGGATCCGGAATCATTTCTGGTGATTAATTTTCATTTTCGGATTTTTTTTACTTACTTTGCGGCTCAGTTTGTGAACATTAGTGTATTAAAAATAAACTTATTATCAATTAAACTTTTTTAATTATGTCAGAAATTGCAGAAAAAGTAAAAGCAATCATCGTTGACAAATTGGGCGTTGATGCATCAGAAGTTACTGAGACAGCAAGCTTTACCAACGATCTTGGTGCTGATTCACTTGATAGCGTAGAGCTCGTTATGGAGTTCGAGAAGGCTTTCGGCATCAGCATTCCAGATGAGGATGCAGCTGAGAAAGTTACAACTGTAGGTGGTGCTATTGAGTATATTGAGGAGAAACTCAAATAATTCAGCATCAATATAAAACATAAGCGGGTAACTGGATTTTCCGGTTGCCCGCTTTCTGTATGTGCCTTGCAACAGCCACCCTATGTCAAAGTACATAGGATGGCTGCCGTGCGTAATCTCTATTTATTATGCAGGATTGAATAGATAAGCTTGATATAAGGACGGTTCTGCTCGTCTGCAGCCTCCGTTCCATACAGTTTGCCTGCATAATAGCGGTCTTTGTCCAGCTGCAGTTCTGTGCTTGTGGTGTTTCCTGAATTTGAATACATGGATGCCATCATTGCATAGTTCAGGTAGTTGCTGTAGCCGTATCCATAGCTGTCATATCCGTAGCCGTATCCACCGTATCCATACCCATATCCGCCATACCCTCCGTACATGAGGTTGTTGTAGTAGTTGGCGTATGCCAGGTTCTGATAATAGCTGTCCATGTCGCTGCTTGATGAACTGCTTGAAGTAACGGTCTCGTAAGCCATTATAAGCAGCCAGATGTCATAGTTTGCAAACTTTTCATAGTTTTCACCAAGTCTTATGATTTCCTGGACATGGTGGCTGATGTCAGGTGAATAGACGCAGAGTGAACGGTTTACGTCTCCCTGGTTTTCCGAGTCAACACTCGCGTCTGTAAGTCCTGCAAATGTGGCATATTTCAGTCCATCGCTCCCGTCTTCCGCCGTCGATGACATTGAAATCTTGCATGTCGGGCTAAGTACAGACGGAAACAGGAACATGTTGTCATAGTTGTCCGGAAATTCGAACGGGAAGACAAGCGTAGCCTTGTTTATTATGACATTTTCCGGATTTACGCCGTCAGACTCAAGCTGGCTGAGTACAAGCGAGCGCAGGCCCTTTGCAGATATTACAGGCTTAAGTCCGCTTCCTCCCTCTATGAATATCTCTTCACCGTTTTTGTAGAATACCTTGTTGCGTCCGTCCTCTGCCACTGTTGTGAACTCAGGCATAATTCCTCCGTCCTTCAGGGCATCGGTCGGCTGCGAACAGATATTGAATGCCGACTGTGTCGTAGATGTATTTGTCCTGTCTGCAGGACCGTAATAGAACAGGAATGATGTGTCAACTGCTGTCCTTGTCCCATAGTCGGCAGTTATTTTCAGCTCAGCATAGTTGCCTGTCACATAATAGTCCTTTACCTGTATCGCTACATCAAACATGTTTATCCTTCCCCCGTTTGAGACAGGATCATCTGTCTCTACATATATGCCGGGAATCTCTTTAAGGAATGCAACCTGGTCGTTGTGGATTCCAGGGTTCTTCTTGAACAGCTCTATGTATTTCATTGCATAGTCCCTTGAAAGGTCAAATGACAGGGAATCGTCACCCTTGTACACAGGGACGCCGTCTGTCACCAGCCTGTCTGTGACAATGTTTTCCAGTGAGAAGTCGGATGAATACATGAATGTGGAGTCAAGCCTGTCCTTCAGTTCATATACCTTTATGTTCTGTATGATGTTCTTCTGGCTTTCGCTGATATATGATGTGGTGTCCTTGACGAAATTGAAATGGAATTGTCTGAACTTTGTGTTCTTTCCAATGTCAATGCTGTCAAGTACTGGTACAACCGTGAATGCACTTGACCTTTTTGACAGTCCGGATTCCTCGCGGATTGAACCTATCGTTATGCGGCTTGAACTGTAGCATGAGAGGCTGTCTGCCGACTCAAGCCATACAGTTTCCCTGTCCAGCGGGAGGCTTGCAACCTTTATATCATATATCTGGTCACTTGGGATGAAGTTCTTCCCGAGGTTGTCGTCAATATAAACACAAGAAGCGGCACATGTCAGAGCCGCTCCGAAAGCAAGGACCAATCTTGCCTGGATAATTCCTGTAAATTTCATTATACCTATATCTGGTCGTAAAAATTATTATACTTTTCTATGTATTCGCCGCTTTGCATGGAGGCTTCGTCAAACTCCAGTACAGGGAGGCCTGATTCCCTTGCCGCAGCCTTTACTGCCTCAGGGACGTTGCCGTCACCCATTATCAGGCCGTCAGAGTTGGCAATTGCAAGTTTTGCAAGGCTTACACCGTCCGGATTCGTGGACAGTACCTCCACATCCTGCCCGCTGACATTCCCGAACAGCACCTTTTCCTTGAAGTCGCTGCTGAACTGCTCCTTGTCTATGTCACCGTACAGGGACAGCATAATCTTGCTGCCGGAGAAAATAGGGTCGTCCTTATATGCCTTTTTGAGGTACAGCGGAAGGATATGCGAAATCCAGCCCTGGCAGTGGATTACATCAGGTGCCCATCTCAATTTCTTTACTGTCTCAAGGACACCACGGGCGAAGAATATCGCACGCTCTCCATTGTCCTCGAAGAATTTTCCGCTTTCATCGCTGTACACCTGCTTGCGGTGGAAGTAATCTTCATTGTCTATGAAGTACACCTGCATCCTTGCTGCCGAGATTGAAGCAACCTTGATTACAAGCGGCCTGTCAACGTCGTTGATGATGATATTCATCCCGGAAAGCCTGATGACTTCATGGAGCTGGTTCTTCCTTTCGTTGATGCATCCGAAGCGTGGCATGAACGAACGTATTTCACGTCTTCTTTCCTGGACTCCCTGCGGAAGATACCTTCCTATTCTGGAAATTTCGGATTCCGGAAGATAGGGGTATATCTCCGAATTGACAAAAAGAACTCTTTTAACTGAATTTCCCATGAGCGGCATTTTTAGACAAAATCTCAACAAAGATAATAAAAATTTTTGATATTTCACTATCTTTGACGCCCATTAGGGATTTTATATGGCAACAGGAGAGAACAGGATAATAGGGAAAAGGCTCGTCAACGCCTATCTGTCATCGGTGATAAGCATCAGTCTTGTGCTGCTGCTTGTCGGTGTTGCGGCATTGCTTCTTGTCAATGCCGGCAGCATTTCCGGATATTTCAAGGAGAACATGAAGGTCTCTGTGCTCCTGAAGCCGGATGTGCAGGAGTCCGATGCCCTGGCATTCAGGAAGGACGTCGCAGGGATGCGTTTCATCAAGGGGTGTGACTACATCTCGAAGGAACAGGGAGCAAGGGAGCTGCAGGCACTTCTTGGCGAAGATTTCCTTGAAGTGTTCGAGACTTCTCCGGTGCCGGCTTCTATCGAGGTCACCCTTATGGCGGACTATGTCTCCGCAGACAGCCTTGATGTCGTGAAGAACGAAATAGCGGCTTCTGCGCTTGTTGATGAAGTCGTCTACCAGAAGTCACTTGTGGATGCACTCAATGCCAATCTCAGCAGGATATCCATTGTCCTTGCTGTCTTCATCACCCTGCTCCTGTTTGTCTCGTATGTCCTTATAAACAACACTGTACGCCTGAATGTCTATGCAAGACGCTTCACTGTCCATACCATGAGGCTTGTAGGCGCGACACGTTCCTTTATCAGGGCTCCTTTTCTGCAGCAGGCTGTGTTCCAGGGGATTTTTTCCTCCCTGATAGCCATCGTCATGCTACTTGGAATCCTGTTTGTCATACGCAGGGAATTTTCACAGCTTTTCGAGATATTCAGCCTTGACCTGCTTCTTGCCGTAATGGGCATTGTTATGGCTTCCGGGCTGGTCATATGCGTCGTAAGTACATATTTTGTCGTAAATAAACTCGTCTCCCTGAAGCGGGGAGAACTGTATTTTTAGAAATAACTGTCATAATTTTATGGGAATCAAGAACAACATGCCTGTTGAAGACAACAGCAGCAAAATGGCGATAACGCCGAAAGGGCTTAAGCTTCTGCTTGCCGGACTTGTGGTCATGGTCTCCGGATATATACTGATGATCGGGGGAGGAAGCGATGACCCTGAAGTGTTCAACTATGCAATGTTTGATTTCAGGAGGCTTGTTGCTGCTCCGTCCGTGATTATTCTCGGCATTGTCATAGAAATTGTTGCAATAATGGGTGTCTCCCGCGGGAACTCCTCTAAATGATAGTTTGACATGGAATGGTTTGAGGCTATCATACTTGGTCTGGTGCAGGGGTTTACAGAATTCCTTCCGGTCAGCAGCAGCGGACATTTGGCGATAGGACGTGAACTCTTGGGGGTGGAGGCATCAGAAGACCTTGTATTTGAGGTTACTGTACATGCAGCAACCGTACTGAGTACAATAGTTGTGTTCAGAAAACAGATCCTGGGGCTTCTCCAGGGGCTTTTCCGTGGAATTTTCAGGCGTACTTTCAATGATGAGACAGACTATGTCCTGAAGGTTTGTGTGTCCATGGTCCCTGTCTTTGTCGTCGGGGTCTTTTTCAAGGATTTTGTGACAGGCCTGTTCGGCTCGCTCACTGGAGTTGCCGTTGCGTTGCTTGTGACATCTGTCCTGCTTGTCTTTTCTGATTTTGCATCAATGGCGTATGACGGGGCAAAATCCGCTGTCAGGGCGAGGGAATACCGTAACGGGATATCATATTGGCAGGCATTTGTGGTCGGTCTCGGCCAGGCCGTGGCTGTTGTTCCGGGGCTTTCCAGGTCCGGCACAACAATCGCGACCGGGCTTATCTGCGGCGTGAAGAGAAGCGTGATGGCGCAGTTCTCCTTCCTTATGGTCCTTGTGCCTATTCTCGGTGAGGCTTTCCTTGACATCGTCGGCGGTGAAATGGCTTCTTCTTCCATAGGGCTTCTTCCGCTTGCACTTGGGTTTGTCTCTGCATTTGTTTCAGGGCTTTTCGCCTGCAAGGTGATGATCGCGCTTGTAAAGAAGGCAAGGCTCAGCTGGTTCGCGCTCTATTGCGCAGCCGTAGCTGTACTTATATTTGTTTTCGGATAAGGCGGGCCATGGCCTGCGGTGTCCGTGACTGTTCACCGGCAACCCGGTGTCTTTCCGGATTTTAATGGTATTATGGAGAAAAGGCTGACATATTTTGTCTCTGACGTGCACCTTGGGCTGGATGTGAATGACCCTTGTGCGCGCGAGGCGAGGTTTGTCTCTTTTCTACGTTCCATAGACCCGTCCGTCACATCTGCCCTGTACCTGCTCGGAGACATCTGGGACTTCTGGTATGAATACCGGGATGTTGTCCCTAAAGGATATGCCAGGGTGTTTGCAGCAATACAGGATCTTGTTGATGCAGGAGTGGATGTGTTTTTCTTCCAGGGGAACCATGATGTGTGGACCTACCGTTATTTCGAGGAACTCGGGATGAAGCGTCTTGTGCAGCCGGCTGTGGTGGATGTCGCCGGTAAGACGTTCTGCCTCGGACATGGTGACGGTCTCGGTCCTGTTCCAGATGGCTACCGCTTCCTCCGCTCCATATTCCATTGCCGTGTGCTGCAGATGATGTTCAGCTGTCTGCATCCATGGCTGGCGTTCCGCCTTGGTACCGGCTGGTCGAAGAACAACAGGCTTGCAAGGCATGAGGAATATGTGTTCCGTGGCAAGGACGAGCCGCTGTATAAGTTCGCTGCCGATTTTTCCTCTTCAAGGCATGTTGACTGCTTCGTCTTCGGACATTACCATGTGTCTGTCGATATGGAGCTTCCTGCTGGTTCAAGGCTTGTTGTGCTGAAGGACTGGCTCAATGGTGCGCCTTACAGATGCTACGATGCCTCTATCGGTGATTTTGTGGAATAGGCCAATGTCCTGTGCGCGGCCTCTGGGCGGTTCCTTTGTCCCTGGGGCTTTTACCTGTATTCTTCCGGAATCTCCGGAAGTTTCGGGTATTCCCAGAACAGTGAGTAGTAAAGCCCTTCAAATTCACCCTCGTCCCAAAGCTTTACCAGTTCCTCTGTAGCCCTGTCATCACCTTCCGGGTCGTATGGAGCCTTGAGGTCAGTGCCGAACATCCTGGCGATACCTTGCCAGAATCCTGCTGCCATCCCGTTCTTGTAGTCCTTTATTATAAGGTAGGAAGATTTTCCGCATTCCCTGTCAATCAGTTTCATCAACAGTGCTCCCTGGGTAACTGTCAGGCTGCGCAGCGGCTTTTCGAACACTGTGAACAGTTCTTTCTGTACATCATTGATGTATCTGTCCCTTTTTGCGCGTCTGAGCCCGTCTGCAGAGATTGTGCTGTCTGCCTTTTCCACGAGCTTTCTTGCTACGAGCGCGTATGGATAGACTTTGCTGAAATTGTGGACGAGGCGGTAGTATTTCCTCCATTCACGTCCTTTCTGCCTGGGGAGCCTGTCATAGACTTTCGCTGCAGGGAGGCTTCCTATATATATGGTGTCATTGTCCTCCACTGTGAATTGCATCAACTGCCTCCTGTGCTGCTGCGGCGTTACATTCTGCTCCTGTCTCTCCTTGCCGCTGTCTGTCCTGCCAGACTGTCCGGTCCTGTCCTGTGCATGGCACAGACCTCCTGCCGTAGCCGCAAGGCACAGTAATTTCATGATATGTCCCGGAAAATTGCGCATCCTGCAAATATAGGTATAATTTTTCTTTCGGTGTCTTCAGGTGTCCCGGGACCTCGCTGTTTACTGTCAGGTCGAAAATGCAGGAATAAAAATTTAATCATGTTCTGTAAATTATTGATAAACCAAAAATTAGCTATCAGAATTTTCGGTCGAAAATGTGTGGAAATTTCTTAAAAAAAGATTTGCAATTCAAGAATTTTTGCTAACTTTGCACTCCCTTAATTGGGGAGAAGTCCGCCCAACCAGCTGAAGCTCAATTATTTAAGGGGAACAACGAAATTTAATTATAAAGTAATAGAACAATGTTACAACCAAAGAAAACAAAATTTAGAAGGCAGCAGAAAGGCCGCATGAAGGGAATTGCCCAGAGAGGCAACCAGCTTGCGTTCGGTTCTTTCGGCATCAAGACCTTGGAAAATTGTTGGCTTACAGGTCGTCAGATCGAGGCTGCACGTCAGGCTGTTGTACGTTACATGAAACGTGAGGGTAAGATCTGGATCAGGGTGTTCCCTGACAAGCCTTACACCAAGAAGCCTGCCGAGGTGCGTATGGGTAAAGGTAAGGGTAATCCGGAGGGATTCGTATGCCCTATCACTCCAGGCCGTATCATTATTGAGGCAGAGGGTGTTCCTATGGAGATTGCAAAAGAGGCTCTCCGTCTTGGCGCACAGAAGCTTCCTGTGACTACGAAGTTCGTTGTCCGCAGAGACTATGTTGAATAATTTAATGGGGAAAGGAAATGAAAGCATCTGAAATACGCGAAATGTCAATCGCAGATCTGCGTGACCGTATCGAGGTTGAGAAAGCAGCCCTTGATACAATGAAGATAAACCATACGATTTCTCCATTAGAGGACACGTCAAAGATCAAGAAAAGCAGGAAGGATATCGCACGCATGATGACAATCCTTGCTGAAAAGGAAAAACAGAACTAAAACTTGCATTCTGATGGAAAGAAATCTTCGTAAAGAAAGAATAGGAGTTGTGGTCAGCAACAAGATGGACAAGACCATCGTGGTTGCAGTAAAGACTCAGAAGAAGCATCCGATCTACGGAAAATTCGTAAAACAGACCACAAAGTTTGTCGCTCAGGACGAGAAGAACGAGTGCAGTGAGGGCGATACAGTGCGTATCATGGAGACCCGTCCGCTCAGCAAGACAAAGAACTGGAGACTAGTAGAAATCGTAGAAAAAGTTAAATAGCAATGATACAGCAGGAAACACGTTTACAGGTTGCAGACAACAGCGGTGCAAAGGAAGTTCTTTGTATCCGTGTGTTGGGTGGTACTCGCCGCCGTTATGCAAAGGTGGGCGACAAGATTGTCGTTGCAGTCAAGAGCGCTATCCCTGGAGGGGATGCCAAGAAAGGTTCAGTATCAAAGGCTGTGGTAGTGCGCACCAAGAAAGAGATCCGTAGGGCGGACGGCTCATACATCCGTTTCGATGATAACGCTTGCGTCCTTCTCAACAACTCAGGTGAGGTCCGTGGAACACGTATCTTCGGCCCTGTTGCAAGGGAGCTTCGTGAGAACTATATGAAAATCGTATCACTGGCACCGGAGGTCCTCTAACAAGTAAGCATTATGAAAAAATTCCATATTAAAAAAGGCGACACCGTTTTTGTCAATGCCGGTAACGACAAGGGAAAGACCGGTAAGGTGCTTGAGGTGATCACTGCAAAGGACCGTGTCATCGTTGAGGGAGTCAACATGGTCAGCAAGCACACAAAGCCAAGCCCTAAATATCCTCAGGGCGGTATTATTAAGCAAGAGGCAGGGATCCATATTTCCAATCTTCAGCTGGTAGACCCTTCAAAGGGTGGCCCGACAAGGGTAGGCTACAAGTTTGTTGACGGAAAGAAGGTTCGTTATTCAAAAAAATCTGGAGAGGAGATTAAATAATGGCAGCAAAGAAGACAACAACCAAAGAGCAGGCTAAGGTAGCTGCAGGATATGTTCCTGATCTCAAGAAGATGTACAGGGAGCAGATCATAGACAAGCTCATGAAGGAATTCTCTTACTCTACGGTAATGCAGGTTCCAAAGCTCGTTAAAATAACCATCAACCAGGGTGTCGGCGACGCTACCGGAGACAAGAAACTCGTTGACGTTGCTCAGCAGGAACTTTCAGCAATCACTGGACAGAAGGCTGTCGCAACTGCATCAAGGAAGGATATTTCAAACTTCAAGCTTCGCAAGGGAATGCCTATCGGAGTAAAGGTTACTCTCCGTGATGTGAAGATGTACGAGTTCCTTGAGAGGCTTATCCGCATCTCTCTCCCACGTATCAGGGACTTCAACGGAATCTCTGAGAAGATGGACGGAAAGGGAAACTATACTCTCGGTATCAAGGAGCAGATTATCTTCCCTGAAATCGACATCGACAAGATTACAAAGATTCTCGGAATGGAGATCACTTTCGTAACTACAGCCAAGACTGATGAGGAGGCTCATGCGCTTCTCCGCGAATTCGGTCTGCCTTTCAAGAAACATAACAACTAAAGGAGAACAAGATGGCAAAAGAATCAATGAAAGCCCGCGAGGTAAAA
The DNA here is from genome assembly GCA_023667095.1 of Bacteroidales bacterium. Taxonomy (GTDB): domain Bacteria; phylum Bacteroidota; class Bacteroidia; order Bacteroidales; family UBA932; genus Cryptobacteroides. The sequence goes on from JAMPAT010000007.1 coordinate 99,466, forward strand.
CGCGCGAAATTAGTTGCAAAGTACGCCGAAAAGAGGAAAGCCCTCAAAGAGGCTGGAGACTGGGCTGCTCTTGACAAGCTTCCCAAGAACTCAAGCCCTTGCCGTATGCACAACCGCTGTTCTCTCACCGGAAGACCTAAGGGTTATATGAGGAAGTTCGGTATCAGCCGTATCCAGTTCCGTGAGATGGCAAGCAACGGACTCATCCCTGGCGTAAAGAAGGCAAGCTGGTAAAACGACAGGCCATTCCTGGCTGAAAGGCCCGGATGCCAACATAAAATTTTATTAACCATTGGATATCGGGCGTCACCAGACGCCGGTTCTACAAAAAACAAAAGAAATGACTGATCCAATTGCAGATTATCTGACAAGGGTTCGCAATGCTTACCTCGCCGGTAAGAAGATCGTTGAAATCCCTTCTTCAAAGATGAAGATGGCGATTACCAAGATCCTTTGCGAGAAGGGATACATCCTCAGCTACAAGCTTGTTGAGGGAACTCCCTGCAACACAATCAAGATTGCCTTGAAGTATCATCCTCAGACCAGGACAGCCGCTGTCAAGAAGATTGTGCGTGTGTCCAAGCCAGGTCTCAGGAAGTACACTGATGTGGAGAACATGCCGCGCGTCCTCAATGGACTCGGAATCGCTATCCTTTCAACATCAAAGGGAATCATCACCGACAAAGAGGCCAGGGAGCTTAACGTAGGCGGTGAGGTTATATGTTATGTTTACTAATCTAAAAGAATCCAAGTAATGTCAAGAATTGGTAAATTGCCTGTACACCTTCCAGCTGGGGTGACCGTTGAGGTTCTCCCAGGAAACGTGGTTAAGGTTAAAGGACCTAAGGGTGAACTGAGCCAGAAGGTTGACTCAGACATCACTGTCACCCTTGAGGGAAATGAAGTTAAATTGACCCGTCCTACAGATCTTCCTAGACATCGTTCACTCCACGGACTTTACCGTGCACTGATCCACAACATGGTTGTCGGTGTGTCAGAGGGATACGAAATCCGTCAGGAGCTTGTCGGTGTGGGTTACCGTGTAGAGGTCAAGGGACAGACTCTCGAGTTCGCCCTCGGATTCTCACACGATGTCCATTTTATGCTCCCGGCTGAAATCAAGGCTGAGGCAGCTGAGGTCAAGAAGGGACAGAACCCTGTCCTTATCCTCAGAAGTAATGACAAACAGCTTATCGGACAGGTCGCAGCCAAGATCCGTTCTCTGCGTAAGCCTGAGCCATATAAGGGTAAAGGTATCAAGTTCGTCGGCGAACAGCTTCGTCGTAAGGCCGGCAAGTCAGCAGGTGCTAAATAATAGGAGGTTTGAGTTATGGCATTGAATAAATTACAGAGAAGAAAAAGAATTCACTACCGTATACGCAAAGTCGTCAATGGTACTGCTGAGAGGCCAAGAATGGTTGTCTTCAGAAGCAACAAACAGATTTACGTACAGGTTGTTGATGATTTGAAGGGTATTACACTTGTAGCTGCCGCTTCAAATGACAAGGAACTTGCCGCTGAGTGCAAGGGCAAATGTGGAAAGGATGCTGCTGCAATCGTAGGAAAGAAGATTGCTGAGCGTGCTCTCGCAAAGGGTATCACCACTATCTCTTTCGACCGTGGAGGCTACCTTTATCATGGAAGAGTTAAAAGTTTGGCTGATGCTGCCCGTGAAGGTGGCCTAATATTCTAATCAAGGACTATGGCAAATACAAATGTTAAAAGAGTAAAGACATCTGATCTTGAGCTTAAAGACAGATTGGTAGCCATCCAGAGAGTGACAAAGGTTACTAAGGGTGGTCGTCACTTCAGCTTTGCAGCCATTGTTGTTGTAGGTGACGAGAACGGCGTTGTAGGCTATGGTCTTGGTAAAGCCAATGAGGTCACTACTGCAATTTCAAAGGGAATAGAGGATGCAAAGAAGAATCTTGTAAAGGTTCCTGTTCTCAACAAGACTATTCCTCATGAGCAGGAGGCTAAATTCGGCGGTGCACGCGTATTCATGAAACCGGCTGCCCCTGGTACAGGAGTAAAGGCCGGTGGTGCGATGCGTGCCGTATTCGAGTCAGTCGGAGTACAGAACGTGCTTGCAAAATCAAAAGGTTCATCAAACCCTCACAACCTCGTGAAGGCAACTGTTGCCGCGCTTGTTGAGATGAGGGATGCCTATACTGTTGCCGGACTTCGTGGTATTCCTATGAGCAGAGTATTCAAAGGTTAAAGGAGGATACAGACATGGCAAAAGTTAAGATAACCCAGATAAAGAGCAAGAACGGTGCAACCAAGAGGCAGATAGCAAATCTCCAGTCTCTCGGTATCCATAGGCTGCACCAGACTGTAGAGGTAGAACTTACTCCTGTTACTTCAGGTATGCTTGAGAAGGTTCTTCACCTTGTAACTGTAGAGGAAACTAAATAGGGAGGACTGACAGATGAAATTACATAATTTGAAACCAGCAGAAGGTTCTACAAAAAGAGTGAAGAGAATCGGACGCGGCGAGGGCTCAGGACACGGCGGAACATCAACCCGTGGACACAAGGGAGCACAGGCACGTTCCGGATATTCACACAAGATCGGATTTGAGGGTGGCCAGATGCCTATCCAGCGTCGTCTTCCTAAATTCGGATTTACCAACCCTAACAGAGTTGAGTACAAGGGTATCAATGTAAGCGTTCTCCAGGCACTTGCAGAGAAGACAAATGTTGATACAATAACTGTTGAGACTCTCATGGAGGCAGGCTTCATCTCAAAGAACCAGCTCGTGAAGATCCTCGGCAACGGTGAGCTTACAGCCAAACTGGATGTAACAGCACACGCTTTCTCTAAATCAGCAATAGCAAAGATTGAGGCTGCCGGAGGAAAAACGAATACAATTGAGTAGAGATGAAGAAATTTATTCAGACAATCAAGAACATCTTCAAGATTGAGGAGCTACGCAAGAGGATAGTGTATACTGTCCTCCTGCTGTTGGTTTATCGCCTCGGATGCTTTATTGTGCTTCCTGGCATAGACTCAACACTGCTTGCCAATCTCCAGAGCAACTCTTCGGAAGGTCTTGTCGGCCTGCTGAACATGTTCTCGGGAGGAGCATTCGGTAACGCTTCAATCTTTGCACTGGGTGTGATGCCGTACATCTCGGCGTCTATCGTCATCCAGCTGCTCGGCGTTTTCGTCCCTTATTTCAGGAAACTCCAGATGGAGGGCGAAAGCGGACGCAGAAAGATGAATCAGCTGACAAGGTATCTTACCATTCTGATTCTCTGCATCCAGGGACCTGCCTATATGGCATCTCTCCACAGCCAGATTCCTGCTGAGGCATTCCTTGCAGTCAACAGGCTCGGCTGGAGCAACTTTGTGTTCAACCTCGTCTCAACTGCGATCCTCATCGGAGGGACAATGTTCGTGATGTGGCTTGGCGAGCGTATTACAGACAGGGGACTGGGCAACGGTATATCACTCATCATCATGATTGGTATTGTTGCGCGCCTTCCATACGCACTCACAGCAGAAATCGGTGAGAAACTGAACAGCACTACTGGTGGTCTGCTTCTCCTTGTTGTAGAGTTTGTTATCCTTTTCTTTGTGTTCATCGCAGCGATTGCACTCGTGCAGGGTGTAAGAAGGGTGCCTGTACAGTATGCAAAGAGAGTTGTAGGAAACAAGCAGTATGGTGGTGTCCGCAACTTCATCCCGATGAAAATCAATGCGGCCGGTGTAATGCCTATCATCTTTGCACAGGCACTTATGCTCTTCCCGCTGATTTTCTCAAAGTTCGATGCAACACGCGGACTTGCTGCAACCTTGAGCAATTATACCGGAGTATGGTATAACCTGATATTCGGATTTCTCGTTGTCATCTTCACATATTTCTATACTGCAGTCACTGTCAGCCCGACAATGATGGCAGAGGAAATGAAGAAGAATGGCGGATTCATACCTGGAGTGAAGCCAGGAAAGAAGACTGTAGAGTATCTTGACTCAATCATGTCAAGGGTTACCCTGCCAGGCTCAGTTTTCCTTGCACTTATCGCTATTCTCCCTGCTATCGCAATGATGCTTGGAGTAAACAACCAGTTTGCAAGCTTCTACGGAGGTACTTCCCTCCTGATCCTTGTCGGTGTTGTGCTTGATACTCTCCAGCAGATCGAGAGTTATCTTCTCATGCGTCACTACGACGGATTGATGAAGACCGGCCGTCTGAAAGGACGTTCCGGAATGTAGTTTCAATAAAGTTCTTTGGAAGATGGTAAAGCCTAAGACAGAGGAAGAGATAGAGCTGATGCGCGAGAATGCCATTCTCGTTTCAAAGACATTGGCGGAGGTCGGTAAGCTGGTTGCCCCAGGTGTGACAACTCTTGAGTTGAATAAGGTAGCCGAGACCTTTATCCGTGACCACGGAGCTATACCAAGTTTCCTCGGTTATGAAGGTTTTCCCGCAGCGTTGTGCATGTCTGTGAATGATGTAGTAGTCCACGGTTTTCCGTCAGACTATGTCCTTAAGGAGGGCGACATCGTTTCTGTAGACTGCGGCACTTTGTACAAAGGTTATAACGGAGATTCGGCCTACACTTTCCCTGTCGGGGAAGTGGACGCCGATACCCGAAAGCTCCTTGATGTTACAAAGGCCTCGCTCTACAAGGGCATTGAGACAGCTGTTGACGGGAACAGGACAGGAGACATTGGACACGCGGTGCAGTCGTATGTCGAGTCATTCGGGTTCTCCGTAGTCCGGGAATTGGAAGGACATGGAATCGGTACAAAGATGCACGAGAATCCAGGTGTGCCTAACTATGGCCGCCCTGGACGCGGTGCAAAGCTTGCCGATGGGATGACTATATGTATTGAGCCTATGGTAAATGCCGGTACCAGAGGTGTGTATTTAGCTAGAAATGGTTGGGCAGTACACACGGCGGACCACATGAAGTCGGCTCACTATGAACTTACGGTTGTTGTCAGAAAGGGTGTCCCTGAAGTTCTGTCGACCTTTGAGTTTATTGAAAAAGGATGTTAAATTTTAAGTGATATTTTATGCCGAAACAATCAGCAATCGAACAGGAAGGAGTAATTACTGAAACTCTTCCCAATGCAATGTTCAAGGTAGAATTGGAAAACGGGCATGTCATCATTGCCCATATCTCAGGAAAGATGAGGATGAACTACATCAAGATTCTTCCTGGCGACAGGGTGAGGGTGGAAATGTCACCTTATGATTTATCAAAAGGAAGAATTTCTTTCAGATACAAATAAAAATTTACGATAATGAAAGTAAAAGCATCCATCAAGAAGCGCAGCGAAGACTGCAAGATCGTAAAGCGTAAAGGACGTCTTTACGTGATTTGCAAAAAGAACCCTAAGTTCAAGATGCGCCAGGGATAATTTAATTGTATAACAAATTAAGTAATAATAGATTATGGCACGTATAGCCGGTGTTGATTTACCTAATAACAAAAGAGGAGAGATAGGACTTACCTATATCTTCGGAATCGGCCGCAGCTCTGCGAGGAAGATTCTTTCCAAGCTGGAGATCGACTTTGACACAAAGGTAGGTGACTGGAACGACGAGCAGATCGCCGGAATCCGTAACCTCATCTCTGAGGAGTACAAGATTGAGGGTGAGCTCCGTTCTACTATCCAGATGAACATCAAGCGTCTCATGGATATCGGATGCTACAGGGGAATCCGTCATCGTAACGGTCTTCCTGTACGCGGACAGAGCACCAAGAATAACGCCCGTACAAGAAAGGGTAAGAAGAAAACTGTTGCCAACAAGAAGAAGGCAACTAAATAATCGGGATGAACTATGGCAAAGAAAACAACAACAAGTAAAAAGAGAGTTGTCAAGGTTGACGCTTATGGCGAGGCTCATATTTCATCGACCTTCAACAACGTCATCATTTCTCTTACTAACAACATAGGACAGGTTATCAGCTGGTCTTCTGCAGGCAAGAGCGGTTTCAGGGGTTCAAAGAAGAACACTCCATATGCAGCCCAGGTTGCTGCCGCTGATGCTGCCAAGGTTGCATATGACCTTGGTCTCCGCAAGGTGAAGGCCTATGTGAAGGGTCCGGGAGCCGGACGTGAGTCTGCTATCAGGACTATCCATGGTGCAGGTATCGAAGTTACAGAGATTATCGACGTCACTCCTATGCCACACAATGGCTGTAGACCAAAAGGCCGTCGTAAAGTTTAATTTTGTAACAATTCTTAAAGATAGATTACTATGGCAAGATATACTGGACCAAGTACAAAGATTGCGCGTAAATTCGGTGAGCCGATTTTCGGTACAGATAAGGACTTTGAGAAAAGGAATTATCCTCCGGGACAGCACGGTCTGGCAAGAAAGCGCAAGAAATCATCTGAGTATGGAACTCAGCTGAAAGAGAAACAGAAAGTTAAATACACATACGGTCTGCTTGAGAGACAGTTCCGTAACCTCTACGAGAAGGCTTCCCGCATGAAGGGACAGAAAGGTGAGAACCTTATCATCCTTCTTGAGTCACGTCTGGACAACATTGTCTACCGTCTCGGCATTGCCCCTACAAGGGCAGCAGCAAGGCAGCTGGTATCCCATCGTCACATTACTTTGAATGGTGCTGTCTGCAACATCCCTTCAGCTCTCGTCAAGGCTGGTGATGTTGTTGCAGTAAGGGAGAGGTCAAAGAGCCTTGAGGTTATCGCAGCAAGCGTAGCTTCAGCATCAAGATATTCATGGCTTGAATTTGATGCAAAGTCTCTTACCGGAAAATATCTCAATGTCCCTGTAAGGGAGGAGATACCTGAGACAATCAACGAGCAGCTTATCGTCGAGTTGTATTCTAAGTAATAATTAACACCTAACAAGAATTAGACATGGCAATCTTAGCATTTCAGAAACCTGACAAGGTGATAATGCTCGAAGGAACCGATACCGTTGGCCATTTCGAGTTCAGGCCTCTTGAGCCTGGATACGCACAGACCATCGGCAACGCCCTCCGCCGCATTCTGCTGTCATCTCTGGAAGGTTTTGCTATCAATTCAGTCAAGATTTCGGGAGTGGACCATGAGTTCGCTACAATCCCGGGCGTGATTGAAGGTATGCAGGACATCATCCTTAACCTTAAGCAGGTGAGATTCAAAAGAATGGTGGAGACTGTAGATTCCGAGGTGGCAAACATCGTGATCAGCGGTAAGCAGGAATTCACCGCAGAGGATATCTCAAAAGGATTGTCTTCTTTCCAGGTGTTGAATCCAGAGCAGCATATCTGCTTCCTTGAACCGTCAGTTAAACTGGAGATTACCCTTAACATCAACAAAGGCCGTGGTTTCGTCCCTGCTGACGAGAACAGGGATGAGAATACTCCTATCGGAACTATTCCTGTTGATGCAAGCTACACTCCAATCGTGAATGTAAACTGGTCTGCGGACAACTGGCGTGTCGAGCAGAAGACTGACTATGAGAAATTGAACCTTGAGATTGTAACCGACGGTTCAATCACTCCAAGCAATGCTCTCCAGGAGGCTGCAAACATCCTCATCTACCATTTCAAATTGTTTACAGACGACAAGAAGCTTTCCCTTGAGAGCGCAATCGAGTCTGATTCAAAGGAACTTGATGAGGAGTCACTCCGCATGAGGCATCTTCTTCTTACAAAGCTTTCGGACATGGGACTTTCTGTAAGGGCCTACAACTGTCTCAAGGCTGCGGATATCGATACTTTTGCTGACCTTGTTTCATATTCAAGGTCTGAACTGATGAAGTTCAGGAACTTCGGACGGAAGTCACTCAGCGAAATCGATCTCCTCGTCGAGAAGATGAAGCTTACATTCGGAATGGATGTTACCAAGTATAATATTGAACCAAAGAAAAAGATCCTATAAAGTATGAGGCACAATAAAGCAATCAACCACCTTGGCCGCAAGAGTGGTCACCGCAAGGCCCTCCTCGCAAATATGGCTACTTCCCTCATTCTCAACAAGAGAATCCAGACGACTGTTGCCAAGGCAAAGGCTTTGCAGGTTTATGTAGAACCTCTTATCACAAAGTCAAAGGAGGATACGACACACTCTCGCCGTGTTGTCTTCAGCTATCTGAAGAACAAGTATGCTGTCAAGGAGCTGTTCTCTACAGTCGCTCCTAAGATTGCAGAGCGTCCAGGCGGATATACACGTGTACTTAAGACCGGCTTCCGTCAGGGAGACGGTGCAGACATGGCTCTCATCGAGCTGGTTGACTTCAATGAGGCAGCTCTTGCTTCAGGAAAGAAGGAGACAAAGAAGCCTGCAACACGCCGTAGCCGTGCAAAGAAGGCCGCTGAGGCACCTGCAGCTGAGACTCCAGCAGCAGAGTAGTCAGAAATACATATTGTATTTAAATATCATTGGACCGGCCATGGTGGCTGGTCCATTTTTTTATCCGCTCCATTTACATGATGGAATTTTTTCATTTGCAGTTTAGGGTATTTTAACATAGATTCAGTCTTATAGGCATCGTATTAATAACACTGATGCTTTATGAGAAAGAAATCAATTTCTGTGACCAGGGCCATTGCCGCCTTTTCTATGCCTTTTTTCCTATGCTTAGGCATAGCTGGATGTGAGGACGCCACAATCCTTGAGGACGAGACAGAACCTCCTCTTGTCAATCCGCTGCCGCAGCCGGAGATACCGGATGATCCAGTAGACGAGTATGATGAGACCGAAATCCTGAATCATGTCAAGTCAGATTTCTCCTGGTGGGAAGACGTGAGGCCACGCAAACGCCAGGAACTCAGTTTTGAACGTGGGACAAGATGCGTCAAGCTATGCTCTGATTCCAGGTATATCTACGGCTATGTTGAGATTGACACGTCAAAGGTCCTATCAAGGACAGGCAAGAAATCTCCTGAATATCTGAATACTCTCGGTGTATGGCTTGATACCGATGATGTCCACGATGGACAGGGAGGAGGATGGTTCATGAGTGCCTCTCCAAAGGGCTTTGACAAGCTTCTGCGGGGCAAATGCTCGGACTGTGCGGAGCCACAGGACTGGAAACCTGCTGTCTATGATGTAAGCATGGGTGGAGATACTTTCGGGCAGACAGATCCGGTTGCAGGTGGATGGATTAATGCCGGGACCGGCATGGGAATGCTGGAGGACAATATTTTCCGCTATACTTTCACTGTTGACAGAGTGCGTCTCGGAATAGACGATATGGATGAGGTCTGTCTTGGAATTTCGTTTGACTCAGGTGGATATACAGACTATACCGTAATTCCTGACAGGACCGGCTTTATGCTTAGGCTTGGCAATGGCGATGAGATAGAATATGATATTGACGGTACAGAGGAGCCTGCACCTGACCCAGGCCCAGATCCTGAACCGGACCCAGATCCGGACCCTGTGGATATAGGGACTCTACTGAAGACAGACCTTGAATTCTGGAAGTGCATAGCTGAGGCTGACAGGGGGACTGACACACAGTTTGAACGCGGTACAAAGTGCGTGAAATTCACTTCTGATTCTGAATACCTATATGGATATGTCGAAGTGGACTTGACAAAGATATTTGAGAAAGGTACGGAAAACACCCGTCATGACTATCTGAACCATCTCGGAATCTGGCTTGATACAGATGGTATACATGAAGGCCAGGGAGGCGGATGGGCACTCTCGAAATCCCCGAAAGGCTATGATGTCCTCATCTATGGACGCTGTTCCGACAATGGAACGCCTCAAAGATGGACTCCGGAAGTGCATGATGTGTCAAAGCCAGGAGACAGTTTCCGGACTGCAGTAGAGACCGGTTGGGAGAATTATGCGGCAGGCGATGGCCAGGTCGCTGATGATTTGTTCTTCTATACTTTCGTCATAGACAGGAAATGCCTTGGGGATACTGGTGAGGCAATCATTGGAATAACTTTCAACTTTCAATATAACGCTTACAATGACCATATTGTAGTTCCTGCAAGATGCGGATTTACTGTTCCTCTTGCCAAATGACGACCATGAAAAAAACAAAGAGATATGAAGAAGATTATAAATGTATTGCAGGCTGTTGCTGCCTTGCTTTGCTGCCCTGCATGTGACAAGGATGTTGTGAAGCCTATTCCTGAGGAACCTGTGGAAATTGACCGTGTGACAGAACTTTATGGATGGCCTATAGAGAATCTTGACGGGGATGTCCAGCATTTCGTGGCTCCGGAGCCGCCGTTTGAGTATTCTGTTGAATACAGGTATGATGCATCGGATTTCTGTAATCCGGAGAGAGGTGCGTATGATTTCTTTGAATACCATTTCAAGGACGGCTCCATACCTGAACCGAGATCAGTCGAGTCCCTCTCTGCAGCAAGGAAGATGAATATAACTCTCCATTATGTCGGGGTCTATCTCTGTGATTTTCTTGAGAGCGACATTTCCGAGGCTGCATTGAATGTCCTGAGACAGCACTTTGAAAATGAACGCCTGGCAGGGACAAAGGTTGTGTTGCGCCATGCCTATTCATGGAGTGACAAATGGCCTGTACAGGACCCGGAGCTGAAATGGGTCCTCAGACATATAGAGCAGCTGGCTCCAATCTGGCATGAATATCAGGATGTGATATATGTTGTGCAGGCAGGCCTGGTCGGCATATATGGTGAATGGCATACTTCAACCAACCTCAATTCTCCTGATGACAGGGCAGCGGTTGTCAAGGCGCTTCTTGACAATGTTCCTGTAAGCCGTCAGGTTGCGCTCCGGACTCCGGGACAGAAGAGGAGTATACTGGCGAAAATCAGTGAATCCGGCTATAAATGGGGGGACTCGCTTTCTGTGGAGACAGCATTTGACGGGTCATACAATGCACGTCTCGCCGGTCATGATGACTGCGTCCTTGCAAGCGGCTCTGATGGAGGTACATTCAGCAATGACTATGACAAGAGGCTATGGGAGCGTGACGGAAACTACATGTCGATAGGAGGTGAAACCTGCCCTATGGAAGGAATCTATGAATACTGCGGGTGTGAAAATTCCAATATCCATCTTCGCAGATTCCATTTCTCCTATCTGAGGAATTATGCATGGCAGGCTCCTGAGGTCTGGAGGGAAGAAGGCTGCCATGATGACCTTGTCAGCAGGGTCGGCTACCGCCTTGTCTTCAATGGTGCATCTTTCTATGGCCATTTCAGGGCCGGAGGCAGCCTGACCATGAAGATGTGCCTGAGCAACTATGGCTTTGCTTCCATTATAAACGAGCGTAGAATTGAACTGGTCCTTGTCAATGAGAATGATGCTTCCGAGAAATATGTCTTTGTCTCAGGAAAGGATCCGCGTGACTGGAAAGGATGCCATCATTATGAATGGGATGAGAAAATTGTGCTTCCTGACTCTCTGAAGCCAGGTGAGCAGTATACGCTTTATCTGAATCTGCCGGATATTTCACCTGCCCTGCATGACAATCCTGATTTCAGTGTCCGGGTTGCGAGCAAGGGAGTGTGGGATGAGAAGACTGGATACAACCGTATAGCAAGCTTCATTGCAGATATGTAACGGCAGATACGGGATGCCTTTATGGAGGCTGTCCGGGAAACATGGATATGTGTCTGACCAAGGGTGCCCTAAAAGTAGACTTTGCTTTTGGGACACCCTTGTTATAATATATAACTTTCAACGGTATACGGTTCTTCATGTATAATCCAATGTTACGAAAAGGTTAATAATTTGTTGCAAAGGCATATTTATTTTTGCACACCGATAAAAAATGCTATCTTCGCAACGTTATAACTCTTTTACAAACTATTAAAACGCTATGAAACAATCGTTTAAGCGATTGCTGCTTTCTCTAGGAGCGGCAATTTTGGTGAGTGTATCTGCTATTGCGCAGGTCACAACTTCTTCCCTCGCCGGACGAATCACAGACAACGAAGGCTTGCCGGTAATCGGTGCAGCGGTTCTCGCTACACATACTCCTTCCGGAACTGTCTATGGTGTCGTGACGAATGCAGAAGGCCGTTACACAATTAACGGTATGCGTACCGGTGGACCTTACACAGTGGCAGTATCATGCCTAGGATACCAGGGACTTACATATACAGATGTAACCCTGCAGCTCGCTGAGACATTCTCATTGAACGGAACCTTGAAAGAGGATTCGGAGATGTTGAGCGAAGCGATGGTAATTGCAGCTCCGGCTTCAAAATTCTCAGCAGAGAAGACAGGTGCTGCTACAAACATCTCCAACAAGCAGATTACCGAGCTTCCTACTGTAAGCAGGAGCATCACGGACGTTACCCGTCTTTCTCCATACGGCGGTAACGGAATGACGTTCGCTGGTGCTGATGGACGTACTGCCAACTTCACAGTCGACGGCGCGAACTTCAACAACAACTTCGGTCTTAGCTCAAACCTCCCTGGTGGTGGAAGCCCTATCTCCCTTGATGCAATTGATGAGCTGCAGGTTGTAATTTCTCCATTTGACGTACGTCAGACTAACTTTATCGGTGGTGGAGTAAACGCCATAACCAAGTCTGGTACAAACACATTCAAGGGATCTGCATACATTTATCATAAGAATGAGAATATGCAGGGAGATGCAATCTACGGTGAGCAAATCAGCGGTGCGCGTAACAAAAACAGGACTACTACATATGGATTTACTCTCGGAGGACCTATTGTAAAGAATAAACTCTTTTTCTTTGTCAACTTTGAATATTCTGCAATTCCGTCAGTTGTAAACAGATGGAGAGGCTCAGAGGATGGAGAGGCTAATTCATCTCAATATATATCCCGTACGACTCTTGCAGATCTGGAGAGGGTTTCCAATTTTGTAAAGGAAAAATACGGATATGATACCGGTTCCTGGACATCTTTCCCTGCAAATGAAAGCAATATAAAGGCTCTTGCTAGGATTGACTGGAATATAACTGACAACCATCATCTTGCTGTACGTTATAACTATACTCTCAACAATGTCTGGAATAGTCCTAACGGAACATCAATGGACGGTGGTACACGTATGTCGGGCTATCGTATGTCGCAATATTCAATGTCGTTTGCAAACTCTATGTATTCGATGCAGAATCTTGTCAGCACAGTCTCTGTAGACCTTAACAGCCGTATCAGTGACAAACTGTCCAACCAGTTCCTGGCTACGTTCTCAAAGCTTGATGATGTGCGCGGAACAAACTCAGATCCATTCCCATTCATAGACATTCTTGACGACACACAGTCAAACAACTATATGGCTCTCGGATATGAGCTTTTCACATGGAACAACGGTGTGCACAATAATGTGTTCAATGTAAAGGATGACCTTACTTATTTCGGAGGTAACCATAAGGTTACAGGAGGTATCAATTTCGAGTACCAGATGGCAGACAATGCCTATATGAGAAATGGAACAGGTTATTACCGCTACAAATCAGTTGATGACTTTATCAATGGAGCGACTCCTGAGATTGTCTGCCTTACATACGGCTATGGCGGAGAAAAGAATCCCGCTGCGCGTGTCCGTTTCTACAAGGCAGGAATCTATGCACAGGATGAATGGCAGGCAAATGATAAGTTCAAGCTTACCTATGGTCTCCGTATTGATGGCCTCTTCTTTGACAATCAGGACCTGATGACTAACCAGGCTATTCTTGAACAAAAATATAAAGACGAAAAGGGAAAAGAGCGCAGTATAGATACTGGCAAATGGCCTAATGCCAGCGTGACTTTCTCTCCACGTATTGGTTTCACCTGGGATATTCTTGGTGACAAGAGCCTTAAGCTCCGTGGTGGTTCAGGTCTCTTCTCCGGACGTCTTCCTCTCGTGTTCTTCACCAATATGCCTACAAACGGAGGTATGGTACAGTATCAGGCACAGCTCGGTCCTGGCACCAAGTACAACAATTTGCCAGAAGCAGTACGCAAGAATTATGGAGATATGAACGCAATCCTCAATGAGTTCAAGGGAGGTCTGATAACTTCTTCTGATGCTCTGAGAAATAAATTGACAGCAATGGGCTTTCCGGATACAATCAAGCCGGAAGACGGGGCTATCCCATCAGCAATATGCGGTGTTGACCCTAAGTTCAAGATGCCTCAGGTATGGAAGACTTCTCTTGCCATTGACTACAGCTTCCCTACTTCATTCCCGTTCTCTGTGTCAGTGGAGGGTATTTATAACAAGACTGTCAATGGAGTATGCATTTCTGACTGGAGCATTCTTCCGTCAGAGGGTTTCCCTAAATTCAACGGAGTTGACAACCGTCCTATCTTCCCGGCTTCTTTCCGTCAGGGAACAAAGGCTTTCGTTCTTGAGAATACAAGCCGTGGATACGGCTGGTCAACAGCGGCTTCTGTCAATATGACTCCTGTCAAGGATTTGACAATCAGTGCATCTTATACTCATTCTGTAAGTAAGGATGTAACAGGTATGCCTGGATCTAATGCCGAGTCCGCATTTACATACGTTCCTACTACAGCGGGCCCTAACCGTATTCCGCTTCATAATTCGCAGTATGTAACTCCGGATCGCTTTGTGGCTTCTCTTAACTATAAGGATAAAGGAAATAATCACTATAGCCTCATTTATGAGACATGGAGAGGTGGCTACAACTATTCATATATGCTTACCAACGACATGAATGGTGACGGCTATGCCTATGATTCTATTTATATTCCTACTGACCAGCAGGTTGCTGATGGCTCTTTCCGCTTCAAGAGTGAGGATGATGCCGCACGTTTCCTGGATTATGTACACAAGGACAAGTATTTGAGCAAACACCAGGGACAGTATGCTGAGGCTTACAGCGTCTACTCTCCATGGGTACACAGACTTGATTTCAGCTATAAGCATGACTTCGTAATAAAGGGACAGAAGAACGTGAGCAAGATTCAGCTTTGCTTTGATGTGAAGAACATTCTGAACCTTTTCAACAATAAATGGGGAGTTTCGAAGTATCTGAATCCTGCAATAGGTGATGAGGCTCGTATCCTCAAATATGAGGGTGCAGATGTAGATGGCTATCCGGTATTCTCTACCCCGGCAGCCATAAATGGGTCTACCCAGACATTTGTGCCTTATACAAGCCTTGGCCAGTGCTGGTATGCTTCTATAGGTATCAAGTACATGTTCAACTAATAGCAAAAGATATTATATGAAACTTAAAAATATATTGACATCCTTTGCCGCAGCAGTTGCTGTATTGGCAGGATGTACAGCAAAACTCCCAGTCGAGCTTGATGTCATAAAGGTTGACAGGTCATACATTCCTCTTGCAAAGGTTGTGACTGAAGGTGAGACATCAAGGATCGAGGAACTCGACAATGTTGTCAATATGACGGCAACCGTAGATTGGGAAATTGACTCCGAGACGATTCCAGCTGGTCTGGAGGTATCTCCGACAAGCGGAACTGCAGGAGACTATAAACTTACTTTTACCCGTACAGAAATGGGTAAGGACGATCTTTCTGCAGAGATTCGTATCGATGCTGCAGGAAGGGTGCAGTTCATCAAGGTCTTTTATCCAGGTGATCCTGCTCTGAAACCTCAGTTCCCTGCATTTGAGGCCGGTGATTATTGGATTATGTTCAAGCATGACACTAAATGGGTTGCCCTCAAGGGCCTGGAACTTGGTTTCGATGACAATTCCTATGGTTATATCTATGCTGCTGATGCAAATGGTGAGTTTCCTGCTTTGAGTTCAACTGCTTCTTCTGTCTATACTTTTGAGGCTTGTGACGGTGGATTCCATATCAAGACTCCAAATGGAGGCTATATCTATCAGGCTGCAAAATATAATAACTTCTATCTTACAGCTGATGCATCAAAGGCTGATGTCTGGACTATAGAGCAGCAGTCTGAAGAGACATATATGGTGAACAATGAGACTGTTTCAAAGTTCCTCCAGTACACAACTGGTTATTCTTCAGCAGGTGCCTATGCTGCAATGCAGGATGGGGGGGTGCTTCCTTTCCTCGTTAAGGCAGAGGATCCTGCTCCAGAGGTTATCAAACTTGACGAAACGGAATTTTCTTTTGAGAAGGAGGCTGGTGAATTTACCGTAACCGGAACAATTAATGCAGATGCAATTAAAGTCTCTACAGATGCTTCCTGGCTTCATTATCAGGGCAATGATGCTACAGCCCTTTATTTCAGCTATGATTATAATGAAGGTGGAGCAAGGACTGCAACAGTCAAGGTAACAGCAAATCTTGGTGAATATGCCGGTGCTGCTGAGTTTACTGTAAATCAGGACGGTGCAATCATAGATGCGACTGCTGCTGAAATCAATGCTGCAGAGGATGGCTCCACTATCTATCGTCTTACTGGATATATCACTAAGGATGAAGGTAATGAGTATGGAAACATCTATGTAAAGGATGCCACAGGTGAGACATATTGCTACGGTGTCCTCAATGCAGCCGGTGAGACCAAGAAATGGAAGGAAATGGGCATCATTGAAGGTGATATTGTTACTGTAACTGGCCCTAAGACTTCCTATAACAGTAAGCCTCAGCTCAAGAATGTCTCTGTTGAAGAGCATATCAAGGTTACTGACATTTCACTTGCTGACTTCCGCAATCTTCCAGACGACAAGACTGCATGGTACAGGATTTCCGGAAAGGTAGGTAAGAGCACCGAGTCAGGTACAAAATGGGATATTGACCAGTATGGAAATTTTGCCCTCATTGACGGTGACACTGAGGTTTATGTCTATGGTGTGAAGACCGGATGGGGCGGAGCAAAAGGTGAGTTCGGCAAACTTGGTATCAAGGAAGGAGATGAACTTACGATTGTTTGCTATAAGACTTCTTACGGTGGTCTCATCGAAGCTGACGGATGTTTCTATGTTTCTCACAATTCCGGTGAGGGCGGAGAGACTCCGGAGGTTCCGGGTGATCTTCAGGTTAAGTGGGGCTCTCTTTCAAGCGCGTATCTTGATGGAGTAATAAATCTTAATGGCGTAGATTCATCTTCTCCAGCAGGTGAAAATGTTAAGTTTGGAACATCCAAACTTGGCGGTTCTGCTGTTGCAACCATCCCTGCTGGGACAAAGAAGATTAGCTTCTATGCACTTGCGTGGAAAGGTGTCAGCAATGCGACAATAGAGTTGTATAATGGAACTGATGTTATCAAGACATGCAGTCTTATTGCAAATGACGGTGTTACAGGAACCTCTCCTTATACAATTTCGGTTACTGAAAGTGATGTCTATTTTGAGTATGAGTTTACTTCCGTACTTACAGCTGATACTGAAATTAAATTCAGTACAGAGACATGTGGTAAAAGGGCTATTATTTGGGGCGTTAAGGCTGAATAAATAGAAAAATCATTATTTTGTTATTACGGACGGCCATCAGGTCGTCCGTTTTTTCTTTGGATTTTCCCAGAAATAGCTGAATTATTTCTTTGGATTTTTCCAAAAAATACTGAATTATTTCTTTGGATTTTTCCAAAAAGTGTGTATATTGCGCAGAAAATCAGCAAGTAATGTATTACGAAAGAATAATAGACAAATATTTGCAGGATTGGGCACAGGCAAAGGACCATAAGCCTCTTCTTCTTAGAGGCGCAAGGCAGGTTGGGAAATCACGTGCTGTTCAGCATTTGGGGCAGTCGTTTAAGAATTATGTCGAGATCAATTTTGAGAAACAGCCGTCATATAGGACGCTTTTTCAAGGGGAACTTGATGTGCATAGGATATGTGTACAGATTGCTGCAATGTGTGGAATACCTATTATTCCTGGAGAGACTCTCCTTTTCTTTGACGAAATACAGGATTGCCACGAGGCGATATTAAGCCTCAGGTTTTTCCGCGAGGACTATCCGGAGCTTCATGTTGCTGCAGCCGGTTCATTGCTTGAATTTGCCTTGGATGAACTGCCTACATTCGGAGTCGGAAGAATACATTCTATGTTTATGTTTCCTATGACATTTGACGAATTTCTCTCTGCAGATGGGCTTGGAGCACTTGGTGAATTAAAAAATCATTCTGGACCTGAAAATCCTCTTCCTGAATTGCTGCATGACAGACTGGTGGAGCAGGTGAGAATATATATGATGGTTGGCGGTATGCCGGAGGTCGTGGCCAAATGGGTTGAGTCACACGACTATATTGCTTGCCAGCAGTTACAGGATGATCTTATCATATCATACGAGGATGATTTCCCGAAATACAGGAAAAGGGTGGACCCTTCACTTCTGAGATTGACCTGGAGAAGTGCTGCTGTGCAGGTTACAGGCAAATTTGTATGTTCAAGGGTCGGAGAAAACCTGAGGACAGAGAAAGTGCAGGATGCCTTGAGGCTTCTGACAAGGGCAGGGCTGCTGATTCCTGTGACGAATACTTCCGGTAGCGGCCTGCCTCTTGGAAGCGGGGCGGATGAGTCTTTCCGAAAATATCTGCTGATTGATTCAGGAATACTTCTGCGTCTTCTGAATATGACTTTAGGCAATGCCACTGAGATTGCCGGACAGATTTTGACTTCCGATGCTTGTGAACTTGTAAACAAAGGGCCTTTGGCTGAAATGATGGCAGGACTTGAAATGATGAGATATAAGTCTCCTAATCTGAGGCACGAGATGTTCTATTGGCAGCGTCGTGACAAGAACAGCATAGCAGAGGTTGACTACCTTGATATCAGGAATGGGACTGTCTATCCAATAGAGGTCAAGGCTGGTACACAGGGCGGGATGAAAAGCCTATGGATGTTCATGCGTCTGCACTCCATCGAATCAGCTGCAAGGGTGTCATTGGAGAATTTTGGCCATTTCGACTATGCTGATTCCGCAGCTGACGGTGCTCTCCGCCATGTCTCGGTGTATCCTTTATATGCTATCAGGAATCTCGTTTCAGAATAAATGTATTTTTTCGGTGTTGTTATTTCGGAATAAATGTATTTTTGCGATGCTATTTTTGAGGAATAAATGTAAATCCAATGCTTAAACGTAAAGTAATCAGTCAGATAGAAGAATACTTCCACTCTGGGAGCAATAAGATGTTGATAGTCGATGGAGCCAGGCAGATTGGCAAGACATTCATTATTCGCCATGTCGGTGAGAGAATGTTCAAAAATTACATCGAAATCAACATGGAACGTGACAGGCAGGGCGACAGGCTGTTCGCTGAAGCTACTTCTGTGGAGAAATTCTATCTTGCCATGAGTGCTGTTGCCGGTGAAAAGATGGGAGATCAAGAGTCAACGTTGGTTTTTATTGATGAGATTCAGGCGTATGCCCATTTGCTGACATTGGTTAAATTTCTGATGGAAGATAGACGCTTTACATACATTGCCAGCGGTTCGCTTCTGGGAGTAACCTTGAAGAGAACCCAGTCAATACCAATTGGAAGTATGATGCGTCTGCACATGTACCCTCTGGACTTTGAGGAATTCCTGTGGGCGAATGGGGTCGGTGAGATGGTCATTGCTGAAATGCGCCGTTGTTTTGAAAACAAAGTTGCCCTGCAGGATGCCATTCATGGGAAAATTATCAACTTGTTCAGGACATATCTTCTTGTAGGAGGGCTTCCCGATGCTGTAAATACGTATATTGCAGAGCATAATATTGTAAAGGTACGGTCAGTACATAGCGAAATACACTCCCTTTATGGAGCTGATGCAGCAAAGTACGAAAGTGAGTCCAGCCGTAAACTGAAAATCCAAAGAATCTATGGTATGATACCGTCAAATCTGGAGAACAGGAAAAAACGTGTAGTTGTCAAGGATATAGAAGGCAAAGCAGGTAAACGTACTGGAGATTATCAGGATGAATTTGACTATCTTGTATCTTCTGGTATTGCGCTGGAGGTAGATGCAATAAGTCTTCCGTCATATCCATTGAAGCAGAATGCCGGTAAAAACCTTCTTAAACTGTATATGAATGATACTGGGCTTTTTACAGGCCTCCTCTATAATAACAACATCAAGCCAGTGCTGGATGACATTGCCGGAATTAATTTAGGTGCAGTGTATGAAAATGTTGTTGCCCAAGAACTTAAAGCACACGGATTCCCTTTGTATTACTATGATAACAAGAAAAATGGCGAAGTGGATTTTCTGATAGATGATACGGAAAAAATGACGGCTGTTCCTCTGGAAATCAAGTCAGGAAAAGACTATAAGGTTCATAGTGCCCTTGATCGGTTCATCAGTGTACCTGACTATAATATCAGGAGTGCCTATGTACTGTCCAATGAGCAGAGGGTGTTTGAGGAAAAAGGGATATGGTATATTCCGATATATTATGTGATGTTCTTTAAATATGACACTGAACCGGATTCTTATGTTTTTTGATGTCTTAAATTTCGGGGTCAGCGGATATTTTTGTGTTTAAAATTTCGGGGTCAGCGGATATTTTGATGTTTAAAATTTCGGGGTCAGCCGTAAATGATTATATTTGTGCAAATTTCGATAATGATGGGAACGATATTTAAACGCAAGCTGTATCAGCATCTGGAAGAATGGAAAAATAAGAGGAATGGAAAGACCGCGATTCTTATAGAGGGTGCGCGTAGAGTCGGAAAATCCACTATAGTCAAGGAATTTGCTGAAAAGGAATATGATTCGTATATTCTCATAGATTTCAATAAGGTAGGAATGCAGGTGAAGTCTATATTTGATGACCTTATGGACTTGGATTTCGTTTTCCTCCAGTTGCAGAGCATATATAATGTTATTTTGAAAGAGCGGAGGTCTGTTATCGTTTTTGACGAAGTACAAAGCTGCCCGAAAGCACGTCAGGCCATAAAATATCTTGTTGCTGATGGAAGATATGACTATATTGAGACGGGTTCCCTGATAAGCATACGAAAGAACACCAAGGATATTACAATACCAAGTGAAGAGGAAAGGGTTACAATGTATCCTATGGATTTTGAGGAGTTTACCTGGGCACTTGGCGAAGAAACCTCCATTCCATTATTGAAGACTTTCTACGATATGCAAAGGTCACTTGCAGCTGCCCATAGGATAAAGATGCGTGATTTAAGGCTGTATATGCTTGTAGGTGGCATGCCCCAGGCTGTAAATGAGTATATAGAGACAAATAATCTCAGCATGGTCGACCTGGTAAAGCGTGATATAATCAGGCTATATAAAGATGATTTCCTGAAACTTGATGCTACAGGGCGTATTGAACGTCTTTATATGGAAATACCTGCGCAGCTCAGTAACAATGCCAGCCGATATCAGCCTACACAGATTCTTGGTGATATGGATGACAACAAGAGAAATGAACTGCTGAGGATTCTGGAAGACAGCAGGACTGTCAATTTTTCATATCATTCAAATGATCCGAATGTGGGCTTGCCGTTGACAAAGGATCCGAGGCGATTCAAGATATTTTGTGGAGATACCGGACTTTTTGTCACTCTTGCGTTCTGGGATAAGGACTTTACAGAAAACGTTATCTATCAGAAACTTTTGAGTGATAAGCTGGAGGCTAATCTTGGATATGTCTATGAGAATCTTGTGGCTCAGATGCTGACGGCATCAGGAAATAAGTTGTTCTATTACACTTGGGCAAAGGACAGCAAGCATAATTATGAAATTGATTTCCTCTTGTCGCGCGGAGCTAAATTGCAGCCAATAGAGGTCAAGTCTTCAGGGTATAATACACATGCGTCCCTTGATGCTTTCTGTGAGAAATTTTCGCATAGGGTAGATAAAAGATATCTTATATATACAAAGGATTATCTGAAGGACGGGCAGACTGTCTTGCTGCCAGTGTATATGACACCATTTCTCTAAATAAACGATTTTAAAATAGTAAAAATATGAAAATCAGCGGAATAATAGTGGCTTTTGTGGCTTTGGCAATGACTGCGTCGTGTGCTTCCGGAAGCAGGAATGCCGTGGAACCTGCTACATATATGCTCCATCCGCATGAGGAGTTGCCGCAGGAGTTTGCTGATGGCGGACAATATACAGGAATATTCCTTGCCGGGACAATAGATATGGGGACAGGTGAGGACTGGCAGGCCGCCCTGGAGGACTATTTCTCTGCACAGCCGGGACGTTATGTGCTCTATAATCCGCGTCAGGAGCATTGGGATGCCTCCCGGGAAGGGGAGATGGACTATCAAGTGAACTGGGAGCTGGAGCATCTGGAAAAGGCTGATATCATCATGATGAATATCCTGCCGGACAGCAAGTCGCCGATTACCCTCCTGGAGCTTGGGCTTTTTGCCCGCAGTGGAAAGCTCCATGTTGTCTGCACACCGGGATTCTACCGTTACGACAATGTCCGCATAACCTGTGCCCGCTATGGCGTGCCGCTCTATGGCACGTTGGATGAACTGCTGGCAACTGTCATTGCGGATTTCAAATAGCTGCCGATATTTTTTCTGAAATCATAGGTAAATTTCCTGCAAAACAATTTTCAAAGATTGAAATTTTGACAAAAAACAATTTTTGAAAGTCTTTTTGGGGGTTTTCTTGTAGGGACTTTAAGCTTCCCTGATTTAGTTGTCTCTTTTAGGGCGGTGATGTGAACTTTTCCTTGCCGGATGGCTCTATCTGGTATAAAATGGCGTGATGAACTTGTTATGTGGCGGTAATTGCCTATATTTGTCACGAAATGTGTGCTGGAATTAACAAATTATTATTAAATAAACATCAATTACTATGAAATTGAGGAATTTACTATTTGGTGTCCTCGCATCAGCCGCTATCCTTTTTGGCTGTGAGAAGAACCCGCAATCAAATGAACTGAAACTGGAGCTGTCCGCATCGGAGATTTCTTTCGAATCTGCAGCACAGACACAGTCAATCACCCTTACTGCAACCCGGGACTGGAAAGTAAAGGATGCAGACAAACTTCCTGAGTGGATTGCAATCGATCCTGTTTCGGGGGGGGCAGCCGCAAATGGCACTGCTGTTGAAATCAGCGTTACTGCAAACGCCGGCACAAACCGTGAGGCAAATGTCGTGTTCACTATCGGAACCCTGCAGGCATCATTGAAGGTATCACAGAAGGGTGAGGGCGGTGCTGCAGAGGACCTGATTGTCTATCACAATGACTTCGACAAGGCAAAATCAGAAAAAGGCGAGGGCTGGAACAAGCATACCCTTGATGTAGATGAAAACTGGAAAAACGAGACCGGTTCTGGAATTTCTACTGTAGAATATGCGTTTTCTGGCATGACAGTAAGAAGCGGCAGCGGCTTGGCAGATTCGTCAAATGACGGTAATGATAATTCATTATATGCCGGGTCCGGTGTCAATAACATTTTCTTTGCTGCAAACAATTATTTCCAGGTAAAGAATATTACACTTGATCCGTCTGTCAAGAATTATGTGCTCTCATTTGGTGCAATCAGAAGTGTTTACCAGGCAGCTGCCGGAGCAAGCATCTTTGATGCAAGCCAGTTCTCCG
The DNA here is from genome assembly GCA_023667095.1 of Bacteroidales bacterium. Taxonomy (GTDB): domain Bacteria; phylum Bacteroidota; class Bacteroidia; order Bacteroidales; family UBA932; genus Cryptobacteroides. Next base: position 122,768 of record JAMPAT010000007.1, read on the forward strand.
TATATGTCAGCAATGATGGCGCAAAATGGGTTAAGCTTGACTATACATTCGCTTCCGGTTCCGCTCCAGATGCAAAATGGGACAAGCTCTCATCTGTATTTACACTTCCTGACAATACATCTAAACTCTATCTTTATTTCACAACAACAGAGGCAAGTACATACCGTATTGATGACCTTGACCTCTCAATTTCTTCTGCAGCCGGTACTGCAATTGACTTCTCAAAGGGAGTTGAACTGAATGGAGGCTCGACTGGTGGTGAAGTTGTAGGAACCCCGGAGGGTGACGGAACAGAAGCCTCTCCTTATAATGCAGCTGCAGCCCTTGCTGCCGCAAAGGCTCTTGCAGCTGATGCAAAGTCTGAGGAAGTTTATGTAAAAGGTATTGTTTCGTCAATTTCAGAGGTCAGCACACAATACGGCAATGCAACATATTGTATCTCTGATGATGGCACTGTTGCAGGCCAGTTCTCCGTTTACCGTGGATATTATCTCAATGGTGACAAGTTTACAGCGTCAGATCAGATCAAGGTTGGAGACAAGGTCGTTATCTGTGGACAGCTTACCAACTACAAAGGAAATACACCGCAGGTAAACCAGGGCAGCAAGCTTATCTCACTCAACGGCAATACCGAGGATAACAGCAAGAGGTTTTCTGTTTCAACAACTTCACTGAATGTTGTAGCTGACGCCATGTCTGCGACTTTCAAGGTAAACGGAAATGTCGAGTGGACAGCTTCTATAACGGAAGGAACAGATTGGGTAGAGATTCTTTCTGGTGAGAGCGGAAACGGTGTAGGTGATGTTGTGCTCCAGCTTACAAAGAATGAGTCTGAGGAGTCAGCAAGAGTTGCTAAGATTACTGTAAGCACAACAGCTGATGTTGCTACCAAGTCATACGTGGTTACTCTTACTCAGGCTAAGAAAGCCGGTGAGGGGGATTCCAAAGAGGTGACAATTGCTACCACAAGTGCAAGCAACTGGGCGAGCGATACACATGCGACATATGGCGAAGGCCGCAAAATTACTTCTGACGGATTTAATGTTGCATTCTATAAATATAAATCTACGACTGCAAACGCTGATGCTCAATTGAATAGTACACATATCAGAGCTTATAAGAATAATGCGTTTGTTATAAATTCTGATGACAATAAAGTCATTAAATCTATAGTCTTTACTTGTGCATACGCTGATAAATGCTTTGACATGACAGTATTGTCAGATAACAATGCAACTGCGACAGCTGATACGAGTGCAAAAACCGTAACTTATAATGGTAATGGAATTACAAGTTTTGAAGCAGAGTTAACAGGTGGTCAGTGCAGAATCGCATCTATAAAAATTATATACGAATAGTATTTACTCACGCTTTTAAACAAAGGGCTGTCCGGAGAAATCCCGGGCAACCCTTTATTCTCTTTAAAGATAATGTACAGGAAATTTCATTATTTAATATTTGCAGTCCTCGGACTTCTGACGTTTTCTCTATCTTCATGCGAAGGCACGCTTCCTGAAGACGGGGAATTCCGTGTTTCTGTACGTATGTCTGGTGACCAGCTTACCGCAGGGGCCGGAAGTGTATGGGTATCAGTGATTGCTACAGGTGAATGGACCCTTGCACTGGAGCCAAAGGACGGTTCTGAACTGTGGTGTGCGCTTGGACAATATGCGGGAAATGGCAGCAAGGCAAATATAATGTTCTCGTATGAGGCAAATGATGCAGAGGCAAGCCGTTCCGTAGATATTGTGCTTGTGTCCAAAAATGGAAAGATGGAGTCACACCTTACAGTAGTGCAGATGGCTAAAGGTGGCAGCAGTACAGGTCCAGACAATCCGGATCCAGACAAACCGGATAATCCAGGTACTCCGGACAAGGTCACAGCATGGCTGGAGCTTCCTGCAATGGGGAATAATCCTGATTTCTATACACATTCCCAGACCTTGGGGGGAAAGTCTATCCGCAGCTGGTCTTACCTTTGGGACTATGACGCTCTTGTTGCGCATTGGGTGGCCTATCCGTTGAATGCCTGGACAATAGGTTCCGGTTCCCGTACAAATGAATGGGGGCTTGATCCGAAGATACCGCGTGGCAGCCAGCCTGTTCTGTATAGCGGCTTCAAGGGTGGATATGACCGCGGACATCAGTGCCCTTCTGCAGACAGGCTGAACTATGCTGCGAATGTCACTACATTCTACGGTACAAACATGACTCCGCAGCTCGGCTCGCTCAACCAGAAGACCTGGGCAAATCTTGAGGGACAAGTCAGGGATTGGGCAAAGTCATTCGATACATTGTATGTCGTGACAGGCTGTACAGTTGCCGGAAGCACAAAATATGCATACGACAATGACGGCAAGGCCGTGAAGGTGCCAACCGGTTATTACAAGGCCCTGCTCGGCTACAAGAAAAACAAGACAGTCGGCATCACGGCAACGACCGGAGGCTATACCGGAATCGGATTCTATTTCGACCATTCAGGATATTCAGGAGACTATATGAATATGGCGATGACCATTGATGCGCTTGAAGCGAAGGTCGGAGAGGATTTCTTTGTGAACCTGAAAGACAAGATCGGTTCTGAACTGGCAGACCGGGTTGAGTCCACAAAGGATAGCTACTGGTATTAGGAATCTGTTTCAGGAGCAGAGCCCGTTTAAAGGAATCCATTGAAGACATATTCTAAAAAATAACACCAAAATGAAACGAATTGTTTATATATTTCTTCTGCTGCTTATCGGCTTCAATGCCTCTGCGCAGACAGCAGGTAGCAAGTCAAAGGGCAGCAGGAGCTATGTGATAGGCTTCTACAACCTTGAAAACCTGTTTGACATCTATGATGACCCTGCCAAGAACGATGAGGAGTTCCTGCCGGATGGCAAGAACAAATGGACAGAGGCAAAGTACAACAAGAAGCTTCACAACATGGCTACTGTAATCAAGGCCATGGCTGATGCAAACGGACGCTACCACACTGTACTCGGTGTGAGCGAGATTGAGAACCGCCTTGTGCTTGAGGACCTTGTCAGCCAGCCGGAGATTGCAGATGCCAATTACCAGATAATCCATTATGACGGACCTGACAGGCGTGGTGTGGATGTAGGCCTGCTCTACAAGCCGGAGCAGTTTACCTACCTTGACAGTGAGTCGATACCTTTCACATTCGAGGATTCGGAGATTGAGTTCTCGATGGACAAGGAGGCACAGGACTATTTCCGTACAAGGGATATCCTTATGGTACACGGACTAATTGACGGGGAGCACTTTGCATTCTATGTGGCGCATCTTCCTTCACGTATAGGTGGAAAAGGAGGGGACCTGCGCAGCCGTGGCGGCGAGATTATCTACAGGCATGCCATGGAGATGATGAAGAAATATCCAGGAATCAAGATTGCTGCGATGGGGGACATGAATGACAATCCTACAGATGACAGCATGGCAGTCTACCTCCATGGCAAGGAAAAACCGGCCGAGGTGACGGAAACTGACTTCTTCTCTCCATTCCTTTCAATGTACAAGGCCGGATACGGCTCACTGGCATATCGTGGAGAGTGGAGCATCTATGACCTTATCCTTGTCAACAATAATCTTGTCAATGCTCCTGACGGCAGTCTTAAAATTCGTCCGGTCGGCAAGAAAGGACATTACGGGGTTGTCTTCAAACGTCCTTTCATGACAAACCAGAAAGGCCAGTACAAGGGGACGCCGTTCAGGACATTCTCCGGTGGAGCATTCATTGGAGGATACAGTGACCATTATCCTACATTCATTGTTGTCAGCAAATAGACGGATAAAAGATTGTATTAATAATAGCAGATATAGAGATGTTAAGAAAATTGTTTGCCGCCTTTGCGGCAGTCTTGTGTTCGGTTGCGCTCTTTGCCCAGGCTACAGGTGGAGTCAAGGGGACTGTAGTGAACCGTTCTGGCAGGACACCCGTTCCTGGAGCTTTCATAGTGCTCTCGCAGAACGGGATGGAGATTGTTTCCGGAAAAGTCGGGAATGACGGAAAATTCTTGTTTGAGGGACTTGAAGACGGAATGTATGCGATGTCTGTCAAGGCTCCTGGATTCAATGATGCCAATGTCAATGTGACTGTTGACAAGGGTTTTGTGAAGGATCTGATTTTCGTGTCAATGATTCCAAGCCGTCAGGTGCAGGATATCGATGATTCGAGCTTTGTGGAGTTTGATATGGAGGATTCCGGCTATACGGACAATCCTACGATACTCTTCGGCTCGAATGACGTGTATAGCAATGTAGCCGGCTACGGCTTCAGCGCAATCCGTTTCAAGAACAGGGGCTACAACAATGAGACCCAGGATGTGTACTTGAGTGGAGTCAAGATGAATGATGCAATCACAGGATATTCTCCATACTCTCTCTGGAGCGGCCTGAATGAGGCGATGAGGAGCAAGGAGACTACAATGGGGATTGAGACATCGGAATATGGCATAGGAGGATACAACGGGGTGACAAACATCCTTGCAAATCCTGCTTCCGTCCGTCCTGGATGGCGATTCAGTGTGCTTAGCAACAGTGCGTTGTACCGTCTTCGCCTGATGGCAAACTATGCTTCCGGAGAACTTGACAACGGATGGTCATACGCAGTGAATGTTTCTGCCCGTCTTGGCGGAAATGACTGGATCAAGGGTGTCTACTACCGTAATTTTGCATATTATGCCGGTGTAGAGAAAAAATTCGGTGACGTACACCGTCTGAGCCTTGCTACTTTCGCTGCTCCCGGCCAGAGGGGCGCACAGAATGCCTCTACCCAGGAGGTATATGACCTGATGGGTGACAATATGTACAACTCCAACTGGGGCTACCAGAACGGAAAGGTGCGCAATGCACGTGTCCGCAGGACATTCGAGCCAGTGACAGTGCTGAAATATACAGTAACTCCGTCAAGTGACCTTGAGGCTTCTGCTACTGTGCTTTACAGAACCGGATTCAATGGCTACAGTGCACTTGACTGGTATGATGCGATGGATCCTCGTCCGGACTATTACCGTAATCTTCCGAGTTATGCATGGATGAATGATGAGGACTATGACCGTAACAATGAGACCAAGTATGCATGGGCACAGGAGATGTGGACAAACCGTTCCTCTGAATATGCCAATTATCAGCACATCAATTGGGACCGTCTCTATAATGTGAACTACCACAATGCTGACGGAAGGTCTAAGTATGCTTTGGAGGAGCGTCATGTTGACCAGCATGATGTGAATGTCGCAGCCAATGTGAAATGGCGTGCAAACAATTGGTTTACCCTTATGGGAGGTGCCGACTTCAAATGGAACAGGACAGAGAACTACAAGAAGATGAAGGACTTGCTTGGCGGACAGTATTATGTGAACATTGACCAGTTTGCCGAGAGGGACTTTGCTTCGTCCGAGGCCCTTATCCAGAATGACCTTGACTATTGGCTCGCTCACGGCACAGCCGAGAAGATTACTGAAGGCGGCAAATACGGATATGACTATTATGCACAGGTGCGTAATGCCGGGCTTTGGGCGAACGGTGTTTTTGAGACTGGAGGATTTACCGGTAATGTTGCACTTTCTGCAGGCTATGAGAGCTTCTGGCGTGAGGGACTGATGAGGAAAGGACTTTTTGCCGGACTGGATGATAACGGAAATGAGATTGTTGTCAATGACAAGGTGCTCACTTCATACGATTCCAACGGTAAGGTAATCTCTTCAAAGGGCAAGTCTGACGTAAGCCGTTTCTTCACATACAGTGCAAAGCTCGGTGCGGCATACACCTTTACCGGTGGACACAGGATTTCACTGAATGCAGGATATTTCAACGATGCCCCGACATTCAACAAGTCTTTTGTCTCTCCTCGTACAAGGAACACATTGATTCCTAATCTCAAGACACAGAAGACCATTTCTGCAGACCTTTCTTACCTTTGGAACAGCAACGGATACAATATCCGTGTGACTGGGTTCTGGACCAAGATTATGGATCAGACAGATGTCATGAGCTTCTATGACGATTCTCAGAACTCATTTACGAATTTCGCGATGACAGGAATAGACCAGAGACATGCAGGTCTCGAGTTCGGTGCACAGATTCCTCTCGTGGTTCCTGGACTGTCCCTTTCTGCGGTTGTAAGCTGGGGTGAATATATCTACACCTCCAACCCGACAATGACTCAGACTGTAGACAACAGCGCAGAGGTTATCTTTGACAACCAGGTCGTGCCATACTGGAAGAGCCATCCTGTCTACAGGACGGTTACAATTGACGGGAATACTGTCCTTGATGTCGATGTCGACGGAAATCCTATAGTAGACAGGGAGCAGAAGCATTATGTTACAGGTACACCTCAGCTTGCCACATGCCTTGCACTTAACTACAGGACAAATTCATACTGGTTCTTTGAGGTGAACGGACAGTTCTTTGCAAATTCATATCTCGGGATGAATCCCCTTTACAGGACACAGATGGCTGTTGAGGGTCCGGACGGAGTCGCATCTCCGACTGAAATCGAGTATATGGCAGCGCAGGAGAAGTTCGATCCGGTATTCCTTCTCAATGCAAGCTTGGGCAAGTCATGGTATATCCATAGGAAATACAGCATAGGTTTCTCATTGGAGGTCAAGAATATCCTGAATAACCGCAATGTGAAGACTGGAGGATATGAGCAGACGCGTCTTATTGACAGTGCCGGAAATGACAGGTATTACCGTTTCGATCCTAAGTATTTCTATATGTGCGGTGCAAACTACATGTTGAACATTTATTTCAGATTTTAACTGAAAATTTAAGAAAATACCTACCATATGAAATTTATAAAGAACATAATATTTGCATTTGCCATTGCTTCATGTCTGGCTGCATGCGAGGAGTTCGAGCCTGTATTTACAGGAAAATATCCGGAGCCAGAGGCTTGGGAGCCGGTGCACATGGAGCCGACGCATACGATTGCAGAATTGGTGGCCATGTATACAGTAGGCAAGCCGATTGAGATAACGGAAGATATTATCATTGCGGGAAAGGTGTCTACTACAGATAAGCCAGGAAACTTCTACAAGAGTTTCTATATCCAGGATGGGACAGGAGGAATCGAGCTGAAGCTCGGAAAGAACGGTCTCTACAATGACTATAAGCCTGGTCAGACCATCTATGTAAAGTGCCAGGGGCTTACTCTTGGAATGTATGGCTACAAATCCGGAAGCTATGGCGGAAACGGCATGGTGCAGCTCGGGTATCTTTCCACGGATGCAAAGTACGAAACTTCTTACATTGAGAATCCTCTCCTGATTGACATGCACTTTTTCAAGGGTGAACTTGGTGACGAGGTGCAGCCGGAGATCATTACAGAGTCTCAGCTTCCTTCAAAAACGGCCACAATGGCAACCTGTCCTTATATTGGCAAACTGGTTACTCTCCAGGGACTGAAATATGCAGATGAAACGTTCACCCTGCTCTATCTTGATTCAAACAAGGACAAGACGGCTTCTTCCAACAGGATTTTCCTTTCCGATGATGAATGGGGAATCACGACATGGGCGATGTCCAAGAGTAAGATGAAGGAATATATATGTTCAGGAGTCTGGGATGAGTGCAAAGTAGGTGGAGGAAACGACAATTTCGGAAAGGTTGGAGACCTTAGGGGAGACGGGACGTATCCGGCAATCGAGAAGGCTGCATATTCTGTCAGCCAGTACTTCAAGATGGGGAATACCGAAATCCAGATCCGTACAAGCGGATATTCGAAATTCTGCGATGCAGAGATTGACCCTTACGTCCTTGCCGGCAGCAAGACAATTGATGCGACCGGTATCCTCACAATGTACCAGGGTTCCATCCAGTTTATCCTGATTGACCTTGATGGAGTGAAAGTCAACTAAGGGCTTTTTTGCTGATATCTACAGCCCGGATGGCGCAGTTTTCTGCACATCCGGGCTGTGGCTTTTTAGAAATCCGTGCCTGGGAAGGCCGTTTGGGTCACGTATACTATGGAAGACGGATACGCGAGAGCCGGAGTTCAGTGGCGTGTTACTCTCCAGTGCCCTCCCTTGGCTGCTCCGGTGCGGGAGATTACACCGAGTTGCTTTAAGGCTGTCAGCTCTCTCTGGACGCTCCGTGGGGCAATGGACAGCCTGGAGGCGATTTGGGCCGCGGATATTCTTGAGTCCAGCTTTATCAGCTCTATGATTCTTGATTGCCTGTCAGAGAGCTTTTCTACGACATTTTCTACGACATTTTCTACGACATTTTCTACGACATTTTCTACGACATTCTTTTGCAGCCAGAATGTAACCAGCACATAGTCACGTTCATTGCGGATGGACATTTCCTGTCCTGTAAGCGATTTCCAGCTTTGCAGCTTATCAAGTCCGAACCCTGCGTTTTCTGCAAGTTTAGCAAACCTGAACAGTTTTGCTATGGTAGGATTCCTGGATTGTGAAAAGAATGTTCCGAATATACGTTCCGGCGGGATCGGGAAAGAGCCGGCATTGAGAAATTCAATCCTGTCTGTAAAGACATGTATGCATGAACGCAATGGACTGAAATGGTCCGTATGCATAAGCATGTTGAGCCACGCTTCACGCAAAACCTCGAATTGTCTGTTGTCGTCTTCCGCAATCCCCTCGTCATTCAGCTTGAATGGGGTGTCTACCAGTGTCCGCAGGCGTCTGATGACCACAAGATATACTTCCCATAGGTTTTCCTGTTCCGGAATCCTGTAAGAATAACGTGTTGAGGCATTTGCTACTGATTTGCCAGGGACTTCAATATAGTCCATGCAGAATGTCGGGATGTAGCGGAGTACTTCTGAGCCTTTACCGAACATGAGCAGGCCAGCATACGTCAATTCTCCTCTTTTGTTGCAGATTGAGAGCCTTTCACAAAAATCCACATCATTGAGGTCTGCGTATGCCGAGAGAAGGTTGAATGCCTTCAGGTAGTTTCTGTAGCTATGGAGCGATGCCGTATTGATCATGTCTATGCTTGTTTCCGGTATCTGCTGCTCAGAGCGTATCCCGAATGACTGGTCATGGTACATTGCCATGATTTCGCTGGTTGTTGCACGTTGGTCACCGCTTCCCATACGTATGAAAGAGTTGGCCGGATTCCCAAAATACACCGGTTTGTTTGATGAGGAAGGTATATAGAATGCCAATATTTTCTTTCCGCCGATGTTGTATTGTGAGGTGGATGCATATAGGCGTACATTGAATTTTTGGGAGCGTAATGTCCCTATAAAATCCTGCTCAAGTTTTTCTGCATCGTCAACTCCCTGTATCTCAAATGATTTTCCTCTTTGCCTGATGCCGAGTATTATCCATCCTCCGGAGGCATTTGAAAATGCGCTTACTGTTTCCCATATATTTTTAGGGAGTTCATTTTTTGCTTCCTTGACTTCAAAGTCATCCCATTCAATGTCCTGTAGTCTTGCAATCAGTTCTTCCTTTGTCATGATTATATGATTTTTGTGGTTTTTATGGTTTATGCAAAACTACGTGGGATGATTGCAGACAGCAATATGACAATGTCGAAATTTCTTTTTCTTTATAAAAATATTTCTTTTTTTGAATGTTTTGTGGCGAATGTCCATTTATTGTGGTGAAAAGAAGCTGATATCCTACGCCGGATGCATTTTTGATGAGAACGGCCACTTACGCCCTCATTCTTTTGCTATAAAAACAATTATTGTATGGAGAAATCGATATAGAGGCTTTGTGTCAAAATTGGTACATCCGATGTCTTTTGTTCTTTTGAGATAATACGGATCAGGGAATATTCCCATTGGGAACCGTCTTCTGGCGGATTGGCGATTACTGTTGCCTTTACATCCACAACGTATTCATATCCCGATTCGTATCCGAAGCCTTTCACATTGGCGTCAGTCATCTCCCATACGGGATTTCCATTTCTTTTAATCCAAAGACAGGTCATTCCATTATATCCTTTGACTGTCTCGGAGGCAACTATCCAACGTTCCTCCCAGCTCTGACTTTCATTGTCCGTTCTGCTCTCTTGCGCACATGAAAATAATAGACATGGCAGAAACAGGTACATTATATTATATATTGATTTCATCCTTATATTATGTTAATTTGATTAATTTATGATAATACATTATCTTAAGGCTCTTTACTGTTGGCATACTTGTATAGTATGCCAACAATGAAGTCCCTCACCGTCCGGAATAGCAAATATCTCAAACATTCTCCTCATTTTGCTGGATTTCTCGCAAAATAAGAATAAATGACGAATAATCAACTCTTTGGAAGATATTTTGACCGCTTGTGCCTTAGGCATTTTTCTGGTGGACAGCAGCAATTGTGACCGTCGTGACTATCAGCAGCATACCTATGATGCTGGATGCTGTCAATGTCTCAGAAAATGCGATTGCTCCTATTATCACTGCTGTAAGCGGCTCCAATGCCCCGAAGACAGAGGTCAGTGTCGGGCCTATCTTTTTCACGGCAGTAACGAGGAAGAAGTTGGATATGCTCGTGCATAGTACGCTGATTCCTATTATATAGAACCACAGCCCTGGCTCTGTTACCAGCCGTACGCCTCCGCTGAGGGAACCGGCGATGAAAAAGTATATTGTGCTTAGCCCCATGACATAGCATGTCAGCTTTGTGGAGTCAATCTTGTCTGCCCCTGTCTTTTTAAGGAGAATGATATATGTGGAATAGCAGAAGACAGAACACGCTGAGCTGATGATTCCCCAGGCTACATTGCCATTGGCAGAGTTCTTTGCAGAATCTCCGGAAGCCAGGAGGTATGCTCCAATCAAGGACAGCACGGCTGCAGTCAGGATGACAGGGGATTTCCTTTCACCAAAAAGGAACATCATGCTCACAGCCACGACAATAGGATACATGAAATGTATTGTGGAGGCAATTCCGCTGGCAATGTTGCCGTACCCATAAATGAGAAACATTGATGTGAGAGCACGGAATATGCTGAGCACAGACATCTTTCCAAATTCCTTGCAGTCTGTCTTCAGTGATTTCCCGGAAACAAGTGCAAAGGCTGTAAGCACAAATGTAGCAACTCCCCATCTGTAGGTGAGCACTTCGAATGTCGACAGGCCGGCCATCAGAAGCGATACGCTGAAGAATGGGGACAGCCCGAAAGAAGATGATGATATTATCGCGTCAGCTATGCCACTGACAGATTTTCTTTCCTTTTTCATTTCAGAAGTGTGCCAGATATATTTCTCTTTAATATTTTTCCACTGTCCGTACTGTCTGTGTGCAAAAGTGGCGGTTTTGCTCACAGACACCATGCCGGATAGGGTCTTGTGTGCAAAAAGGCATATTTTTCATACGGTGACAATGTTGAATGCGTAGCTACCGGATGAAATTGGTCTTGACCGGAGTTTCCGGAACAGGGACTGTGAGTCCGGAAGCCTTGCCGGCTTCGATGCATTTGAGCAGCCAAGCCATGTTGCGCCCAAGTTCGCGCATTGTCTGCATCCCCTCTTCGTCCTGCAGGACTTCTTCTGGCTTGTTGCCATGTATCATGTTCCAGTATTTCGATGAGACTATCGGCATGGATGAGATTGTGAAATATTTGTTGAGCTGGTCGAATGTCGCTGTTGCGCCTCCACGTCTGCAGCTGACGATTGCAGCGGTTGGCTTGAATCGGAAAATCCTGCCCTTTCCATAGAATGCCCGGTCCATGAATGAGGTGATTGCACCTGAGGCGCTGGCGAAATGTACCGGTGAACCGAATATGAATCCGTCTGCCGTTTCTGCCTTTGCGATGAATCCGTTGACTTTGTCATCGATAATACATCTTTCTGTGTCAATGCACTTGGCGCATCCATAGCATCCAGGAAGTGGATGCGGCCCTATCCAGAATATCTCGGTCTCGATTCCTTCCGCATTGAGTGTCTTCTCTATTTCCTTAAGTCCAGTATATGTGCATCCTTCCTTGTGCGGGCTTCCGTTTACCAATATCACTTTCATGTTGTCTATAATTTAATTGTAGTCTTCTGTGCCAGGCTCTCCCGTGCTGTCATGTGTCTCACACCTGTCTGAAGCCTTGTTGGTTTGGCAAATATAATAAAATCCTTTCTTTTTCACATGTGGCTTCAGCTCTGGGAGGAAATATGCCTTTTGCTGAAGTATGCTTAGGAATAACTTCTTGACTTTATGCTTTGCTGTGCATTGAAGCTTGATTTCAGACAGATTCGTGATATGATAGAAGATTAGCTCTGCCGCTTGTTCCAGAAAAGTTCATAGAGGATGAAAGATACAGAAATGGGGACATGCATTGATACCCGGTTTGAACAAAACGGTACAGTTCTGATTGTTCTTCATCAATGCGCATCATGGCCTTTGCCGTTTTTGTGAAGTTGTATAGGTGGCATTGGCCTCTTGATTTACTTTGGTGTAAATGTAAATAATTTATGTATGAATGGCCGTCCCATTTAGGATGTTTGTCTTCGTTTAAATAGTTGTTGTTCATGGAATTGCGATTTGTGTTACATGGCTCTTCTGTTGTCTGTGGCAGCTTTTTCCGCAATCTGACTGTATGAGTGGATGATTTTAAGCCGTGTGAATATCTGAACAATTCAGCTCTTCTGGAGTCCAAGGCTGAGAAGAAAGAAGAGTAAAGAGAATGTCGAAGAAGCCCTATGCTTCTCAGTTTGTGTCCTGTGCCCGAAACCATGTGCTTGGGGCACGGAATGTTGTTTTGCTATCGGTATCCAAATCTCGATTAACCCGGTCGTTGACGATTTGGTATAGCTCCTGCTGCTTCTGCTCCATTCGAAGCATGACTTTTGAGGGCTTTGTGTGTCTGGTTGGTTTTGATTGGTCTGATGGGGTTGTCTGATGCCTTGGCTGGCGTTTTTTGGGTGTATAGCGACTGCTGATTGAAGTCGGCGCAAAATATAAACAGCATGTGTTCAATGATTTACACAAATACGGGTGCCTTAAATGGAGTACCCGTATTTACGTAATATGCTGTTGCTTAATAAATTGTGTTTTGCAATTGTGCGTGTTGTCCAGGTGCTCGGAAAAGTTGATTTGTTTTTAGTATGTTATTTGAATCGTCCGTTGAAAGTAACATATGGGAACCTGTTGTGCACTGCAAGGCTAAAGAGCCCCTTGACAAGTTTATCGCGATATGATTGACTATGTGAATGGTTGATTTGCCGGAAATCTATCACAGAGAATATGCTATCTGCTGTATCGTGTTCTTGGGAAGCCCTTTGAAATGGTGTACAACATTTTCGGCGATTCTTTATACACCGATGGCTAAAACTGATTAAAGTCACATGGAAATGGCACCGGTGTACAAAAATATTGGCAATTCTTGGTGCACCACTCATCATTGATGCTGATAGAGCTGTTTACCATACTGGCGCGCTCAATGCAGACATGGTCTATTCCTGATTTCTCAGCTTAGTAGTAGGAATAAGTGAATGTGAATGGCTTGAGAATTTCCTTAAGAGGCGGGGCAAGCCTGTGAGTTAAAAGGAACAGATGACACAACTGCTGTTGGTTAATCATGAAGTAAAAGGGTGTTTATAAAGTTGCTGACATGATGTTCATGGATGTTTACATCAATTGTAGTGGACTTAATGATATTGATAGGGCTCCAATGTAAATTTAATAAAAGCAACTAAAATAGTATCAATTGTTTAGAGTCTTCTTTCCCTGACTGATGCAATCATAGGTTTCTTCGGGAAGAAACAGTATGATGAGGTAGCTGCGGTTA
>JAMPAT010000008.1 GCA_023667095.1 Bacteroidales bacterium
TTTAATCCTGATTTTTAGGTTTAAGGCTCGTTGCTTTGTTGTAATCTGCTATTGGTAAGCATCCGAACAACAGCATATTGTATCGTTCATCGCATCCCGCTACTTTTGCATAAAAAAGTAAAGCTTATGATGACACGCGAAGAAATCCTCTCGATTGAGGAGTACTGTGCAGAGCATGGGCGCTCTCACACAAGAAGCGCCTGGAAGAACTCGGAATACCGTTCTGGAACTTCTATAGGGCAAGGCAGAAGTACAGGAAAGCTGACGGGCAGGAAGCCCGGCCAGTTCATCCAGTTGTCCCCAGTCCGGCATGTGCCTCAGACGATGCCTCCGGCACGTACAGCCGTCAAGCCGGCCACACCGACGGAGGAAAAGAGCGGGAGCTATCTCACGATCGAGCTCCAGACCCGCACTGGCACAGCGATGCGCATCCAGGGCGTGCTGACTCCGGCCCATCTGAGGGAGCTAATCGCAGCCGGCAATGTTCAGCCTTGACAACACCATGCGCTACTGGCTGTACAGCAAGCCGGTCAATATGCGCATGGGCTTCAACGGCCTGAGCGGCATAGTGAACAACAGCATAGGGATGAGCATGCGCAGCGGAGATGTGTTTGTGTTCATCAATGCCGCAAGGAACAGGATGAAGATCCTTCACCGCGAGGACGGAGGCCTCGTGCTGTATGCGCTGCGCACCGAGATGGGCCGAATGCGCATGCCCTTCTCCGGCGACCCCGACGAGATAGCCAGCAGCCTCTGCCATGCGGACCTCATATCTGCAGCCTGGGCCCATGCAAGGCGCAAGTTCGTTGAAGCTCTTGACGAAGACCGGAAGCACGCAAGCGAAGCCCTCGTATACATAGACAGGCTGTACGGTATCGAGAAGGAGATGCAGGAAGCCGGCCTTGACAGCGGTGGAGTCCGGAAACGCCGCCAGGAGGAATCCTACAAGATAATCCAGGAGTTCGAGAAATGGATGGACTCCGTGTCCGGCTGCCTCACTCCCAAATCCAGGATGGGAAGGACCCTGGTCTATACCTACACCCTTCTTCCTCGTCTGAGCCGATATGTCCTTGACGGCAGATACAGCATCGACAACAACGGTGTGGAGAATGCAATCCGCCCTCTCGCCATCGGAAGAAAGAACTACCTCTTCTGCGGAAACCACGACGCAGCCGTCAGAGCAGCCATCGTATACTCGCTCCTCGGCAGCTGCAAGGCCCACAACGTTGATGTGCGGACATGGCTGGAAGACACCCTCAGAAGAATCCCGACAGAAAAACGCATTGACCAGCTACTGCCAGGCAACTGGCAGGCAATAACCAGCTACTGGCCGCCACTACACGGTACCTCGGTACTACCGCCTAATTGCTATCTATATGTATTTGGTCGGATGCTTACAAGTCAACAATCTCCTCGAACATACGTAAGGTCTATCTGAACGCGATGGTAAATGTCACCCTTTACCTTAGCCTCTTTCTGCTCACTTAAAGCCAGCAGAATAGGAGATACCTTTCTCTTTGATTTCCTTTTGGGCAGCTCGGCCTCAACGGGCATATTCCATGTCTTGCCAATAAGAAAAGCTCCTTCGCGCAATAATTGCGAGCTGTCCTTTCAGACACCATGCGCTTCTGCCTATTCTTTTACTGATATGTATTCCATCTGTCGGCAAGTTTTAATGATATTTTCCAATGCAAAGATAGCGGAACTTGCCGTTACCGGCAAATTCTGAGACGCTTGTCGATATTAGTTGTTTTTGTTCTTTTATGTATATACTTCTGATAAACATTCATGTATCACCATTTTCAAATTTTTTAGTGATTGTTTGCGACATTGAATGTAATTTATGACTTTGCATTATTCAAAGTGGAACTTTAGATTTTTGCCGTATGGATTATATTACGTCCTGACAAATTCCTCGCGCCCTGTAGAGCCGAGGACATACCGTAATTATTATAGGAAAGTTATGTCGCAGCTGGATTTGCCTGTGCTGAAATTCCATGGCCTCAGGCATAGCTTTGCTACGAGATGCATTGAAAGCAAATGTGACTATAAGACCGTCAGTGTACTGCTTGGGCATTCGAACATCAGCACGACCCTTAATCTCTATGTGCATCCGGACAAGGAGCAGAAACGGAAATGTGTCGAGCAGATGTTCAGGACATTGAAGTAGCTGCCTTACGATGTGATATTACGCTATGGCAATGGTGATGGCATAGCCTCCTGCAACGAGCCAGATGTAGAGCAGGCCGGCAAGTATGAACGGCTTGGCACCGGCCTGCCTGAACTTGTCAAAACTGGTCTCGGCACCGAGTGCTGTCATTGCCATCGTCAGGAGGAATGTATCGAAGCTGTTTATTGCACCAGTGGCTTTTGACAGTGTATCCTGAGGTATTGCCGGTATTGCCTGGAGCAGGGAATTCAGACCGATTACGGCTATGAACCAGAAAGCAAACCATGGAACGGTTATTTTTCCCTTTGCCTCTGTAGCCTGCGGGGATGCCTTGCTCCTTTTCCTTGATATGCGTCCGATTGCAAATCCCATGATGACGAGGACCGGTGCAAGCAGCATCACTCGTATCATCTTGGTGATTGTGGCTGCATCAGCGACATTCCCTCCTGCTGCATCGATTGCATTTCCTGCACCTACTACATGTGCGACTTCGTGCAGTGTTGCACCAGTATAGACTGCGACCTGCCTGTCGCTCATGCCGTCAAGGATGCCGCTGCGGTACATGACAGGGTAGAGGAACATCGACATGGTTCCGAATATCACTACTGTGGAAACAGCCACTGCTGTCTTGTGCGGCTCGCATTTTACTACCGGTTCAGCTCCGAGTACGGCAGCTGCTCCGCAGATTGCACTTCCTGTAGAGGTCATCAGGGCTGTCTGGCTGTCCATTTTCAGAAGCTTTCCGAGCAGGATGCCTATGAGCATTGTCCCTGTGACGATGATAAGGTCTGCATATATTGCCGGCAGCCCTATTTCAAGCACCTGCTGGAAAGTGAGCCTGAAGCCATACAGTATGACTCCGAGCCTGAGTACCTGCTTTGAGCAGAATCTTATTCCAGGCACCCATGTCTGCGGCAGATTGTTGCGTAGGCTGTTCGCATATATCATACCGAGAACGATGCCGACAATCAATGGACTGAACGACAGCTTCCTTATGAAATCAAATTCTGCAATATAGAACGCAGAGAACGAGAACAGTACAATCAGCAGAATCCCGTGCAGAACATCTGCTTTATTTCCTTTTAACATATTGTCCGGTAGTATTTTTGCCGGCAAATGTAGCATGAATCCAGAAAAAAGCAAAATCTTCTGTCCAGTCATTGCCTCTGCGACATCAGTCCTGGTGGCTGTTTCCTGAACATAATGTCCGGAAGGACAATCGGTATTTCTTTGCGTACTGTTGTCCCGTCTGAGGTTTCTTCGTAAGACCAATACACGATAAAGCGTACTTGTGCTTTACATGGCAAATATCCATCTTTTGCCAGTTCCGAGACTTTCTTGCGGAAATTTTCGGAGAATCTTGCGATATTGACAGTATTCCCGTTGATTTCAGCTGATAGACAGTCTTCATTGACTTTTAGCCTTGTTCCTGAATAAAGGTTTCTGACAAAAGTTTCCCTGTTCTTGAAAAATCCAAGGAAGACATCCCTGTGTGAAAGCTGCATCATGAGTTCATCGGGAGTGCTGTAGACAGTTCTGTCTATGGATACCAGTGCTGATGATGTCTTGAAGCTCAGTGGAATGCATCTGCTATAATGTACGGAAAGGTTAGTCTTTGCCCTTGTCAAGGCAACATATATGGCCCTGCGTTCGTTGTCACTGAATTTCACCATGCCTTTCAGTGATATGTATACATTGTCATATTCATGTCCCTTGGATTTGTGTATAGTGGAGACAATGACTGTATTGTTCTCTGTCTGCCCGTCATCTGGCTCATTTGTCCTGTTGCTGAAATCCTCGATTCTTGATTCGGCAATGAAGTTTTTCAGGTCGGAAACATATTTTGTCCGGTATTCAGATTCAAATGCTGATATGCAGTTGTCCAATATAGGCAGGCATCTGCTTTTGCTGTATTCCTTGTCCAGCTTGTCTTTGGCTGCCGCCCATGCTGCTTCTGTGATTATCGCACTGCCGTTTTGGCTGAAACAGTCAATCAGTGCCCTGAATTCGGAAAGGTTGTCCAGAGAAAAACCGTCATTGGACTGTATAAGCCGGGCCTTCCTGCCGGAACGCATCAGCATTGCTGCAAGTATCAGTGCATCCTGGTTGGTGAAGGTAAGCACGCATGTGGTTCCAGGCAGCTTTTCAGATAGGATTTCATTGATTATGGCCTCTTCATAGGTATCTGATGGGTGCATTGTGAATTTCGCTTTTCCGCGTTCAGGGCATGTCGGAATAATAGGAGATGATTTCATCCTGCCGGAAATGGACGTTACGAAATTGTTGGCACATTCGATTATACCTGTGGCACTTCTGAAGTTTTCCAGCATATTGTAGACCGTTGCTCCATATTTTCTTACCAATGTATGCAGGTGTCTTGAGTCGGAACCTCTGAAAGTGTATATATTCTGGTCATCGTCACCGACTGCAATGACACGCATGTCCTCGTTCTTTCCCATGAGTTCTTCCACAAGCGCAAATTCATTGTCGCTCATGTCCTGTGCCTCATCGATTACGAGTATGGATTTTGTGATTCTGCTGGTTTCTACCCTGCCTTCCCGGATTTCTGTGACAGCATCCTTCACTACATCTGCCGATTTCTCCAAAGAGCCATGTTGGCCGAGCAGGTCGAATGCGTATGAGTGGAAAGTCTTGATTTCTACATATTTTGCTGCATTGCCGATAATTCCTGCCAATCTGTTCTTGAATTCAGTGGCAGCAGCCCGTGAAAATGTAAGCATCAGCAGCTGTTCTGACTTTACATCCTCCATCATCAGCAATGACGCAAGTTTTCTCACAAGCACAAATGTCTTTCCGCTTCCAGGGCCTGCCGGGACAACTATATATTGTGAGTCTTTGTCTGATATGATTCTCTTTTGTGTAGGGGTCAGTTTCCCGAAAATTTCATTGTACTTGATTGGACTTATGTTCAGTGAAATCTCCTTTTCACGTGATGGATTGAAATATTTCTTTATGAATTTCTTGAAGTCCATCTGGAAATAATCCTTGACGTACTCCATTGCCTTGCTGTAGTCTCTGACAATCATATTGGCAAATTCGCCTACAATATGGATCTGCTGTATACGCTGCCTGTAGAATTCGTTCAGGTTCTGGTAATCTTCTTTCTTGTATCTCAGCTTGTTGTCGGCTATACGCTCAATTTCAAGCTTGTTGTACAGGACCATGAATCCTCCTTCAATGCTTATGATTCCGGTCTTTGCGAGGAACAGAAAGGCCTCCTGGACGTCTTCAAGGGATGCTTCATGCAGATAACGCTCTGAATTGCCGTTGAAGGAATCCCGTATCCTTGCCAAGGAGAAATTCACAGTGATGTATTCCTGTCCATGAGAAAGGTTTTCCATGGTTGCCAGCTCTGTCAGTATGAACCGGCATATTCCAATGCGGAATTCCTGCCTGTCCTTCAATTTTGCAGCAGGTGAATCCTGGGTGATGTCTATCCGGTCGTTTCCGATAGGGACGGATTTGCTCAAATAGTTCTGTATCCTCCAGAAAAACAGGATTGTCCTTATGTCTTTGACACTTGATTTGGCAATGCCTTCAAGGATAAGTTCTTCGTTTATTTCCTTCAAGTCAAATGTCTGCTGGGCATCGTTGAGCAATCTAAGCAGGTATGATTCAATCTTTGCAAACAGTTCCAGCCTTGGTGCCAGCCTTTTACGCAGAAATGCAGTCATGTCATTGTCTTTTGCGAGGATTCCTGCACATCGCATCCTTTCTACTGCCTTGATCACTTTTGAGGTTTCTATGCCGAGCATGTCGGAGAGATAGTCTATGCGGGATTCAGCCTCCGATGTTCCGGCAACGGCACGCCTTTTTTCAGAAATAAGTGACTTTATTATTCTTCTGGAGTTGATTCTCTCCTCCTCTGTGAAGTCTGGCCAGGAATCTATTTGTGCTACGGCAGTCTCATAGTCTCCAGGAACTATGCTTGTTGCGAATATTCTTGGGCTGTTCATCCCTCTCCTGACGAATCCTGCGTTCTCCAGCGCAGATATCGCACTCTTGACTTTGGTCTCGATGTCCTTTGTCTCTTCCCAGCCTGCTTTCCTTGCAATTTCAAGCGAAGATATATGTATCCTGGTCCTGCTGTGCGTCAGCATCTTTACAGCTTTCCATACCTGGTTGATTTCACTGAGTGTCAGTTTTGTCTGGTTCAGCAGTATGAAATGCTTGTTCAGGTCATCGTCATTGTACAGTACATAGCAGTCTGCATTTGAATGTATGTCACGTCCTGCCCTTCCTGCTTCCTGTATATAGTTTTCCAGAGAATCTGAAATTTCATAATGTACCACAAGCCCGACATCGCTCTTGTCTACTCCCATGCCGAATGCTGATGTAGCCACCATTATCTGTACATTGTTGTCCATGAATTCTTCCTGGTTCCGGACTTTGACAATTGTCTCCATCTGGCCATGGAATGCCTTTGCGGAAAATCCGTCATTGCATAATTGCATCGCAAGATCTTCAGCCAGCCTTGTCCTTGAGACATAGACAATTGTCGGGCATGTCTTCTCTTCAAGCAAGGCGCGGAGCGTAACGTATTTTTCCTTCGGGGAATCTTTGTGAAGTACTGTATATCTGAGGTTGGTTCTTGTAGCACTGGAAGTGAACTTTTTCAGGACAATTCCATTCTGTCTTGAGAAGTAGTCCGATATGTCGCTGATTACTTTCGGCTTGGCAGTTGCTGTAAAGCAGGATACCGGAATATTCCTGTTGAGACCTTTCTTTTTCTGGAGTTCCCTGAGGAATTCTCCTATGTACATATATTCAATTCTGAAATCCTGGCCCCATGCGGAAAAGCAATGTG
This sequence comes from Bacteroidales bacterium, assembly GCA_023667095.1. Classification (GTDB taxonomy): domain Bacteria; phylum Bacteroidota; class Bacteroidia; order Bacteroidales; family UBA932; genus Cryptobacteroides. The sequence continues at coordinate 6,999 of JAMPAT010000008.1, forward strand.
CTTCATCTATGACAAACCTGGATATGGCCCTGGACATCAGTATCTTTTCTATTGTCTTGGACCTCAGCTGCTCAGGAGCTATATACAGCAGATTCGCTTTTCCGCTCCGGACTCTCTCCAATGTCTCCGCCCGTTCAATTGGAGACAGCAGACCGTTGATATACACTGCGTCCGTTATGCCTTTTTTCTCCAGGTTCTCTACCTGGTCCTTCATCAGTGACTGCAAAGGTGATATCACGACTGTCAATGATCTGGACATGCTGCCTTCTATCAGGGCAGGAAGCTGGAATGTCAATGATTTTCCGCCTCCGGTCGGAAATACAGCCAAAAGTGATTCACCTTGTATTGCTGCATTCACTGCACTCTCCTGAAGCGGTTCACCGTCGTATTTCCTGAAATCGTCATATCCGAACCATTTCTTTAGTGCTTTTCTTGCATCAAGATATTCATTGCAATATCTGCATCCCTGGTCTTTGCAAGGTGTGTTCCTCAGAATATGGATTATATTTTCCACTTGCGGATAGTTTGCCAGGACCCATGGCGGTGTCATTGAATACCTGTCATCTGTGCGTATTGCTGCTATGGCGTATGCCAGCTCTATGCTGTCTTTCCGTGCAATGCCGGAAATGTCTGCATTTGTACATATAAGGCCGTCAAGTATTTCCTTTATGCTGTCGGACTTTGACCTGAAAAGTGATGACAGGCGGCTTGATGAATAGTCAATGTATTCAAAGAATCCGCTGAAATGCCCGTCACTGGCCAGCAGGTCGTGATAGATCCTTTTCAACTTTTCAGGAAGGGCTTCAAATGCAGTGATTTCGTCCTCGAAAAGCAGTTTGGCTTTCAGAGAGTCATTAAGTGGATTGTTCAGGTCATCAGACAGGAGCTTGTCGTCTTTAAGCAGTTTGTGGTATGGCTCTTCGGGGAAGAGGAGCGGGGACATATATAACGTGTCTATCAGGGTATATTCCTTGCGGAAGAAAGGACGCAGATATTTTATGTCATGCGAGATGATATTGTGTCCGCACAGATATTCGCAGCTGCCTATGAATTGTATGAAGTCACTGATTTTTGATGAATGGAATCTGTCACCGTTCCATTTGACTGCTCCGATGTCCAGTATCCGTCCTTTTGCACTTACTTCAATGTCAATATATGCTATGTTTTTCATATCTGTCTTACGATATGGTGCTTTTCATTTGGTTGTCTCACTTTCAGTATGCAAAATTATTGATTTCTTTTGCGTTTGCAAAATGCATTCGGCTGAGTTTCTATCAGTTATCTGCCCAAGGATATCCTGATTCCTGGGGATGTAATCATGTAATGCTCTCTATATCATTTGATTGGGAATTGTGCTTGGCCAGGTCAGATGCTGTCTATGGGGATCTGTCTGAAAATCAGCAGGACATAAGTAAGTATATGTTGGAAGGAATGCCGCATGCTGTATTTTCAGATAACTATGGCAGGAACAGGAATTTTTCCGTAACTTTGGAAATCGGTGGCCTTTAAAGTTATATCGGTTATGGAATGGCATTTATGGGCAATTGCGGCGTTGAACTGCTTTGCCTTTGTGATGTTTGCAGGCGGGTTTGGAGTTGGCTGCCTTGAGGATATTAATCATGGCAATGAGAGATGAAGATAGAGGAAGCGATAGTGTACTGCCTGGCAAGCTCCAACAGGGGAATGAGGACAGAGCAGATTGCAGATATGGTCAACAGCAGGGGACTGCATCTGCGCAAGGACGGGAAGCCTGTGACTTCCGCCCAGGTATATGCAGTAATATGCCGATATCCGGACATGTTTGTCAAGGCAGAGGGACGTATAATGCTGATGATATGAGAATCAGACTGTAACTACACGGATGTTGCTGCAGGAGTTATGGCTTTCCTGCTCGACTTTTATCTGTACGGGGATACGTTCCTGCAATTCTTCTATATGGCTTATTATCCCGACATGACGGCCGGATCTGGTATGAAGGGACCGGAGGGTGTTGACTGCATTCTGCAGCGCTTCTCCGCTCAATGTGCCGAATCCCTCGTCTATGAACAGGGTGTCTACGGCGAGCCGTTGCCCTATGTCGCTGAGAGCCAATGCGAGCGACAGCGAGACAAGGAAACTCTCCCCTCCGGAAATCGTACTTGCAGCACGCCTGGCGAATCCCTGGTAGGCATCCTCTATGGATATGACGAATGTGCCTGGCTCGACATGAAGGACATATCTGTCTGTCAGTGTTTTCATGTAGCTGTTGGCCGAGTGTATCAGGCTTGTCAGCACATAGCTCTGGGCTATTTTCCTGAATTTGCTGCCTGACGCATCTCCTATCATCCCGTTTATGCGCGACCATCTGAGGTAATCAGCCTTTTTGGCTTCAATGTCAGCAAGCAGCGCATTCAGCCTTGCCTTGTTTTCTGCATCTGCCCTGAGCTCCTGTGAGACGGCTCCTTTCCTTTCCTGTATCTCGGACATCTGCATTTCTATCGCAGAAATGCTTTCAGACAGGTATTCCAGTGTCTCTCCCTCCATAATTGCAGGCTTGCCGGAGGTGTGTTCCGACATCTGTGCCTGGAGCTGCTGCAATGCGCTTCTGCATGATGCCGTTCTTTCGTGCACCTGTGCAAGGGCATCGGACATTGCCTTTATGTCTGCAGGGCTGTATCTGTCCAGCATCTTGAGATATTCCAGGTCAATCTGGCTGCCGGCAAGGAATTCCTCAACCTTTGCCGAATACATGCTTTCCTTTTGCGATGCGGACATGTACATTTCCTTTGCCGCGAGCACATTTGTCCTGAGCTGGGCAATCCTTTCCTGGATACCGTGGACCTGTACTGCATCTGCTGCAGGATATGAAGCCCATTCCGGCATAATGGATATAATGGCCTCCATTCCTCTGCCTATGTTTTCCCTGACAATGGCAAGCTCATTCATTGAGCTGCGGAGAGCCTGCAGACGGTTAAATCTGCTGTTATATATATCTGCTGCCTCTGTCAGCTCTTTCCGGAACTTGTCCGTGTCATTTTTCCAGCTGTCGCTCCAATTCCCGGGAACAATATGTCTGCATATCTGGCCTTCTGCGGCAATTGTTTCCTCTCTCCTTGACTGTATAAGTCTTTTGGATGTGGAAATCCTGGACGTGCATTCGCCTATGGTGCTCTCAATCCTGCTGACTGCTTCCTTTGCCTTCTCGTATTCAATGCGGTATCTTTCTGCCGTCTCACGGCTCTCCATTGCAGCCTTTTCTGTCGCTTCTGCAGCTGAAATCATTTTTTCTGTGTCAGCCATGGCGTCATTGAGGTCCACGAGCATTGTCTCAAGCAGATGGACAGAATCCGTGTCTGGCGATGCAATTCCGCATTTCATGCAGCTGTCTCTTGCATCCGCTTCCGCTGTCTTCAATGAATTGTCAGCCTCAAAGGCTTTCCTTGCAGCATCATGGTGCTTCTGCAGTGAATTTATCTCAGCATTGAGGCTGCTCCATCGGGCTGTGAGTTCCTGACAAGATTTTTCCGCTTCCCTGAATGCGCTGTCTGCCGATGTAAACAATCCTTCAATGTAATCTTCCTGGGGAAGTTCTGTGACGATGGTTTGCCTGCACACTGGACATGTGTCTCCCTTATGCAGCCCTGAACGTATTCCCTTGGCATATTCATCTGCGCTTGCCTTTATCTTTCCAAGGATCTTCCTGCGTTCCTCCATACGGATTCCAGCATCATGAATCTCCGGTTCAAGCTTCTGTAATTCAATGCGGTGCGACTCTATTGCCTTTAGCATTGCATCCAGTGAACCTGCGGTCTGCACTGCGCGGGCCCGTGCTTCGCCGAGCCTGTGCAGGTGTTCTTTTGCCATATTGATCAGGCCTATATTTCCCAATTGCCTTTCCTTCTGCCTCCTCAGTGACGGAAGGTCAGCATCAGCCAGCTTCTTCTCCAAGGTTTCGCATGATGCCCTGTGTTCCATATATCTGGCCTGTGCAAGTCCTGCTGCCTTCTCGGCATCAGCCTTTTGTGGAAGCAATATTGTGCCAAGCATATTTTCCTCGCCGGCAATCCTGTCTGTCTCCATGCTGATTTTCCTGTTGCCGTCCATATATGCCTGCAGGTGGCCGCATATAGTCTGGGCATTGGCATATACCTCTGCCTTACACTTTTCAGATTCCAGGAATGCAGCCAATGCCCCTGCTTCATTTTCTGTCTTCTGCATCATCTCCAGATGCCATCTGAAGCCGGCTGACATCTTCCTGAACTCATCAGAAAGCCCATGGAGCCTCTGTGCTGTGTCCTGCTTCTCCTGGGCCGCCTTTGCCATATCATTTAGCCAGCTGCGCACCTCTATGGTGCTGTTCCATTGCAAGGCAATGCTTTCATCGCGTCTTGCCTCTGGGCTTGCCGCTGCATCTTCCGCTGCCTGTAGAGCATCCATTGCCCTGGAAATCCTGTCTTTCAGGCCATTGCTTACGATAATCCACTGACGCTTCCTCTCTTCCGAACTTTTCCATGCCATGAAGCAACGGTATTCCTCCACGATATCTGCAATTTCCCGCCTTTTCTCCGATATTTCCTCTTCAGAAAGTACATTGATGTCTTCCACAAGCCGTTGGGCATCCTTGTAGACGGCTTCCTTGTCCCTGGAGATTTCGAATGCTTTGCGCCCTATCCTTGAATAGATGTCCACGCCCGTGATCTTTTCAAGGATGGAGGCCTTCTCTTCGTCCTTGCTGTTCAGGAAACGTGTGAATTCTCCCTGTGCCAGCATTGTTGTGCGGCAGAATTGACTGAAATCCAGCCCGATGGCAGCCTTCATCTCTTCACGTATCCCTATGTCCTTTGAAAGGGTGCTGCCGGAGTCGAGGTTTTTCAGGCTCCAGCTTTTGTTCTGAAGGGTGCCGTTTACCTTTCCCCTTGCACGTGCTACAGACCAGGATGCTTCATAATGGATCCCGTTGCTTCCGGTGAATGTCAGTGAGACGCAGGCCTCTGCTGTGTTGCGCCTCATCAGCTGCCGCGGATCGTGTATCTTCACAGCCTTTTCGCCATCCATGGTTTCACCCTGCATGTCTGTGTTTTCGAGACGTGGCGTATTTGCGAACAGGGCGAGGCATATGGCATCGAGGATTGTGGATTTCCCGGAGCCTGTCTTTCCTGTTATGAGGAAGACTTCGCTGGATGCAAGCGGCTCTGCGCTGAAATCGATTTCAGCATCTTCTATTGAAGCTATATTGTGTATCTTGAGTCTATGCAGTTTCATCGGCTTGAAAATTTAATCAGACGTTCCGGCTTTCCTCGTTTACCATCTCAATGATTTCATTGAACAGCATTTCCATTTCCCCATCGAACCTCTGTCCTGTATCGTCTGCATACCTGCGTGCAATGTCGATTGGCTTCTCAGACCGGAATTCCTGGACTGTCAGGACCCTGGCCTTGCTCTCACGCCTGCCTTTGCGTATGGCGTTGATATGGCAGAAACGGCATTCCTTGCCTTTGCACAGCATCATTGCCTCATTGTTGGCTTCCGGAGGCAGGAAATCATCCGTCTCGACATTGAGGCGTATATATGCCTGGATGTCATCCGGAAAGCCATTCAGCAGTTCCTTTGCTTCCTGCCAGGATGCGTATCCTTCAGCCGGAAGTGTAACAAGCGGATGTATGTCCTGGATGTCAATGGTCTGGACCCTTGGCCTGCTGCCATGGCTGTCAATCTCCACCATGCTTATGCTGTGGCTGAACTTTTCGTCAAAGCTGACACTTAGGGGAGTGCCGCTGTACCTTATCCTGTGCTCTCCTCCCTGTACGAACTGTGCATTGTGTATATGCCCGAGTGCCAGATAGTCATATCCTGTCCCCATGTGGCTGATATCCAGGCTGTCTATGCCTCCTACGGTGTATCCGGTGACGTTGTCGTGGCCGGTGAAATCACATCCGCTGACTGTCGTGTGTGCTGACATTATGACCGGAAGTCCTGATGTATTGTGCTCTGCTGCAATGTCAAGCAGGTTCTGGAACCAGCCGTCCGGGATATTCCTTTCGCTGGAGTAGGGGACAGCTATGATATATCCTTTGTCCTCAATCTTTATCAGGTGGCTTTCCGGATTCCCTTTCTCCAGGTTTCCGACTACATGCACTTTCAGTGCACGCCATGGCTCCTTGAATATCTCGTGCCTGGTGCCGCTGTCATGGTTCCCTGCCGTGATGACCATTGTCATTGCAGGGCAGGCTTCGTGCATCCGGACTATTGCTTCCGTAAACATTGTCTGCACTGCTGATGACGGCTGGGCAGTATGGTATATGTCTCCACATATAAGCATCGCATCAGGCTGGTGCTCACGGACAATGTCCTCTATCTGGCTCAGCATCGACTGCTGCTCTTCCGTCCGGTCATAGCTGTACAATGTATGCCCGAGATGCCAGTCGCTTGTGTGGAGAATCTTTATCATATCGTTTCCATTTCCTGTTTACGGTTGCAAAGTTAATGAATGCTTGTGCCAAACTGCTGCACATCTGAAACTTTTTTATAGCATGCCGGACTATATCTCAACAGTATATGAGCCGCTTCCGTATTCCTTGCATGTTGTCTGTCCGGGAAGGGTTACAGATGCTGCAGCACCTTGCGGGACAGTGAAATTCCATATCCATTTGTCGCCCTCATATCTCCATGAGCTTTTGATGAGTCCGGAAGCAGACTGATACTCCGCATCAACGCTGCCAAGCCTCCTGTCCGGCACCGGCTTCATTATTATATGCCTGAATCCGGGTTCAGCCGGATCTGCTGCAATTCCGGCGGCAGACTCCCATATCCATTCGCACACAACACCATAGGCATAGTGGTTGAAGCTGTTCATCCCTCTCGGGCCCATGCCTTTCTCTATCATGTAGCTGTTCCAGCGTTCCCATATTGTGGTTGCTCCATTGTCCACGGAATAAAGCCAGCTTGGATTCTTGCGCTGCAGCAGAAGTCCGTATGCGATGTCTGCCATCCCGTTCTCTGTGAGGGTTGCCATAAGTATCGATGTGCCGAGAAAGCCTGTCTGGAGGCAGTTTCCGTGCATTGTGAAGTTGTCGCGGAGACGTGAAACCATATTTTCGCGCTCCTCTGTGGAGAGGATTCCGTTCTTGAGTGCGAAAAGTGCAGGTGTCTGCATAGTGTTCAGTATTTCGGCCTTGAACCTTCCATTGCTGTCAAGGAACCGTTCGCGTATATACTCCTTTGCCCTGGAAACCATTGCGCTGTATTTCCCTGCATCCCTTCCGGTTGCAGCAGCCATGTCGCGCATCATCCCGGCATCGATTGCCCAGTAGGATGCGCTGAGATAGTTCCAGTATTCTACGGCTTCAGGAAGCGGTCCCCAGTTGCCCTGTGCATCCCTGCCGAAAGCTGTCCCTCCGCAGCTTTCAAGCGGCTCATAGCTGAGCCAGTCAGCCCACTGGTAGTTGCCGTTTTCCGCAATCAGGGCATTGTGGTCATATCTTGTCGCATCGACATGGTCCATGAATTTCTCCATTGATGCCCAGCATTCGTCAACTATCTTTGTGTCGCCGAACTGTTTCCATACTGTCCATGGGACGATGACCCCGGCATCAGCCCAGCCAAGGCGCATCTTTTCCCATCCGTATTGTGCCAATGGAGCAACTCCAGGATAGCCGCCGGCATCGCCCTGGCTGTCACGCATGTCGCGCATCCATTTGTGGAAGAACGGAGCTGTGTTGGCAAAGAAAGTACCTGTCTCTGCAAATACCTGTGTATCAGCAGCCCATCCAAGGCGTTCATTACGCTGAGGGCAGTCTGTAGGCACTGACAGGTAGTTGGAGAGCTGTCCCCATACTGTGTTGGATATAATCTTGTTGACCAGCTCGTTGCTTGTCGTGATGTGTCCCGTTTCCAGTTCCTTTGATATAGATGTCACAGGAATGGAGCGGATACTCTTTATTGTAACTTCATCTGTAGCTGTGACGGAGATGAAACGGTATCCGAAGAAGGTGCTGCGCGGACAGAATGCGACATCTTTCCTTGAACCGGCGAATGTATAGCCGAGAATCATCCCTGTATCAGGAATACGGAGGTTAAGGCGGTGTATGCTTCCCTCAGGGCCGTCCATGCCGCGGCTTTTGGCACCGTTCCCGTCGTTCAGCAGCTCTGCCGGGAGACATTGCAGCCTTGTCCCTTCCGCTGCATTGAACACGAAGGACGGCACGGCAGCGCAGTTCTGACCGAAGTCTATTACCAGTGTCTCGCCTGGCTTTATCCTCATCGTCTCTCCTTCTGCAAATTCCTTTGTTATGATGATTTTGCCATATTCTTCATCTGTCGCTCCGGATGTGCCCTCCCATATATATGCCTTGACAGGGGAGAGGGCGAGATCTTTGCGGAAATATATTTCAGCACCGTCAGAAGGGAGTATCTCACCTTTGAACTCATCATTGATTTCAGGGGTGTGGAGCTTCCCTGCCGTCTCATATCCTGGAAGTTCACGGGCATCATATTCCTCTCCGTCGAAGATAGCGGCATGCTTTACAGGGCCTGTAATTCCTGCCTTCCAGTTCTCCGTATCTGTGCCATATCTCTTTTTGCTTCCGTCACTGAATGTCAGCTCGACAACTCCGCGGAATGCACATTTCTTCCCGGTCATGCCTTCGTGGCCTCCAGGTGTGACAATCTTGTCAGCCCACCATCCCGGTGTAACCTGTGCCGATAAGGTATTTTCTGCCCCGGCCTTTGTGTGCATTGCCTCTGTAATGTCATATGTGAATGAGCGTCTGGTCTTTTCATGGTGAGTGAACCCTGGCTTCAGGATTTCATTGCCGATCAGTCTGCCGTTGACGTACAGGTCATATACTCCAAGTCCTGTAGTCATCCATTTCGCTGATACAATCTTCTTTTCATTCTTCAATGCCGAGACAAACCAGCTTGCCCCGTCTGCCGCGCGTGTCCCGTCATGTACCGTCCCCTCGACAACAGGTGCGTCCGGTGCTGAAATCCAGCTTGATACTTCCCATGCGGAGTCATCGAGGGCATCTGTCCTCTGTCCTGTCACGGTGTCTGTCTGTGTGCTGCATGATACCATCGCCGAGGCGCACAATGCGGCTGCAGCCTTTTTTAGTGTTCCGATTCTCATATCTTACGGTTATATATGTCTTTGTGTCCTTTATCTGGATTATGCATGTCTGCCATGTCTCTGTATCCAGGCATGCAAAAGTAGCAATAAACTTTAACAGATATTGCATCTGCAGTGATTTTTGACGTAGGATGTCCTGACCTCAGCTGTGGTGCTCTCCTTTCAGCACAATGCATGATTATTCAAATAAAATCATTAAAATTGCAGCCGGATTGTCTTCGGCAATCCATATTTTTGTGGCGGGGAGGCAGAAGTTCCTCCTGTGTATTGGCAGTAAATCCGAACAATTCCGGGAAAAGTAATTGAGTATGGGCAATGAAGTTCTATATGTTCTGCTGCCTGATTTTGCAGAACACGAGATGGTATATCTCGCACAGGCAATATCTTCGGATGAGTTTTCCATGAAAGAGAATCCGAAGTATGTAAATAAGGTGGTCGCTCCGGAAATGGAGCCTGTAAAGTCAATCGGAGGCTTCCGTATGCTGCCGGACTATTCGTTTGGCTCTATGCCTGATGACTATGCGGCACTTGTGCTGGTCGGCGGGTTCGGCTGGTCCTCTCCTGATGCTGACAAAGTGGTCCCGATTGTCAGGAATGCGCTGGAGAAAGGGAAGATTGTCGGTGCGATCTGCAATGCAGCCTCGTTTATGGCGAAGCACGGTTTCCTGAATGAAGTCGAACATACGGGCAATGGTCCGGAACAGCTGAAGCAGTGGGGAGGCGGGAACTATACCAATGTCTCCGGATACCGGCATAGGCAGGCTGTGTCTGACCATGGGATCGTCACTGCAAACGGCTCTGCAACCCTCGAATTTGCGAAGGAACTGCTCCTGCTGCTGGAAAATGATACACCGCAGCGCATAGAAATGTATTACCAGTTCAACAGGCAGGGATTCTGTGAACTGTTCAAGATATCTGATTGAGAAAGGATTGATCATGTTTGATCCAAAGCATCCACGGGGCGCCTATCCAGGTGCTGCGGCAATGAAACCGCAATATGTGCTGATTACAGAAAATGGTGAAGAGCGCACATCCAATGTGACTCCAGAGCGCATAGTCAACGCTGTCAATGCAATCAGCACCAATGGATATGTGACAATCGAGAAGTGCCGGCCTGCCGTTGTTGTGCAGGATGCTTCTGTCTTTGCAATAAGTTTCTATAAAGACTCGCGCATTTCCGTCTATTTCAAGATAGGCGGAACGGTGCTGCGGACATCGGCTTCCGGCTGTACATGCCGTGAGGCTGCAGAAATGATGTGCGATTTCCTGCTGTATGCCAGGATTTCGGATACGCAGGACTGGACATGTGAGGAATTGATGCCGGTGCAGTTTCAGAGGAGCGAGTCAAGCCTTACGGTAGATGGCGAGGAATTCCGGTATTTCGGCTCCGATGATGTAATGGCTGCACTGGAAAACATCAGGGAAGGCAAATCAAGGTGGCTTACCCATGGCTTTACCGGCGAAGGTGAAAATGGCGGGTATGTCCATGTCCTCAGGTGCGATGCAGACGGTGGGCAGCCTGAATATAAGGTGGAATGGGTCAGATGGACAAAGCCGCCGACGGGATGCAGGACTGCCGTATCCTGTTTTGACCTCGTCAGGAAATGGCTGTCTGATTTTTCCATTGACAGGAAGTATCCGGAACAGGATTCCGGATGGGAAAGTTTTGATGTAGAGGATTATTTCCATAATTTAATCAACAGGTTTTCAAAAGACAATGAACGGTAGATACAGCCTGCCTGTAGTGAAGGCAGTAGACTTGATTTGGACAAGCTTCAACAAGGAAGAGATACACCGGGGCTATGCAATGCTCCTCCAGGCAGCCCAGCAGGGGGATGCAGATGCCTTGTGCTTTATCGCACGCTGCTTTATGGGTGAGCAATATGTGTGGAGCGGGGCCGGCTTCGAGACAGATGATGCAAATGCGTCCATGCTGATGCAGAAAAGTGCGATGATGGGAAGTGCTACAGGTGTGCTATGCGCTGTGAGGAGCGGGAATTTTACCCCTGCTGTCCAGCGTGGGATGCCTTTTGCCTCATTCAAGGAGGCTTTTGAGGAAATCCTTGAACAGGCGGACCGCGGCAATGCATTCTGCTGCTATTTGATTGGCAATGTATATTTCTGGGGAGACTATCTTATGGTTGAGCCGGAGCTTGCAGAGAAGTTCAGCGATGAACAGGAATACAATGCCTTTGCCTATCCGATTGCCTGCAAATATTACGAACGCAGCTTCAACGGACGCATCTGTGCCGGCTGGGGAAATTACCGTGACATCAGGAAATCAGGGCTTTGCCGGATTGCGGATGAAGTATATGAAAAATATTTCCGTGCACTTGCCGGGATTTCCCCTGCAATCTGCAACGACTATGGACTTTATATTGAACTGCAGAAGGATGATCCTGAGACAGCCCTCGCGTACTATATCAATGCTGCCCAGCGCGGTGACCTGCAGGCTGCTTTCAATGCCGGATCTTCCTATGAGAGTGGCACCGGAGTAGGGAAGGACCTGGATATGGCTTTCAATTTCTACGAAGTGGCGGCTGTCGGCGGACATGCCAAAGGGCAATGGCATACAGGGTATTATTATTTTGACGGCTGGGGAAATGTAGAGCAGGACTATGCAAAAGCTGCGGACTGGTTTGACAAAGCCTACCGCAATCCCAAGTGCAGCCATGAGGTGGAAGTGTGGTCCGCTGCCTATCTCGGCATATGCTACCAGGACGGGCTCGGTGTAGTGCAGGATGATTATGCTGCTTTTGAATATCTCCGTGAAGCAGAGGAGGGGGCAGATGAATTGTGGAATCCGATTGATGGCATGGTGCTGAACGCATTGGGCGTGGCATATGCCTACGGACGCGGTGTGGAGCAGAATGTCCAGTCTGGCTGCCGGTATCTGGAACGGGCAGTGGAATCCGGCAGCGAAGTGGCACAGCAGCATCTTGTCTATATCCGGAACCTGTTTGCCTCTTCCGGCAACATCGGGTCATGAGCGTTTTGCCCTATCCATACGTCATTTCCTATCACGGTATCTCCCTTCAGCGGCAAGTCGTCATCAGACGGTGGCTCCTGTTGCCAATGAAATCATAATGATGCAGAACATACTTCTCAAAATCGGTATCGCTGAAATATGTGAAGTCACCGACAATTATATTCGGCGAAGTGACGGTTGACTTTACTAAAATAAGGGTGTCGCATCCTTTTATTGGAAATATAGTGTCCGGATCAGGTCTCATTGTTTGTTATTACGTTTTGTTTCATTACATTTTCTCTTCGATTGCCATTCGTGGCGTTCCTCAGCAGACATTTGCTCACACGCATAGCTTAGCATGACAGCAGGCATACGGGTAACGTTATGGTCAAGAAAATCACGCAACTCATCTCTGTATCCTTTCTTCCACGCTTCGCGGAGCATCCATCCTGCGGCTTTATGCAGCAGGTCGTGAGGACTTGACAGCAAATATTCAGCCCTGCCGAAACATTTTCCGGCCCGGCCGTTGCGGATGAGCATCCAGGTGCCGACCATGGCAATGCGCTGCTGCCAAAGGGTATTGCCGTCGGGCTTAATCCATTCATCCATCAGAGTGATGTGAGGATTAAGAACCTCATGATTTCCAACTATCTTTATCGCCGAAAGGTCAACCAGATCCCAGTTGTTGATGTATGGATGTAGTGCAATATATGACTCAAAAATCATATCCATCGATTCTGCGTCTTTCTTTTTCATCGCCCTGAGGTAGTGCTCTACCATAATCAGAAGTCCGCAGAGGCGAACTTCGTGCAGTGGCGACTTCGCGAGCTTTGCCGCTTCAGAAACCGGAGTATCTTGCCATGCATCCTTTACCATCATACGGACCTGTGGATTCCTGAGCCCGATGAATTTGTCACCCTCACCGTACTCTCCCGGAGCTGTCTTGAAAAACCCCGATAATTGCCGGGCGTGCCGTTCGTCTGCCATGCTCACCAATGTGGCTTCGATGTCTTTTGCGCAAATCATTGTTTTATAATGTTTTTAAACTTTCTGCTAATTCGATTGAAAATTACCTTGTATACAATATGCAATGGAGCAAAGTTACGCAAAATCTCTGTGAAAGACTGAACAGGCGGTGGAAATGTCTTCAATGCGCTTTTGTGGCTGACGGTCAACAGGTGCGAAGGGAAAAGACTGTGATATATGTTTTGCTATAAGTTTACGGATCAAGCAAACTTATGACGAATTTTTGAAGTGATTGTGGCTGCTATGTGAAGAATTAATGCTATGTTTGTGAAGTCTAAAATTACAAAAATATGTTGACAGAAACAGATATAATGGCGTTTGAACATGCATTTATGAACTGGCTGCAAAAACTTATATTGATTTTATGTATTTGCTTGCTTGCTTGCATCTTGTACACAAGCGAAGGCATTATCGCCAAGGGAATATATTCAGCTACTAACCAATATCAAGGGGTTTTTCTCAATAAGTCTTGTATTATTGGGACAAAATGATCCTTTTGCATTCGGTCAAGCTATCAGTCGCATGTATTATGGCCATTATAATCTTGCTCGTCTCATATTTAATAACATCAAAGGTTATGATGGAAATAAACATACAGAAGTGTGGGAGCAAATGCTTGATGATATTAAGGACTACGGCAAGAATCTGAAAGATATGCGAATAAAGTATGATTATAAGCCATTGTCTTTCACTCAAAGTTAGGTGCTGAAAGATTTGGAATATATCGAAAATCAACAGAAAATGTTTGATGCAATAATAAAAGAACTTGATAATACTGTAGGAAGATATAGCACGAATCAATTTTTTGATAAGGAGTTCAACAGAAATATCACAGAATGAAACACTACCTAGTAAACGCTCAAAATGTATTAAGGGACATGAATATGTCCCTCATATCGCCTTTTCGGGTACAAGCGGGGGACAAAAATGCGTAAAAGATAAGCATAACAAGAGAAAATATGACTCTCAAAATAGCTTATTTTAGCTCTATATAAGTGATTTTCTATCAGAATTTTATAATTATATACAGTCTAACTTGTTGATTATTAATTATATTATTTCCCGATGCAGAAGATAGTTCTGCTTGATTATCAGTGAAATAGTGTGTTGTCGGTACAAATAGGGTACTAATTTCGTATCGGCATCGAATGTAAAGTATTAATAATTAAACATTCGCCATTAGGTTTCACTTCACAAAGTGAGTTATATTTTGATATATTTTAATGCACTTCAGGCACTATTTTTTAGGTTTTTTCCTCTCTTATTTTCTGCTTCAGCAAGTAATTTACAAGTAATCTGCAGGACTTCGTTGGTGGTGATTTCGCCAGCTACATAGCTGAAGTGGTAGATGGCTTCACGGATGTCTTGCATTATAATCCGTATCGCTTGATGACTATCCGGATAATTCCTATCGCTATGGCTATTATTCCCATCCACATCAACACCTTCTGCCACCATTTGAGGATGTTGACTTCTTTTTCGATGATTGTTTCTGTCTTTTGGGTTTGGGTGGTTTCTTTGTAACGGTCTTTATATATAAGGTATATGCCCATTGAGTCTATTTTTGTTTTGATTGTTATGACTGTGGGCTGATGGGGTTGTGGCTGTGGATCTATGTTTATTGTCTGCTGGGTTCTGATTGATTGTTTGAGGGTGTTGATTTCCTGCAGTCTTGCTCTTCCTGTGGAATCGCATCTTATCAGTGCCTGAACTATTGATGAGTCTGGCTGAACCATTATTACTGTATCACGGAGGGTTTCTGTTACGATTTCTGTCTTCTCTGTGGCTTCTGAGGTGTGGGGATAAAGTTTATGGCAGCAACTCTGCATCGAGAGTATTGCTGCCAGTGTTAATAGGATTCTTCTCATTTCTTCAATTATTATCGTTGGTGTATTTTGTCACGGAGCTGCCTGATCTCATCTTTGAGCTGGGCGTTCTCTGCACAGAGCCGGTCAACGGAGGCTTTGAGTTCTTCGTTTTCCTTGCGTACTGTGACGATCTCTGCATTGACGGCTGTGATGTCCTCAAGGAGTTTCTTGTTCTCGGATGAGAGCAGATTGATGGAGGCCTGCAGGTCCTGAAGGAAGTTGTTCTTCCGTTTCCGGGAACCGGCAACCCATCCGACGGCTGCGGTAATCATCGGGATGATGTAGGTGCCGATGAAGTTGAGTGTGTCATTCTGTTCCATAGTCTCAGGTGTTTGAGTAGTAGAGTTTGGCTTCTGCGAGTCTTCTTCTCTGGAGTCCTGGAAGGACCTTTCCTTTGGCGTAAACCCATCTTATGAACTCATCGAGGATAGTGTTGTCGTATGGGTCAGCCTTGACTTTTGTAAGGAGTGTTGAACGGGAGAGGTTGCCGATGCCGACATTGAATGTGAATGATACCAGGGCATCGAACATATTCTGCGTCAGGGCGAGCCTGAGGGAGTTGATGTAGGAGACAGCTTCCTGCAGATCTTCTCTCAGGAACTCTTCTGCCTGAGCCTCTGATATGACCATTCCGGGCTTTACTCCGGATGTGTGGCCATATCCGATTGTGAGGACTCCAGCCGGGCAGCGGTATGCCTTGAGTCGCACTCCTTCAAACTCTTTGATTAGGTCTATTGCTTTCTGTGATGGTGTCATAACTGTTCAATTTACAAATCCCCGCCAGCCTTGTGGCGGACGGGGATATGAAAGGATAGGAGGATTAGAGGAGGTTAGGCGCTGTAGGTTGCCAATGCCATCATCTCGCTGGACTTCTCGCCTGTAGCGGAGTTCACGAAGAAGTACTTCATGAATACTTTCGGATTAGCCTCTGAGAGCTTGCCGTGAACGGCTTCATACTCAGCCTTGATGTCGATGAGGGTGTCGACGATTTCACGAGGAGCACCGATCTGGACGGCCTTGCTGTAGGCTCTTGTCACACCGTTGCTCTGCGGAGCAGATGCGAGAATGACGAGCTTGAGGTTGGTCACGTCGGCAGGGACTTCCGGAAGCTGGAATGTGAATCCGGTGCTTGAGAGGTCAATCTCCGCTTCTACAGGAGCGTCAACACCCACGAGGGTAGGAGGTGCACTGAGTGCAGTACCTCCACATTTGACAATCCAGAAGTTGAGACGGGAATAGAGGTTGGCTCCTGAAATCTAGGAGCTTGAACCGAGGACACGCTTTCCAGCCTGGGTGCCTGCAAGGGCATTCCAAGCGAGAATCTGAGCGTTCTCGAGAGTCTTCCAGCTCTGTGAGAGGGCTTTGAAGATTGACTTCACAGCTGCCTGAACGCTGGTTCTGGTAGATCCACCGTAACCACGGTTACGGATGTACTTGCGACCATGCACCTTGGCTGCGGTCACGCCTTTCGCTGAGCCTGACATCTCTTCGAAGGCAATTGAAGGAATGTACTTCATAATGGTAAAATATTAAGGGGTTAATAATTATTCTGTTGTTTCGGTTGTCTCGGTTTCTTCAGTCTTTGTTGAACTCTCGCCATCTCTTACACAAATCGCATAAAAGAAATGGTCTCTTGGCATACCGCCCCAGCCAAATGGCATCAGACCGGCATTTATGCTTCCTGCTGATAGTCTTGCAGGTCTCATATCGGAACCAGGATATCGGCAGTTGATGTTGTCACTGACAAATGGAAGCTCGATATCTACGTCGGTTGGAAAGTTCTCGATGTGCAGGATTTCTTCCAAACCTGTAGAAGGGCTGTTATACGACGAGAATTGAATAGCAAGCATACACCAATGTTCATCTATATAGCTAACCGGACTGCTGATGTAGTTCTCGGAATTCTCAAAAGTCACTGGGGTATATTTCTTTGTTCCAGTCTCAAAAGCCTTTCTCTGACCCTTTGGAACATAAAGACTGAGCAGATATATGGTGTGTTCATCAGATTCCTCACTCCAAGCATCAATCTTCTCAATGCATATCGTGTTGCGATTCTTAATCCAAGTTTTGACAGTAGTACCAAAGTAGTTGGGCTCTATTGTGGCCATCACAAAACCGCCACTGATACCGCTCTTATTAAGCGTCAAATCCGGAATGTATATCTCCAGCACGTCAGCAGCCTTGAACTCATCGCTTTTATTGCTGAACGAAAACTTTGTATTCAGCACGATAAGTTTCTCGCACTGATAGTCTTTTATCTCAATGGCTCCACAGCCAAAATTATTTCCTGTTGCCTGTATCATATCGAATATCCTTTACTGTTAATACATAGGTCCTGTACCGAACACTTCCACGTGTTCACTCTCATAGCTACCGCCACGATGAGCAAGAGTTCCCTCAGTCTGACCACGCCATACCCTGAACCATATCTCAAATGAGCAAGGCTTGAGTCTTTCGTCACCCTCCATATCATCACACCTTCCGAGGACGTATGCGTTCTTAAGTGGAAGATTTTCAATTACGTGGTCAATGATAAACTCTCCGGATGCAACACCGGTATCATTTGAATAGACTGCATCCACAGACACAATTGCAGAGCCTTCAGAAACCTCGATGTCAAGTTCAGAATATCCCTCACTTGTAGTAACCTCATTCATTGTCACCCTGGCACGAGGAACATATTCCGCTTCGTATGCAGTTGAACCAGACTTGCAGATTGCAGATACCCACATACTTTCTCCTGTGAAGCCGGTGGTCTTATCCATCCACCAGAACTCACAGAAGTATTTCTTGCCCTCTTCAGGTGCAAGTCTTATCACGGAGGTATAGAGGTTGGTCAGCTCTGCATCTCCCCAGTCCGGAACCATGTCGGAAGTGATTATGACAGTGTTTCCGAAACCGGAAGTAACTCCAGGGCTTTGAGCTGGAGATATCTTGAAGACAAGAACATGATTATCGCTCGGATGCTTAAGACCAGTAAATACAATCACATCCGGAGTGATCCGGAAATCGTCATACTCCACCTCAGGAACATCGTTGATATATGCCGGCGCATCTGTGAGCATCGGCATACCTGCGAGGATTCTGTTGGTGTTGATACGGACAAAGGCATTGTGTGCCGTCATCTCTGCAGGAGATCCGAATGTGGAAATTCCTTTCAGATGTTCTGCGAGAGCAGCCCAGGCTTTCATCTGAGGATCTTCCAACCTCTTGTATGCACGCGAAATTGTCGCAAGACGATTGCGCGACACTGCCTGAGACCTGGTCTTGATATGGGAATGCATTGCACGAGCCGAAAGGACCTGACGTCCATTGTGTACCCTGGCTGTCACGTCCTTTGCCGACCTGCGGAACTCATTAAATGCGATTGATGGTAATGCTTTCATCGTTATTATCGTTATTATAATCAATGTTATAATTCTCCGAAAGCAAATATATATAATAGGTAAAACCTTGAAATAGAAGTGGTTTTCTATGCTTTGCTTTGCGTCATGTTGCCGACTGGGTACAAAAAATCCTGCCCGGATTCGAGCAGGATCATATAGTTATTGGATGATGATTATTTCCAAAGAGGTTCGTTCTGCCAACCTTTAGGGAATCCCATTGCTGTAGTATCTACATTAGGATACTGTAGAAGAAGATTCTTTAATTCATCCTTGAATGTGTTGGAGCTATCAATTGCATTCAGCCAATATAATAAGCAGGTTAGAGCCGCATATAATCTATTGGCGATTGGTTTTTGTGTAATCCAATCTTTTGCCATTGTGGCAGGTGTTTGTGGCATAACTGGCATAATGCGATTCCAAACTCTACCATGGTGAGCACAAGTGTTTCTTAGCACATTAATGGACTTCATCCAGCTTTCAAGAATTTCGTGTTGTGGAACAAAGTATGAACGTGCAATCTGTTTCTTTGTTTTTATGTCAGCAAAGTTGAAATATAGTTTTGTCAAACATCCAAACGAGGCTAATTCTATAAGTTTCCAAACAGGAGGATACTCTTCAGGTCCATACTTTTTTATATGATCCTTGATAAAATCTTCTTTTGAACGCTTCAATTCTCTTTCGAGCACCGATAGATTTTCCGTAAAATTATGTTTGTCTATAGCAAGATTTGAATCATGAAACCACATTGCTCCATGTTTCAATGAAAACTTGTTTATTATTCTAGCCCGTAATGAAATCTCTATTTTCTGTATTGCCTTGAATATGATATGGCGTAGATGAGAATCGAATTCATATAAAAGCACTCCATTCTCAAAAGTTGCACCGGGCTTATAGTTATGCATGGAATCTACTTCCATAGGACGAAGATATGCTGCCAATCGGAAGTAACTAACATTTTCAAGAAAATTTGAGGCGCTGGTCTCATCAGAAATTGCGAGACCTCTTGACTTCATCTGATTAATGATATCAGGTGTATCTAACGGAAGATTCGTATATTGCATATACTATATAAAATAAAAGTTCCGCCCTGGTACGCTGCCTTTCGGCTCGCGTGGCGGATTCTAGTGATGCAAAGGTAGTAATAATTCTTTGAATCGCAAATATTCTTTACAAAATCTTAGCCAAAGAACTAAGTGAATGATACTGTGACCGATATCCGGTAACAGTGTCCAGCAGGAGATACCTAATGTGAATCTGAAACACATCGAGGTCTGTTCTTGTTCGAGGAATCACAAAAGAAATCTCAGAGCTGGCGCCATTTGGGACTGATGAGGAAAGGAAGTTTCTCATCTTGCCTGGATGCCGACCAACACTAGGCTCCTCAATCTGAATCTTGCCCAGAACCCTGTACCGGATGAACTTATTTGTACCGCACAAAGTCAACTTGAACTTCAACTCCAGCTCAAATAACGAGACCGTCTCCGCCCTGACAAAATCCAACGAGAATATAGGAAACGGCTCAAATCGCTTTGGGGTAGGAGTGTGCTCATTCCCCAGCTGAGCAAACCCGTGATACGCCGACACAAACAGATTATATCCACTGATACTGTTCCCATCCCCGTATGGCGGACGATGAGCAGCAACCCCATCAGCATAACGCCTCCACTTCTCCTGAGCCTCACCTGACAAATCCTTCCAGGCCCTGATAGCCCTATGATGCAGAGCCTTCTGCTCCAGCTGCTCCGCAGTCCCGGCAAACTCAGAATAAGCCTTGCTCCTGAAATAACACACACCATTCCGGTGATAATAGGTCACATCACCTACCGACGACCAGCAATCAGAAAAACGAGTATTAGGATAAAATCTTGGCATAACAGGCAAATTGAAGGCCCTCAGAGGGGCGGTTTTCGCTTCTGCGAAGCAGAGGCGGAAACAGTCCACAAATGCCATAGGAGCCAAAGCCGTAGGCTGCGGCAGGTGGCGGACGCACAAACGTTCGGACGAGAGATAAGGGGCACTCCGCCACAGGCACAAAGGGTAGAGTAGAATCACCAACCTTACAACGCCGATACCTTGCGGACGCAGGGGCTTTCTCTACTGACTGAGCCTGCGAAGGAAGTGGTGAAAGTCACTGAGGAAGCCCGCCCGATAGGGCTAAGGCAGCAGTTTACTGAAGGACGAACAATCTTGATGTGGGTGACATCCCTCTCATTGTGGTTCTTACTTTCTGCGGGGCGTCATCCTTTGTGTCAGCAAAGGATGTTGAGCGAGCGAAGGGGCAAAGGGGGTGCCTGCTCCTGGAGCGAACTCACCAACTGCTGCCGCCTCGACAGAGCACTTTACTTGCTGAGGGTCTTTCGTTGCTGATAATCAGTAAGTTAATATAATTCGAATTGTGTAATCAGCCCACAGCGTAGCTCTTGGGATGTTACACAATTAAGTTTGGATTATGTTTAATCTTGCGGGATTAAACCACTGCCGTTGATGCGAGTGATGCCTTGTGCTCTGGCGTTTTAAAATTAATTCCTATATTTAAAAGTTCTTTATGTCTAACTGATAAATGTTTAGTCTTATAAAAGGTAATACTGTTCTGCTTATTATAATCGCAATTATGCTGGGTTGCAGTCTGTTTTTCAATTACACGAACTTTTAGCAGATTCAGGTTTTGAGACAGGAGAATACCAATCTGTGGGTAAAGATTGATTCTGTTCAGAAGATTTGTAGCAAGAAACCTCAGAAGCAGACATCTAGTGCTCCAGCGGCTAATTCAGCCACTACCGGTAGCGCATTTCTTGATTTCCTGATTCAGATGGGAGAAGAAGAGGCTAAAGATGCTGCAAAAGAAAGGGCTAAGCAAAAGGTTGTAGTATCAACGAAATATCGCCTTGAGGACAGATATGTTTCGTACAAAGTTCAGGAGCCAGAACTCATAGGTGATCAGGCTGGCGAAGTAGTACTGAATATTTCTGTTGATTATTCAGGAGATGTGAAATCTGCAAAACTGCAGAGTTCCACAGGAATTACAAATGAAGAAGTGATTGAGGCTTGCAAGAAAGCAGCTTTGAAGACTTCTTTCAATTATAATTCTGATATAGGCTATAATACAAAACAGTCTGGAACAATAACTTACATTTTTACGGCTAAGTAGATGCTATAATATTAAAAATAGAATCCGTAGTCTTTTAAATAGCTTATTAATTCTTCAAGATAACGATTTCTATTATCATCATAAGGTTCCTTCTTCGTAATTGCTTTTCTGAACCATGTTGCAAGTTCAGATTCTTGTTCATTTAAAGATTCTTCTTCAGGAAGTCTATAATTTTTTTCAAGGAAAATCTTGAAGTCGCCACATAGGTTCAGGAACTCATATTCTGAGCAGTTGTGAGGGTAATGAGCATATTCCTCCTGAAGATTTTCAATTTGTTTCGCTTCTTCTGGGTCATAGCCGGGAAGAGCGTCTCTTCGTGTATGATTATATATCCATCTTGCCAATGAAGCTTCATCTTCACCGCCAGATGCAAAAGGCCAGCGCTTATAATCTGATAGGAATTTTTTGAGATCCTCCAAACGATTGTCAAAGCTCATACGAGCTCGAACTAACACCTTGTTCGTTAGGCTAGAATGTTCCATTAGACCAGTAGTGGAATCTGTATAATGGGCAAATCTCTCTTTGGGATCTGATACTAAAGAAGACATCAAACTTTTGTAGTTAGAGTTTGGAAAATACTCGAGAAGTTTTGCAACCAACTGTTCGTCAGGGATAGGCTCAGTAGATTGTGATAAAATCATATATGCACAATCTCTTACTGACCCTGTAAACATATTCCATTTACTTAATCCGTACATTCCGGATTTTCCGATTGCTACAATTTCATCAGATGCGAGTATGCTTGGCCTTAGCTGGGATGCGTCCTCATACTTATGTTCTGGATATTTATCTTTAAAGAACATAAATAGTTCATCCAATGTTACCGGATAATCAATTACATCTAAAATCTCTACCAATTCTTGACAGATATCGACTTTACTCTGTTTAATTTCAAATGTGTCGTCTTCATCAACTGTAACGTTGAAAATATCCTTTAAAAATGTTCGAGCAATAGATGTGTATATGCGATTGCTGCCGACAATGGAAGGAAGTGATATTCTAACATCTCGAGAGTATCTGGCATCAAGAATATCTGTTAACTTATCTAGTATTTCACGTGCTTTTTCTTCGTATTCAGCTTTGATGTAAATTCTCTCACCCTTTCTACGAATTTTTTTATAGTTTACCACACTCCCTATCAGTCCAACAAAAGCGCTAAAACCATTTTCAAGCATTTCTTCTTTAGCGATTTCATTATATATAGAAGTTTCCTTTGTCAGGACTAAGGGAGCATTCTCTATGTAATATTTCCAATCTGGTATTGAAGCAAACTCTAATGACTGGTTCAAGTGATATTTTTGTATAAGCTGTCTTACTCGTTCTCTAGATACGAAAAATGCTGAAGCAACCTCATCGTTATGATGTGGCTCACCTGTCAATATGCCATATTTGTAGGCATACAAAGCATCTGTGCGATCAGAAGAAAGCGAAAGGTATGCGGATAATATATATAGCATAGGATATCTTCCGTGCTCCGTTTTGAACGATAGTACAAAGTCAAGCTCCCGATTGATTAGAAATGGGAAAAGTCTTTCATGATTAAGTCTGCTTATTTCTTCTTCGGAGATATCACAATTTGAAGAGTAAATGGACTTGAACTCCTGGAGCATATCGTATAGCTCACTTGTGGATTTTTTCTTACCAGGGAACTTTTTACAAAATGACTCATATGAGTATTCTAAGAATGGTATCATATCACGATATGACCCCCATGTGTCTTCGCAGAGATGCCGACTTCTTACCGATAATTTACTTTTTAGACGTTCAAATTCAATCTCGAAAAACTCTTTTGCTGCATCACTATCCTCTCGCTGTTCATTTGTGTTCTCATCAATTGTGTCATTAGTTGTGGTATCAATTGTAGATAACAATGGCTTG
Source organism: Bacteroidales bacterium (assembly GCA_023667095.1). GTDB lineage: Bacteria > Bacteroidota > Bacteroidia > Bacteroidales > UBA932 > Cryptobacteroides. Next base: position 30,376 of record JAMPAT010000008.1, read on the forward strand.
AATCTATCACATAGCCCGCATAATTCATTAACAGTTTTTCTGCCGCAATTCTTTAGTCTATAAAAATGTGGTAAGCCTTTGTTCCAATATAATATTATACCGCCTAAGGAGAGCAGTCCAGCATTTTTGCAGCAATGATATGCCCTCTTACTTAAAAGTCCAACTTCAAATAGTGTGTCTATGCTTGTGTCATTTGTTAAGCCATGTTCCGTGGTACTTTCAACTGTTGTGTTGCAGTTTACGGAATCTCCATGATACTTTAAAGAACTAATTAAACGATTGCTTTCAGCTTCTTCACAGACAGATATAAGTTCTTTTCTGATATCTATTCTACAACGTTTTAATATGTATTGTGTGTTTAGATAATGTGCGATATCTTGCACAGTTTCAATTCCTGAACTAGAGCAAGTTTTGTATGTCAGCAACATTATTCGCTTGGCTTCAAGCAATTGTTCTATAGTTGTTTCAAATGTTATCCAGTTTGTCGTCTTATCAGAATTTGACAATATGTCTATAGCTTTTCTATATGTTTCACATAAAGAGCGCAATTGTATATCTGTGGTGTTTCCACAGTTAGTAATTTCTTTAAATGATCTTTCCACTGAAAATTCATTGATGCTATAAAGAGTACGTAAACCTACTTTTGAGCAGATGTTGTATCCCTTATTGCCAATGAAACCGAGAGATAGTAGTTCGTCTAACGTTAAATCCCACATGCCATTATTTGCGATCAAATTCTTGCTTAAGACTATATAGGTGTGTCCCTGGGGTAATTATATCATCTCTAAAGTTGACATAATATGACAGCAATTCTCTTGCATCATCATTATTACAAGAAAGTACAGTTTCTTCGTTAATCTTGTTTTGGTGTATCAATTGTTCAACTGATTTCCATTCATCATCTGGGAGTGTCTCCTTGCATCTTTTCCAACATGCTTCCCAATGTTTTGTCCCTTTTTCTCCGATTTCGTCAAGCCATTTAAAAAAGAAACGATATATAATGAATGTCTCTGGCATCTCAAGTAACATCATGTACTGATCTTCTGACTCGCCGAATGCTTCGTAGAAGAATGACTTTCCTCTGCCCACTTTACCTTTTGTACTATTAAGTATAGCTTGTATAGCTCTAATATACTTGCGGTTCCAAAGTTTACCTATATAGTTTCGATTGTGAGAAAAGTCTTCAGAATCATTGCTGTTCATACGTATTGGATGATATTTCATCGGGAATGAATAGACATTGATATTCAATTCTTCGCATAATTCAACGTTGATTCTCAGACGTTTGTATAAATCAATAGGGTGATCATTGAAGTTGTATAGCAGATAATTTGAAAAGTCTTTGATACCAGCCTTTGCACTCATGCGGATGGCACTATCGTATTTTTCCAAAGTTCTCAGGTCATCAAACGCAATTCGTAAAGGCTTAATTGCAAGACTGGCCAAAAGTTTGGTGTTTTCTTCCGTAAATAGTCTTGCATCTACTCCCTGATTAAAGTCGAGCGTTCTTCTAACCTTTTTCGGTCTGTGATATTTTAAGACAATATCTTTAAGTTGTTCATACGTGAGCAAAAGATTTTCTTTAGTAGCTGTAGTGAGTTTGTCCACATAATTATCCTTCATAGCCCTATATATAGCATATGAGTCTTCACCTTTTACTTTCCCGCATAAATCTCTCAACAAGGATTGCAGCTTTCTAGTATATGCTCTGTCATTAATGCCATTTCGAAGATTCCTTGCAGCGATTTCGATATGGTTCGGTTCCTCGTACATTGCACCTTTACCGAAACCTGCCCTTATTAAGTCTTTAACGATTTCTTCAAAATTGTCTGAGGCCAGTACATTATTGTCCATTAGGAGCATATCTCGCTGGTCTCCATAAAGTTCTCTGACTGCATTTACCCTTTCACTAATTTGTATGTATGGGTTGTATACAGGTTCTAATGTAGGGACAGCGCAAAAAGGACATTTGCGGATACAGCCTCTTGTTAGATATCCGTAGAAGGCATTCCTCATCGGATATTGATATTCAATTTCATCAAGAATCGAATAATCTAGTGGTAATTCGTCTATTATTTGTGTGTCACCCTTGTCTAATTGTCCTGGCTTATTCAGAATACCAACGTGTGGTTTAATCCCAGTTGCAGCTTCAATTTCTTTAGGCTGAATAGAAGCTAGTACCCCTCCAACCATGAGATTCTTGATATCCTTAACTAAGTATTTTGCGAAATTGATAGTTTCAATAGTTATGTCCCAATAAAATGTGAAGAGAGTTGTAATTCCAACTCTATCCCATTCTGGATTTAACTTCCATGTCCCTTTCCAATAGTAGTCTTTTGACTCTATTATTTTTGCAGATGCAAGGATGCTCATTGCTGAATCATCAACCCGGATTTCGTCGTAAGCTATTTTCTTTCTGGTTCTGATATATTCATAAATTGAATCCTTACGATATTTCCAGTTGATTTCAGAATCTATTTCATTTAGGGCACTTACACACTTATCCGCTATTCTATCAATAACGAATTCTTTTAAATCTCCTTTGTAAAAGACCACTTCCCAGTTCCCCAGATTTCTGTAATAAGTGGCAAGCTTCATTAAACCTACAGGAGGATACTTATTTGAATAATTGGGTTCAATCAGCAGAACTTTCCTTATCTTTTTCTTTCTACCCATTATTTCTTTGCTAATTCTTTTACAACCATAATTTTAAGCTCTTCAATCAATTTTTTATTGCCCTCAGGGCAGTGGTCTGTAAAAGCCTTGAATACTCTACGAACTAAGAAAATTTCTTTTGGAGTCATAGCACCATCAAGTGGAGCAAAAATATCTACAGGCTTAACAGACGGTTTGGGCTGAGGCGGAGCTGGTGGATCTTCATTTTTTGTAGAATTCCCTTTTGAATTATCTTTTGGTTTAGTATTTTGCTTCTCTTCAAGTTCTTTTTTATAGAGACCTACCACCTTTTGCGTGCTAGATAGCTCCTCTGCTTTAGTTTCTATTTTTTCGAATTTAGCAGTGGCTGGTTTAATATTATTGCTGATAGTTTGTGTTTCGCCTTCTGAGTAATCGCCTGATTCAGCCTTTGATGTTAAATCTATAATGTTCTTTACAGCATTTTTAGCTTCATTGGCAATATTATACAACTTCTTAAGCTCTATAAACTTTACTTTCAACAAATCAAGGAAACGTAGAGATTCAGGTGTAGGAGCGAGACCGGAACGGCCACTATCGGGTTTGATTTGGTCGTGTAAAATGTGTACCTCTCCATAAAAATAGTTGTTTCCTCTAGCCTCACTGAAGTATTTATTTAATACTGTTTGGTCGCCAATCTGAATGTTATGTTTACGTAGGCGAATGCCACGGTTCTCATCAGAAGCTGGTATTGCTTTTGAGAATTTCGTTATTGCAAACCATCCCCAAGCTAGTTCTCCATATTTAGGATCATCTATTATAAAGCATTCAAGGTCCTCTATAGAATCCTCTGTCCCTTCGATTTTGAGGCCATATCTTTTTCTAATATCACTCTGCTTATTTACAGAGATGTTTACATACGATAATCCAGTTGAGTATGACTTATATCTTTCTTCTATTGCATTGTAATATCTGCTTTTGAACGGCAATGCGAAGTCAATGGGAGCAACTTCTCTTAGATAGTCTGTAATCAGCGTTTCATCTAGAAGCTGGTCGTAGTCGGGCTTGATATCCTCGAGATATACTTTAAAATAGTGCTCATCTATATTCTCTTCAAGGGGAGTTAGTGTGGTGGCAGCATCCATCAGCTCATTCGCAGAACTGTCATCATTGCTATCTTGCAGAACCTGTTCTATGAAATCAACATCTAAAACTAATCTAGTTTTTATGGCTTCACCTTTAGCAGAAGTTTCAAAAATAAGTTTTCTACAGTAACCTGCACCAACGAGTCTACCAATACCGAATTGGCCAGCAGCTGAGATTCCATCTTTAGGAGAATCTGCTATATTCAAAAGGCGCATAGCAACATCATCTGCCGGTATTCCTTGACCATTGTCTTCTATTCTTACATCTCGATCTTTCTGATTGATACTTACTGTTACATTACCATCCTTGACTTTATTTAGAACACCCTTCTTTGTGGCACTATATATTGAATCAAGAGCATTTTGTATATATTCTCTATATATGATTTTAGGTTCAGGATACATAGAGAACATTAGTATGTTAAGTAATTGCTTTCCAGTGGTTGATTTATATCCTTCCATATACTAACCGTTAGGGAATTGTTTGTAAATAGGACGTGGGAACTTGACGTTCACTAAAGAGCGTAGTGCCGGGTTCTGAATGATGTATTCTCCAGGTGATAGGCGTGTCATCATATTTTGATATACTTTCGGAATATATCTATAATCGTTCTTTGAAACTTCGATTGCATTGGTACGACCATACGCATGAGTTGCACAGTTACCCTTGACTCTGTCGTGAATGGCACTTCTGAACTGCTCAACTGAGAACAATATGATACCTAGTGAACGTCCTCGCTCAGCTATGTCAAGGAGTTGCTTGAGAATAGGAGAGTTCTTTGGTACATCATTCGATGCATACTTATTAAGCTCGTCTACGAAAAGAATTACTTTGTCAGGAATATCATCTCTGTCAGCACCTAATTTAAGGTCGTAAATTGCTCTCGCAACACTACCAAATACAAAACTTTGTGAATTTTCGTCAAGTCGAGCAATGTCAATAACAAGTACTTGGTCTGGTTTTAATTTATTATCTATAACATCTGTCAAGTTTACGTCTTTTCCTGCTAGACTTTTTGCAAAGATGTCGTTATTTGTTGCCTTGGAGATACATCTTTTGAATTTTCTCCAACTGCTGACCATTATTTCTTTGTTTCCGGGATTACTACTAGTCGCACATTTATCAAGAGCTTCCTTGAAAGAACTCCATTTGTCTATGCCACAGAATGGACCGGACTGATTAATAACATAGTTTACACAACTTTCCAACGTGCCCGTTGAATCGTCTTCATTTGCGAGAAGTAAATCAAGTCTGTCTTGAGATTTCTCAAATGTAAACTTATATACAAATGCTCTATTCGATTCCATTTGGGCTTTGACATCTTCTTTTGAAGCATAAGATTGTACACTATTAGGATCACCTTTCCCAAACGGATAATAGTACGTTACGTTGTCAAATGGGGTAGTAGGTAGCCCTAATTCTTTATATACTGCCTTGTCAGAGTCTTTAAGGTCTAGATTCGGCTCATCAATTGCCATCAAATCTCTTCCTTTAACATTGAAGAATACAAAAGCAGCTGTAGATCCATCTTCTGTACGGAATTTATTCTGAATAGCTCTTAATAAGAACATGGAGTAGGATGTTTTCGCTGCTAAGCCAGATATACCTGATACATTGATGTGTGCACCGTCAGGACCTATCAAAAAGTTTGAGTTTAAAATAACCTTTACTCTTACTGAAGCTTCGCCTTGATACATTTGAAGGTATCCGCATACCAGTGGGTTCTTCACTTCATCTTCACTAAGACCTAATGCTCGCTTTATGTCAGTCTCATTGCAGAGTGCAACTTGTCTGCCGTCTAGCACGGGAGAGTAAATGTCTTTAGTGTTACATGCGACTCTAGCATTGACATAATTCATCCCAAGACGATTCATATTTCCAATTACTTCTCCTGTTTCGCCAAAGTCGCTGGAAATATAACTAGTAAAATGACTCGGAGCGTCGGTGATATGATTGATTTCTTCTATTACGCCATAAGTAATAGAATCGTTTTCATGCTTAACTTTAATTACGTCAAATGGACTAAGTATCTGACGTTTGTCTGTCCAAAAGTAAAATTCGTCAACAGTAGAGGGACATTTCTCAGTTGCTGATACCTTTCCAATAACAGTGGTCATATCAGAATAAGTTTATGAATATGTTACTATCAATGTAATTTGACTTGCAGAATGTTTCCGTTAAATAAACGGGATATAAATGGTTCGCCCAACGTGTGTCTTTACCGTAACATACAGGATAAGCCTCGTTTATCAAGTTGGCGCTGATTACATCCACTAAGTCTGTATCTAGACATCCTCCTTCTGCGGGGATTAACATTTCGCATTTAATAACATCCGAATAATTTGTTTCGCGAGGGTAATCTTTTCGAAGACGCAGATACCAAACAGCATATTCTTGTTTTGTGATATCTGATGGGTATCTATAGACTTTTGTTCTTTCGAAAGGTTTTAGATTGGCGATGGTCTGTGATAATTTTTTACCTTCATAATCGGATAATAGTTCAGGATTGAATAGCTTGGACACACCCACCACATGCTTGTAATTAGAAACAACAAGGCTTTGGTGATGTGATGAGTGATTACTACTTGGAGCGTATTCAATAGATCCGTCTTTTATCAAATAATGCTCATCGTCTAGTTTATTGTCCTTGCAAAGTTTTGCAACCATGGCTTGCTCTGCATCAGTCATTTCTAGCTGGATCTTTGCAGTTCCTCTGTTCTTATAAAAGTCAGGATCGTTGTCTAATGATTCTTTGCCATCGGTTTTATACAAAAGAATCTTATCAATTTTAATATTGTTTTCCTTTACGTATCTGAGTGATGATAAGGATTCATTTATTTTATCACAGAAGAATCTGCAAAATAGTTCCTGTTCTGCAGGTGTGTCATTTTCAGTGTCAAATTCATCAGGAAGACTAAGCACAAAGCTTCTGTGCAATTCCGCTTTCTTGAATTCATCCCTGCTCCTACGTTCGCAGCAGCCAACCATAATCTGACCAGCCATAAAAGGGAAAATCTTACTACCTATGGATATGTCGTCTACTTTATAAATGTGGCGAGATCCATCTAAAATATAGGAAAAGATGGGAGCTACGTGAAGTATCAAGTCCATAGGTATCTGAACTGTCTTTACTCTGCTCTTATCTGTTTCGGCAAATTCGCTTTTTGTTGAACGTGATACGGATTTATCGTCGTATGAAATTGTGTCGTTGTTCGTAGCGTCCAAAGATACCTTCTTTGTTTTATAAAGGAGGTAATTACCATTGCCATGTTTTTCTATGCATTCAAGAATTCTCATCTTCCTGTTCATCTATTATGATAACAAATGCGAGTATTATTTAGGAAGACATTCATCAAGTCTAGGATAACACTGGCCAACATAAAGAAGCGTGAGCGGAAAACTCCTATCCTCTTGATTGGCTCTGGACTGCCAGCGAAACAAATAAGATGTAATGCAGCTCACACTTCCGCTATAGCATGAGCTGAACTCAAATTATAGCCAGTGCAAGCGTTAAACAATACTCCAGTTTCGCATGAATTGTCCAGATTCATCAAGAAGGAATAAAGCAAACGCGTTCAAATATGTATGTTATCATGGATAACGCTACAAATATAGTGATTTTATTTTTATTTTATATCTCAATTTTTAAGCTAAACAATCGCCTTTAGTTTTGAATATCAATACTTGCCAATACTTGTTGATATTTTCATAAATAAAGTAGATAGATATCATAAGTAATATTTTTATATTTGTAATTCAATCAATCCCTAAAACCCTATGGCAAATTTCTTTTTCTATCGATATCGGTTTGCGCCGATGGAGAACCCTGAACTTTTTACTGAGATGGAGGACGGTGTGTCCGATTATGATGATAGACACAATCCAAGGTTCAGGGAGCTTTTGCACAGTAATGCAGAGGGGATAAAGAAATTGAATCTTTATAATTTCAAGACGGATAAAGATGGGGTTCAGACTTCTGTTCAGTATGAGAATGATGTGCTGAACGGGGTTGACGGGGTTATAATGCTGCAGGTGAGGAATAATAAGCATAAGAAGGTGATTCCGATTGATAAGCTGGAGGCGCTGGATGTTCCTCATTATCCGTACACATTGGTTATTGTGGATAATCGTCCGGGGTCCCAGGCTATTTTGGTGCAGCAGAAGAAGTCGGCGTTTAAAATCCGGATGCTGTTGCGATGCTTGTGCTGGATTATTGTATTCGTGAGCTGCAGCTTTTCACTCTTGGGGTGTCGATGAGTCTGGAGAAGAGGCTTTGCAAGGGGTCTATATGGGATGTGGTTACGATGAGGACTGAGAGGGGACAGGATAAGGTGAAGACGTTTACTTTGAAGATTGATAAGAAGCGTCCTAATGAGAATAATGAGGTGGATAAGGCGTTGCAGCTTGTGCTGGATATGATGTGTGCTGCTGATGGTGAGTTGAAGTTGTCGACCAATGATGATGCGAAGGAGTTGCTGAGTGAGAGTCGGGAGAATGTGAGGAATATTGTGGATATGTTGGTGAAGAATAAGTATCATCTGAAGGTGGGGTTTGAGAAGTCAGGGGCGGTGGAGTATGGAAGCGAGACTGCTGCTATATATGGAGTGGATGATGAATGGTGTCTTGAGTTTATGAACAGGGAACCACATATAGGCGATGGGCCGGGAGGTGAGTATTATTTGTTCAATTGGCTGGATATGTTGTTGCCTGAGGGGGCCGGCTATGATTATAAGAAGTCTGAAAGAAAGAAGAAGAATGGAAGAAAGCGTAAGAAATAGTTTACTGGATTCTCCTTTGTATGCTTTGGTGGAGAGGAATTGGACGAGATGGGAGCAGGGCATAAGCGCTGTGCAGGTGCAGGATGAAGATTTTCTTCTGTATCTGGTGTGGGGCTTGGATCTGATTAAGGAGCAGGACGGGGATGTGAATCGTAGGTTTAGAGATATTGTTTTCTCTGCAATTCGTGGGCATTTCATCAGGTGCGGTTATGCTTCAAACAGGGATGATGTGGCGTATCTGGCGGATTTGGTTAGTGCGGGTTGTATGTTTTGCTATGGACTCGTGCTGACAGAGTCTCTGAGGTATTTGAATGTTTATGATGAGTTGCTGAAGGGTTTGGGGGAGGATTGGAAGAGGATAAATGAGATTAAGAGAGGGATTGAGGATGAGGGCGTTTGTCAAATGGTTAAAGAATGGATGATTGGATATATGAATAGTGATAAGTATTATACTGAAAAGGATGAAATTAAGTGGGCTGAGGGTGATGGCAGTGAGGTTTTGATTCGCAGGAGCAAGAGTAAGAAAGTGGCTAAGGTTGATTTGTATAGGGTTATTATGGCTCTATACAGGCTTGGCGTTTTTGAGTCTGCTGATGGTAGTAAGCTGGGGCCTGATAAGGTGTTTGAGACTTTCGGCAATATGTTAGGAGAAGATTTCAGTGCTTATGCTAATAATCTTTCAGGAGGAAGCAACAATAAGGGTGATCTGAGTATATTCGGCAGGTTAGAGGAGGCATTTGAGAAATATGAGGAGGAGAAAGAAAGGAAAAAGAGTGAAAGGAGATAAAGTGAAAGACCATTTTCGTGAGGTTGCGAAAATGGTCTTTTTCTCTATAGTACCTTGATATATTTGCCGTGGGCGATGTTTTCGACTTTGCCTTCGTCGCACCATTTCTTGATGAGGCGGTCAACGGAGTTGGGGTTGAGTCCTACAAGGGCAGCTGCGTTGCGATAGTCCTGACTGTCAAATTCGTTCTGGAGCGTGTCGAACATTGCCTGGTGGAGCTTGTTTCTCTGAGATCCTTTGGCCGGGAGGATGACTGAGGCTGAGGCTTTGGGCAGGTCGTTGAAGACTTTTGCGTTGTGCTGGATGAGGACTTCCAGGATTCTTTTGGCGGATTGGTAGTCTTGATCCAGGCATACGATGTCATCTTCGAAGTTGCCGTCTTCTGCGATGCGGAGGACTGAGATGCACATTGCGATGCGGAACATTATGACTCCAAGTCTCCTGACTGATGCGATGAATTCTTCTCCACAGGTCTCTACGTATTCGTTCTGGAAGTTGTTGAAGCTGGTGTTGAAGTCTTCTTCCTGTTCTATGCTGAAACGGAATTTGAGGTCTTTGTTGTCTTTGAGGATGGTGTGGAAGTCCATATACTCTGAGCCAAGCTGCTGGAAGTATTCGTCCATTGTGCGGTTGGTGGAGTTTTCAAATACGTTGTTCCAGACGAGTTTGTGATTGAGATAGTAGAAGGCGAATCTACTGAAGAGTCCGTTCTCTGCGTCTGAGATGAGATTGAGAATCTGTCTCGGTGTTCCGGTGAGTAAGGTGGAGAGCTTTGGGTGCTTGATGTTGACATACTCTCTGTCTTTACGGCGAAAGTAGGAGATGGTTTCGTGGTGAAAGGCCTTTCTGAATCCATCTGAGTAGTTTCCATAATCGGAGCCGAAAGTGTTGGCGAGGGTATCTCCTTCGGTTTCAAACATCAATCCTTCTCCGCCATTGTCGTTGAGTACCTGATACACAGCAGTTGCACTGGAGTTGGCTAGGATGAAGAGCATTCTCATTGGTGGTTCTTCGGGTTTCTCCATATTGACTTTCTTTTTACCGGCAGCGTTGTATTCTGCGAGTTTCTGTTTGTAGTCCATTACTTCGGCTTCGTTGATTTCTCTGAGACGGTCGTGGATGGGTTCTACAAGGTAACGGCAGAGTGAGAGCCTTCCTTTTCCTGCAGAGGCTCGTGCAGTTACGAAGAGGAAAAGGTTTGGCTAAACGATTCTTTTGTCATATACGCCTGAGATGTGGGGCATACAGGCTGATATGACGGTCAATGCTCCAAGTATGAGGATGTCTGCATCTGCTTCTGAGTTGCTTACATCTGCGATTTTACGAAGGAATTCAGGCAGGTTGTCTTTGATGTCCTGGGAGAATGTCGGGAGGGGTTCATCTTCTTCGATATTTGCAGTTTGTGCAATGTTTGCAATTTCTGCATTTTGGGAATTTGCAGATTTTCCGACCATATCTGCACTTTGTCCTTTTGCAGAAGTTGCAGATTTGAGAGTGTTGGATGTGCTGAGACTGATTCCGGCTTCTTTGGCTTTCTGGAAGAAGGTTTTGTAGGAGATGCCTGTGCCGTGGGCGCGGAGACATTTGTCGTATTGCTTGTCTGCTTCCATTGCATTGTAGTCGGGATTGAAACGGCTGATGCGGTGGAAGTAATCACGGCCATTCTCTCCGAGTGCGTCAGAGAGGGAGAATCCAAGGTCACGTCAATTGTCGTAGCCAGCTGTGATGTCTATGTGTGCTGATTCGATGCGCTGAGTAATGGTTTCGATGTCTTCTTCTATAGAGGTTTGAGGAGTGTTACTCACAACGTTTCTTATGTTTGTTGTCGGAGCTGGTTCGGTGTTCTGCAACCAGTCTTCCGGATTGAATTTATTCTTTGTCATGCTCTTAATAGTTTTCGTTTATAAATGCTGCTGGATCGTACGGAAGGAAGCAGGCTCTGGAGATGTCTTTGCCAGACGGGTCTGCCGGGATTCCGTAGGTTTTGAGGATGTAGCTCTCAATGGCTTTGAAGAACTGACTGTGGGCGAGTCCTCCTGTGTTTATCTCGATTACCCATTTGAGTCCGTCACCGGAGGGGCTGCGGAAGAGTAGTGCTGTCTCAAAGAATTGGTCGTTGAGCAGTCTTGTGAACAGTCCTTCTATGTCTGTGACGTGGTCAAAGTCAATACAGAGTAGGTTGGAGACTGTCTTAATGTCATCGTTGCCTCTTTTTTCAAATTCTCCGCAAAAGGTGGCATAGGCGAAGTTGGCTGCTTTGTAGATGCAGGCTTTCTTCTTGTCTGTGATGCTTCTGAGTTCCTTTGTCTGCTTGGCAGCATATGGGCCTACAATGTAGTTGTATGCATCACGTATCGTTATGCTCTTGTGCGGATATTTGTTGGTAATCGGAGCTTTGTAGAATGAGAATCGTGGTCCTCTTTCTATTGGCATTTCAGTGGCATTTTCGTACTGTCTCCAAGTTTAAGTGCATCTCTCGATTAAGTGTGTTAAGTAGTTCTTGTCCAGATTGTTTGTAGTAGAGTTCTGCGAAGTCGAGGGCTGTGCCGTCTGGTATGCTTCCGAACTGGTCTTTGTGGTAGGCGGTTTCTTCTGAGAGCTGGCCTTTGGGGTTGTTTCTCTGAAACCAGATGTGTAGCGTGCGGGCTCCGTTTGCAAAGGGGTTTTTGCAGATGCCGCAGTCTCTTCCTACTATTTTCATGACGGTTTCGTCGGGATAGTATTTCCTTAGGATGTGGGCGTAGATGTCCACGCCCCACATTGTTTTCCTAAGGAGTGTCTGCCGGTCAATTGTCTTCTCCATAACGCTTGCGGATGTTGTACATTACGTAGTTGTTGCGGAGTATCCTTTCGATGTCCTGCTTGAGGTAGTAGAGTTTGTGACCGATGCGGGTGTAGGGGATGGTCCCGTTGGAGCGCAGGGTCTGGAGTGTGCCTGGACTGATCTTGAGTTTCTGCATCACTTCCTGGCCGTCTATCCAGTCTTCAAGGAAGGCTTTCTCCGAGAGGTTCTCTATCTGCTCGTCTGTGAGGTCATCAAGAGAGATGAGCTTTCTTTTGAGTAGTTCTTCTTGGATGAAGTCGAGCTGGCGAAGGACTTTACTGAGGGATTCTTTGCTGTCGGCTGCGATTGATATAATCACTTCTCCGATGGATTTTATCTTATTCATTTGCCTGTCCTCCTTCTGTTAATGTCGTCAATTGCATCTGCTTCAATTTCAGCATCTGTCCTCTGACGTCCTTCATTGATCCAGACTTCTTGAAGATTAACTTCTTGCCGGTCTTGTAGTATGGTATCTGTCCTGTGCGAACCCATTTATATATTGTAGGTGCAGCAGGGTGTTCTGGATGAAATCTTCTCAGGCCTTTCAGGTCCATCATTTCATCTTCTTTTTCTTTCGGAGTTGCATTATTATGCTGTATCTCCGCTCTTAATGCTTTAATTTCGTCTGCCAGCATAGCTACTATGCTAGGCAGTTGTTCGAATGTATATGAATTACTTGACATAAAATTTACTTTTATGTCGCGAGTCGTTCTCTCTTTTGGCGCCTTATATTACAAAGAAAGCCCACGAAACAAGTCGTGGGCAAATATCAATCGATTTTTATATTCCGTCCTTGTACTACAATACAATTTTTCTTCAATTTTTATTATTTCTGCAGCTTGTCTCTTCTTTTCGTTGACTATGTCTGCGTAGATCTGAGTTGTGCTGACGTTTTTGTGAGTGAGCATTTTGCTGACTGTGTAGATGTCTGCTCCTCCGGCTATCATCAGGGTGGCGTAGGTGTGGCGGAAGCAGTGGAATGTGATGTATTTGTCAATTCCTGCTGATTTTACCCACGATTTGAATCTTCCGTTTACAAGCTGACGGGTGAGACCTTTGAAGATTAGGCCATCAGATGGCTCTCCGCAGAGGCTTAGCGCTTGGTCGCTGATTGGAATTGTCGCTTCTGTGTCGGTTTTCTCTGTCTTGATGCGGACGCATTTACCTCCTGATGAATAGTCCTCTATATGTTTCCATTCAAGCTGAAGAATATCGCTGAGACGGAGTCCTGTGAGGCAGGAGAATAGTGATGCTGCTTTGAGTACAGGATAATCACATTCCGGCTTGGCGAGAAGGTTGAGTTCATCAAGGGTGAGGAATTCTCGTCTGGTCTCTTTAGTCTCGAGTTTATCAAGGTAGTCGTTGACATTCTCTTTGAGATAGCCTTCTTTGAATGCTATTGCGAGGAATGCGCGGAAGGTGCTCCAGTATCCTGCTTCTGAGTTCTGAGATAGTTTCAGTTTGTCGCTCTTGATTCGGTTGGTTGTACTGAGATGTTCTCTGAACTTGTTGCATAGGTCGACATTGACTTCTGCAAATGTACATTTCCCTTTGACGAAGATATTGAAGTGCTCATAGACGATTCTCCATTTCTTGTCTTTGTTTGGAAGTAGGGAGTAGAAGTAGTCGAGTACGCTCATACGGGCTTTGGTTTTGTCGAGGAAGCCGTATTGTTCGTTGATTAGGGAGATTTCTCGTTCTGCTCTGATGGCTTCTGCTTGTTTGAGCTTCATAGCATTGGATTTGCGGTCTGCAGCTGTGCATGGTTTCATCAGGTATATGCCGAGGTATTCTCTACGAGTCATCTGCATTGTGCGAGGATTTCTGATTGCTGGATAGAAATCAAGGTACAATGCTATTTTGCCGCTTTGGTATTATCTTTTGCGGAGTGTTACTTTTACTGCTCCCATATGCTACTTCTTTAATATATTCTTCAATATTTCTTCTACTTCTTGTCTATTGAAGTACACAAAGTTACCTATTTTTCTGCGTTCAATGTCATTATCTTTGAGAATTGTGTATAAATGGTTTTTTGAGCGCTTATACTTGTCGGATATCTCTTGCATTGTTATGTACTTCTGGTGGTCAATGGTTGTGCCCCTTTCATTATCCCAGTGCTTTTGGGATATGTATGTGCCTCCGTTTTTCTTGGAGCTTGGGATTTTGTGAGTTTTACAGTATTCGCAGATGGATTCTGTTTTCATTCCGCTTATTGTCCGGACTTCGTCAAAGGTGTACCATTCTTTTATGTTGGCGTAGTCCTGCGGATTGAATATTCTCTCCATTTCGTTGACATCGTAGAAGGCTTTGCTACCGATGACTTTCGCTTTAGGCTTATGTTTTTTGATTGTGGAGTAGAACCATCTGTGAGTGACTTCATATTTCTCCATTACCTGTTCCCGGGAGATCCAGTTGGCGAGGATGTTTTCTGTCTGCTCTGCAGTGGTGTTGATTAGGGTAGGGCGCTTGGCTTCTGTTTGTTTCTCCAGATCTTGTCTTGCGATTCTGACTGTGCGATCTGTGAATCGCAGAAGTTTTATACTGTGCATTTCAATAATCTTGTAGAGCGTACCTCTGGAGATTTGCATCAGTTTGGCAGCGTCTGAGAGTGTGAGATGGTTTTTGTCAAGAAGGGCGAGTCTTTGAGTTTCGCGGACCTGGATTGATGTTGTCCTCAGTCTTTCGTATCTCTTTTTGTTCTTCTCTGCGAGGTTGGCACATCTAGTCGAGCAGAAGGCTGTTACAGATGTGTAGGCGAGGAATTCTTTGCCGCAATGCTGGCAGATTTTCCTGTAGGTTTTCCTTTGTGTTTGCATAATGAGTTACTTAAGCAGCATCCTCACTTTTGCTTGTTCATCTTTGTTCAAGGTTGTTCAACGTTGTTCAATGTGTAGAGTTCCTCGGCACGATGTAATATTTGTCAAGATTTTTGTACCGCACTGGGTACAAATGCGGTACAAATTATAGCAAAAATGTGTAGAAATGCATTAAAATATCATAAATGGTTAAACATACTGTAGTAACCTAATGCGCTGATATTTAATGATATTCTAATACTTTACGATATTTCTTGATAATCGGCTATTTCCCGATGCAAAAACTCCCGAAGATATTGCCCAGCACTTCGTCAGTGGAAATTTCTCCGACGATGGAGCCGAGGGTGTAGAGGGCTTCGCGGATGTCCTGGGCGGCCAGGTCGGTCGGGATGCCTGAGGCGAGGCCGTCCTTGACGCGGGACAGGGAGGCGGAGGCGGATACCAGGGCATCGTGGTGACGCTGGTTTGTGACCAGGGTGGTGTCCTGGCTGGATATAAGGTTCTTTTGAGAGATTGCAAGTTCCTGTTTCAGACGGTCAAGTCCAAGTCCTGACCTGGCTGAGATGCAGATGATGTCAATATTCTTTCTTTCAGCGAGGGAAACTATTTTGTTTACCGCACTAACAAAAATGTTTGCAGCAGAGTCTCCGTCTTGGGCAGGCAAAGATCCGCATGTGCATGCGGTCTTGACAGGGGAGTCCATATCGCATTTGTTCACCAGCAGCCACAGTTTCTGTCCGGCAAGGTCTACCTGCGAAATAATTTTCTCTGCGGACTTGAGCATCTCGTCTTCCTGGCTGCTTCCGTCAAGGACTCCGAGTACAATCTGCGCACTGTGGAGCTTGCTGTATGAACGCTCGATACCTATCCGTTCCACTGCATCTGAGGTCTCGCGCAGGCCTGCCGTATCGATGAACCGGAACATGACACCGTCAATGTTGAGTGTCTCCTCTATCGTATCGCGTGTAGTACCGTGTATGTCCGATACAATGGCACGTTCTTCACCTAACAGGGCATTCAGGAGAGTGCTCTTGCCTGCATTTGTTGCTCCGACAATGGCCACGGGGACGCCATTTTTGATCGCATTCCCGAGACGGAAGGAGTCTGACAGCCTTTTAATATGCGATATTGTCCTGTCGAGCAGCTCAAGCAGGTGCGACCTGTCTGCAAATTCCACATCTTCTTCACTGAAATCCAGTTCCAGCTCCATCAGGGATACCATTTCGAGCAGTTCGGCCCTCATAGCTTTCAGTTCAGCCGAAAATCCTCCTTTCATTTGGCTGAAAGCAATCCTGTGCGCCATGGCATTCTGTGATGCAATCACATCCGCAACGGCTTCGGCCTGAGCGAGATCCATCTTCCCGTTAAGGAACGCACGCTGGGTAAATTCTCCAGGGGCGGCTGCACGTGCACCTTCCTTTGCCAGCAAAGACATGATTTCCCCTGCGATATATGACGAGGCATGGCATGAGATTTCTACGGAATTCTCGCCTGTGTACGAGTGCGGTGCGCGGAAAACGCTCACGAGGACTTCGTCAAGCACATTGCCGTCAGTGCCGTAGATTGTGCCGAACTTGATTGTATAGCCTTTGGCAGCTGAGATGCTTCCGTTTCCGACGACGGTGTCAGGACTTTCCTGGATAGCGGCATTGTGCAGACTTTCCTGCTGCATGCCGGCTCCTTTTCTGCACCAGACAATCTTGTCTGCCATCTCCAGGGCTTCAGGGCCGCTTACCCTTATCACAGAAATTGCCCCTGTACCCGGAACTGTGGCAGGAGCATATATCGTATCGTCGTTCTTCTCTATATACATAATTGATTGAATTACAGTGGATGCACTTGATTGTTGAGACATGTCTTGACGGCCGGCCGGTACATGGCTATTTTTCTGCAGGTCCGTCCCAGTTCATAAACCCTTTGTCCAGCTCATACACTTTAAATCCTTTCTCCACAAGATGTTGTGCTGCAGTCTTGCTCCTTGCCCCGCTTCTGCAATATACTGCAACTGTCTGTTCCTTGTCAAGCAGTTCGGCAGCCCTCATGTCGAAATCATCGCCTTTTACATCTATATTGATCGCCCCAGGGATATGCCCGTCTGCGAATTCGCCTGCTGTACGCACATCGACAAGCTGAACTCCTCCAGTTTCAATCGCCTTCGCAAACTCCCTGTTGTCCATAGAGGTGAAACCATCCTGCGCACGGCACCCTCCAGACAAGAGAGCCAATGCTGAAATTAAAAGTGCAAAAACCTGTTTCATGATGTCTAAAAATTATTTGCCGGCATGGAAGCTATTCCACAATTGAGCATCCGACGAATGAAGTGCGCACGGATGAATAGCTTCTGCCTAAGGGAAGTTATGCCTGGAACGGTTCAAGTTTCTCGAACTTATATCCGAGCTTGTACAGTTCAATGGCTTCGCCCGTCTTGAACATGACTGTCATGGCGGACAGGAACAGCCTGTAGGCATCTGCCGTACCTCTTTCCACGCTGGACTTGCCCAGCAGATGGTACATCTCGGTGCTGCATGACTGCATTTTCTTTACTGCTGCCTGCTCGTCAGGAGAACCTTTCGGTAAATTCAGGAGCTTCCATAGGATATGTTCATCCATAGTGTCAAATCCTCCCGGGCCTTTGTAGAAAGCGTAATCCCTTGTTGAATAGCGCTCCCAGTCAATGTCCCACAGTCCAGCCACAGCCATGCCGAGGAATCCTGCACAGGCCAGGCAGAATTCCGGATATGAATTGAATTCCCTTACTGCCTCAGCACAGAATTCTGGGGCAATATCCTGCCATCTGCTGTCAATGTCCTCGCTATTTAGCAAAGTACCGGCGAGAAAGCCCAAATCAGTACAGTATTTGAGCATATAGCTTGTCAAAAAGGTCTCCCTTTCCTGAATTGTTCCCATTTTTCTGAAATTTATATTCAATAAACTATGCTGCCACAAACTAAGTGGCAGCCATGCAACAGCCGGCAAAGATAGGGAAAATATTGTAGTGCAATGAAAATTTTTTATATCTTCGCATTGGCTGATGATGGCTTTGTGACAGAGTGGAATTTCTTAATCTCAATGATGCGCCGCTGCCCTGGACTGATTTCTTGTGAATAAGGCTTTTAAAAGATGGCAGCAGAGGCTTTGATGGATATTGTCATTGACATTTTATGAAGTCCCTTGATTGAAAGTGAGTCGACAGCATGTCAGTCAGTAACCGGTATATCTTTAAGGCAGTATGAAGGAAACCATAAAGCTCAGGGAAGAAAAGGGTAGATTCACCTGTGATATTCCATTGACCATGAATCAATGGCAGGACATTCTCAATGACAATGGCATTGTTGGCCAGGAGAGGATGCATGCATTGTTGTCATTTTATTATATGCAGAACCACCAGGCTACTTGCAAGCAGTGTGTAGAGAAGTATGGACAAAATATCAATACATACAATTCTGCCATAAGTTCTTTTGGAAAGGCCGTCATCAAAAAGATTGGTACATTCAGAATTGAGGATGCAGGCGGCAATGAACGGTTCTGGCCGGTTGCTGTAAAGGAGGGCAGATATGTCAAGGGTGATGATGGGATGTTCCAGTGGACCTTGCGTCCTGAACTTGTAGAGGCCCTCCGCAAATTTATCATCAACGATGCACTCGCAAAATACACAGCAGACTTTGCACCTGAATGGAAACGAGAAGAATATAAATGGAAAGCCTTGAAGACATTCCATGACAATTGGGACATGGAAGCTCCGGATTTTGCAGGTATGCTGTCAAGGGCATTTGCCCGGCATGGCAACCTGCTTGATTCCTCTTATGCATTCCCAAAGGGGGCATTGGTGGAAATGGCCCAGTCTAAACCGGAGATTGTCAGAGGCATGTTCTGCAATCTTTATGATGAGACATTGCCGTTTGAATCAAGGATTGCTGATTTTATCAGCATGGCTGACAAGGAATTTTTCTTCGGTGAAGGAAAGAAGCATTTTCAAAGTACAAATGCTGTAAGCGTATACTTGTGGTCCCGTTATCCAGAAAAATATTATATCTACAAATGGGGAGAATACAGCAAGGTTGCTGAGAAAATAGGCTTTGATAATGTTCCTAAGGCGACAGGTCTTCCAGAAGAGATGACCAAAGGCTACGACATGTATAGCATGCTTCAGGAGGCAGTTGCCATGAATATGGAATTGTTGGCGATATATAATCATGAACTTGACGGAAATCCTGATAAATATTTCAAGCCGGACGGTCTTGCTACACTTATATCCGATTTCGGATTCTGGATCAGCCGATACTATACAACCTTGATATCCACGCATCTTCCAAAGGTTTGGGTATATGCACCTGGGGAAGTGGCCAAAATGTGGGACGAATGCAAGTTCAACGGCATTATATCCATTGGCTGGGAAAAGGTCGGGGATTTGTCTGGCATTGGATCCAGGGAAGAAATGGATAAAGCCGTAGATGACGCTTATCCGGATGAAAAGGTATCTATGGCCAACAGCAAACTTTGTCTATGGGAATTCTGCCACGTAATGGATGATGGAGATATAGTCTATGCCAAACAAGGAACCGGCAGAATCATCGGGCGTGGTGTAATCGAATCTGGCTATACCTTTGACGCCTCAAGGAAACATTATCCCCATATCAGAAAGGTAAAATGGACGCATATCGGAGAATGGAATATCAAGACGGTCCTTGGTGGCCAGCTTCCTCAGAAGACTTTGACTGACATGAGCCGTAACCGGCAGTGGCAAAAGTCTATAGATGAAGTTATCATGGGTGGGGGCAATGGGCGCGTTGTGGTCTCGGAGCCGGAAACTTCCTATGGTGATATCCGTTACTGGTGGCTGGTGGCCAGTCCCAGGTACTGGAGCTTTGCGGATCTGAAGGTTGGAGGCACAATCGAATACACTGTCAAGAATGACAAGGGAAACAGACGCAGAGTCCCTATCAATTTTGAGCAGGCCAAGGAAGGCGATATTGTCATCGGCTATGAGGCAAATCCAGTGAAGAAAATAGTGGCACTTGCAAAGGTCGTCAAGGCAAGTGATGGAGAGACCATATCCTATGGGAAAACGGAGGAATTGGAAAATCCTGTTTCCTGGCTTGACTTTAAGGATTTGCCGGAATTGCGTGAAATGGAGTTCATTAGGAACAAGAACGGCTCTTTCTTCAAGCTCACCAATGATGAATATGAGGTGCTTCTGAATCTCATACGCCAGGAAAATCCCGAACCTGAAAATAATCCGATCCGGAAACCTTCTGATGTCGAGCCATATTCCAGGGAACAGTTCCTTGATGAAGTATTCATGACCTCAGAGGAATACGAAAATCTGACGGCTCTCTTGAGATTGAAGAAGAATGTAATTCTGCAGGGTGCTCCAGGCGTAGGCAAAACATTCTCTGCGAAGAGAATCGCCTGCAGCATGATGGGAGAAATGGATGAATCAAGAATTGAAATGGTCCAGTTCCACCAGAATTTCTCCTACGAAGACTTCATAATGGGGTTCAGGCCGACTGGCAATGGAGGATTTGAACTTCGCGACGGAGTGTTCTATAGCTTCTGCAAGAGAGCGGAACTGAATCCGCACGAAGATTATTTTTTCATCATCGACGAAATCAACCGTGGCAATCTCAGCAAGATATTCGGAGAATTGCTCATGCTTATCGAGAAAGATTACCGTGGCAGGCAGATAAGGCTCGCTTACAGAAATGAACTGTTCTCAGTTCCGGAAAATCTGTATATCATTGGAATGATGAATACCGCAGACCGTAGCCTGGCGATGATTGACTATGCACTTCGCCGCCGGTTCAGTTTCTACCCCATGCGTCCCGGCTTTGATACGGATGGGTTCAAAAAAGAAATGGCCGGGCATAGCGACCCGCGCGTTGAGAAGATTGTCAATGCTGTAATGCAGCTGAATGACAGAATTGCCAATGATGACTCACTCGGTGATGGCTTCTGCATCGGGCACAGCTATTTTTGCGGGCAGCCGGAAGATGTGCCATGGATAGAGCAGGTGGTAAACTATGATATTTGTCCCATGCTGGATGAGTACTGGTTTGATTCCAGGGAAAAATGCCAGGAGGAGAAGAAAAAGTTGCGTGAACTTCTGAAATGACCGAGGATAAAGGCATACTGATCAAGAATATCTTCTACATGTTGTCCTATGCTTTCCAGGAGCTTAGGAAGAATAACTACCAGGAGATTGCAGGTGAAGAGTTCGATGGCGTACATGACCTCTTTGCCGAGATCCTTGTCCGTGGCGTTTCAGCGCAGCTGAAGCAAGGTCTGCACCGCACCTATGTGTCCCGTCGGGATGAATTGTGTACTCTCCGAGGCAAACTGAATATCAATGGCACGGTGAGGGTTTATGCAAAAGGGAACCGGAGACTGTCATGCGAATATGATGAATATTCTGAGGACAATATTTTCAACCGGATTCTTAAGTCAACAATACTCCTGCTGCTCGGTCATAGTGAAGTTAGGCCGCAGCGGAAGAAGGGGTTGAAAAAGATTATTCCGTTTTTTTTGAATGTCAGAGCAACAGACCTGTCAGGAATCAAATGGAATACGCTCCGGTTTGACCGGAATTCCAAGACTTATCAGATGCTCCTGTATCTCTGTTATTTCATCATCGACAACACCCTGTTGTCGACAGATGAGGGGAAAGTGAAGATGCTGACATTCTCGGATGAGAAAATGTGCCGGCTCTATGAAAAATTTGTCCTGGAATATTACCGCAGGCATCATCCGGAGTTCCATGCATGTGCCAGGCAGATTTCCTGGAACGTTGTCAAAGAGGAGACAACGCTTGAGATGCTGCCTATTCTCCAGACAGACATATTCCTGACCATAGGGGAGCGTACACTGATCATAGATACCAAATATTATTCAAAGTCCCTGCAGACGAATTATGACAAGCGGACCATCCATAGTCACAATCAGAATCAGATTCTGACTTATGTCCTCAATCATGACAGGGAGCACACCGGCAATACAGACGGGATTCTCCTGTATGCCATGACGGAGGAGGAATTTCATCCTCACGGCCAGATGAAATGGCATGACGGCAATATGATTTACTATCGTAACCTTGACCTGAATCAGGATTTTGAAGGGATAAAACAGCAGCTTGAATTACTTGTTTCCAATAATTGCGGCCAGTAGCCTGGCTTGCTGCCTTGGCAACGCAATGTGGTTCCAGGCTGGTGACTTTGCTGCCAGCTGGGCGATGGCTGGTTTTCTGCTCCTGGAAATATAGGATGCTGCCGTTTTCCGTTTTTATCAACTAAGGGCACAGGTATGTTATTACCAGCTTTTGCCGAAATCCAAAAACTGCGTGGATCTTGGACGTGGCATTCATATATATTTTATATTTATGTTCTATTTGTAAAATCATGTATGTATATTTTATATTTATGCGATTGATGCTTGTTCTGTAAAGTATAAATGGTTACTTTTGCATAGTGAAACGTATGTAAGTACGTTCAATAGTTATTTTCATCAAAATAGGACGTTATGGCAGTTATAACTCGCAGAGCGTATCTCGACCACATAACATCCCGGCTGAATAGAGGGATGATGATATTTCTTATTGGGCAGCGTAGAGTCGGGAAAAGCTATATGCTTAGACAACTCCACTCATGGCTTGAGGAGAATCGCCCAGGTGCGACAGTCGTGTATATAAATAAGGAGCTGCAGGCTTTTAGCAATATCACCAATGCAGAAGAGCTCTATTCCTATTCATCAGGGAAGATGCCTGAACCGGGGGAGAATTATCTGTTGATAGACGAAGTCCAGGACATTGAACGTTATGAGGATGCCCTCCGTAGTTTTCATGCCGAGGGCCGGTGCCAGATAGTCGCAACAGGAAGTAATGCATATGTTTTTTCATCAGAACTCAGTACAAGGCTCGGGGGACGCTATATAGAAATCCCGATTTATAGTCTGGGCTATATGGAATTTCTGGAATTTCACAGGATGGAGGACTCTGACAAAAGCCTGCAGTTATTCTTGCGTGCAGGAGGATTGCCAGGTCTGTGTCATTTTGATATTGATGATGAGGCACAGCTCCGTGATTATCTGCAGGGTGTCTACAATACCATAATGATGCGTGATGTAATTGCAAGGGAAAAAATCAGGAACGTCCCGTTCATTGAAAATCTGTCCCGTTTCATAGCAGATAATGTCGGTAAACTGATTTCAGTAAGCAGCATAGCAAAATTCATGAAATCGCATGGTGGCCAGGTGTCGGAGCCGCTTACATCTACATATTTGAACTATCTGTGCAAGGCGTTGCTGGTTAGTCAGGTTATGCGTTATGATATCCATGGCAAGAGAATCTTTGAGCTGAATTCTAAATATTACTATGCAGACCACGGCCTGAGGAATCTGATCTGCGGATTTAACTTGCGCGGCAGTATTGGAAAAATCATTGAAAATGTGATTTATAATCATTTGCGTATCCAGGGGTTTGATGTCAAGGTTGGCATACTCCGGGCCGGGGAGGTAGACTTCGTCGCGGTAAAGGGGGAACAGAACATCTATGTCCAGGCGGCATACTCCTGGCAGCTGATGAAACAATAAAAAGGGAATTTGGCAGTCTTGCAGCCATTAAGGATAACTATCCTAAATATGTCATCTCAATGGACCCTGTAGGCGGGGAACTGCCGGAATATCCTGGAATACGTCACCTGAACTTGCGTGATTTCCTGAAATCAGAATTGTAATCATCAGGTGGTAATGGCATAAATTCATTACGATACACCTTTGCATAGCCCATACAGGCTCTGTTTTCAACTTGATTGTTATAGTAAAATGAGAAGACTTTTTAATGTTGTATTTCTTTTGTCAGTCTTTGGAACTGCCGGATACGCACAGACAGGCGAAGGGCTTATAGGAAAGCCAGGTTCCGGGACTGTGGACACATTGATGTTCAATGATATGATGCAGGCAGGTCTTGCCGCGGGAGACAATTGTCTGGCTCAGAACAATATTGAAGGAGCTAAATATCAGTACCGATCAGTATGCGATATTGCTGATGAATATCAATTATATAATGCACGCAGCAGAAATCTTGTCCGTATTGCATTATATGGGATATCCAGGGCTTGCTTTTGTGCTGATGATTTCAGGCAGCAGGATGAAAGTATAAAAGAATTTCTGTCATACAATAGATCTGAATATGGAGAATGCTCAGGTTAGTATATAGAAGCATTGGACTTATCACAGGCACTTTATCAGCTGCATGGCCGGTATGATCCGGCTGTTCCGATAGCATTGGAGCATAAGGACATGGTCTTGAACTTATATGGAGAAACATCGGATGAATATTTTGATTCCCTTGCCGGTGTTGCACAGGCGTATGCCTATCTGGAAGACTATGGACATGTCCTGGCCTTTTATAAGCTTGAACTTGAAGCTATTGTCCGGAAATTCCGGAATAATATGCAGCTGCTCAATAAGGACGGGCAATATGCAGAGGTCTTGAGCCGCTTGCATATCTATTCTGTCCTTGGAGAAGACTACGAAAGGGCTCTTGAATATAGCAAGTCATTGATTCCTGCGTATGGGATTCTTTATGGAAAGACATCGGAAATGTATTTTGATGCACTTGCAGACTTGTTCAATGACCTGGCAATGCTGGGCTTATATGTGGAGGCCAGACAGATTGTTCCGGAACTTCATCAACTGAGTCTTATGTATCCGCAATCGGAAGCGGCTGGATTGTTTCAGGCTACAGCGGCTGCTATCGCACTGGAATTAAATGACAAAGATGCGTATCAGGCAATAGATGATGAAGATGTGTATTCAAAGGCGATGCTGTTGAATGCTTCAATTGCATATTGTATTTCTAATAACGAAAATGAAAGGGCTGAGGAACAACTGGAAAAGGCTTTGGAACTTGTCCCCTCACTTGGTCAGGACAGACGTATGAGATACAAGGCTGCCTGCTATAATCAACTTGGGCTGATTCTGACCTCCAGAAATCCGGCTGCCGCTGTTGATACTTTAAGGATTGCCGAATCGTTGTATACTCCAGACAACTATGATTTGACCTACGCACAGATTTTGAATAATATCGGTCTTGCATTGTACAATATGGGCAATGTGAACGATGCTCTCGATATGTTCCAGAAAAGTTTGGATGCCCATGATTCATTGGGGTATTCAATTGAAAGCCTGTCATATCAGGGTGTGTACAATAATATCGCCTTATGTAGGCAGGGACTTGGTGACTATGCCAGTACAATAGTGATTCTTAATGAGATCAGTGAGGCCATCAAAAATAATTACGGAAAAAAGAATATTTATTATCTGACGGCACGCCTTAATGAGGGAAAGTTTTATTATACAGCCGGCCAGATAGATAGAGCAATTGCTGTATTTCAGGAAATAGTCAATATCGGCTATGAAATCTGGAACAGCTATGATAATGGGATTGTTGCCCTGGCTTTAAATAATCTTGGAATTGTATGCGTCAGCAAAGGACTATATAATGATGCGCTACAGATACTGGAGACATCTGCCGCATCTTTAAATAAGATATCTGGTGAAAGTAACTATCTGGTATATGCCTATATAAATTTAGGAGTCGCATATTTCCATACCAGGAATTACAAAATGTCGCAGTGTAATTTTGATAAAGCAAATGACATTATCCAGAAGTGCGGCCTGCAGGAAACAGGGCTGAATGCCAATCTGCTTTTCAACTATGGCCGCTGTCTGACTATTGCAGGCATTCCTGACGGACAGAAAATGCTTGGTACTGCAGTTGTCATCTTAGACGAATTGAATCTTGACCGCTCGCCGGAATTCTTGTTTACATTGGGTCAGTATGGATTGGCCTCTTTCATCGGGAAAAATGATGTCTGGCCGGAATACATTCCGCATTTCGTACAGGCATTCCGTGGTGTATATGAGGATAATATCGTGGGATTCACAGAATCTGAAAGGGAATCCTTCGTGAGATATCTGTCTCCGTATACAAGTACGCTTTTCAGCAGCAGGACAAGTGATGAGGATAATGATGCCCTGTATTCGTTCCTGCTTATGAGCAAAGGCCTTCTCTTAGGGATATCTGATAATTATTCAAGAATGATACTGGAATCCGGAGATGAAGTCCTGGTGCAGAAATTCCTTGAAATACAGCGGCTGAAAGCGGCTTTGCGCTCTGCACCGGATGACATGGAAGTGGCGGATAGGATAGAATCCCTTGAGCGTGACCTCATTTCCGACTCAAGGAAGTATGCGGATTTCTCAAAATGGAACAGTACATCCAGCCGGGATATTGCGGAATGTATTGGAGAGAATGAAATTGCAGTTGAATATGTGAAATATAAGGATTATAAGGATGACAAGGTAAAATATGCGGCACTCATTGTCCGGAAAGATGCCCAGAACCCTGTCTATGTTGCATTATGCAGCGAGACAGAGCTGCCTGACATGTCGCAGCTTTCAGCAGAAAGGATATATACGGGTGCTGTCTCGTGGCAACTGTATTCTTGTCTGTTCAGACCGATAGAACAATATATCAGGCCAGGCTGGACAGTCTCATTCTCTTCGGCCGGTATTGTCAATACCATTGCGCTGGAATCATTGGAGATGCCGGACGGAAAGACAATAGGCGACATTTACACAATGGAACGTGTCTCGTCAACGAAGAATCTCTGTTTCAGCCAGGAAAAAAGGAAATATTCAACTGCCTCTGTATATGGTGGCCTGAAGTATGATGTCTCGCCTGAAGTTATGGCCTCATTGGGGAGAGCCTATGGTCAGGCATCCGGAAGCGGACCATTATTCAGGTCAGACAGTACCCGTTCCGGATGGACATATCTGGAGGGTTCAAAGATTGAAACGGACGCCATAGCTTCATTGCTGGCTGAAAAAGGAATCCGGACAAATCTGTATCAGGATGAGAAAGGCAATGAAGAGTCGTTCAAGGCACTCTCAAATCATGATGTGGATCTTATCCATATCGCCACTCATGGCTTTTATGTTCCGGAAAATACAAATGTGGACAAATATTCCTTTGAAGCCATTTCATCGGATCCTATGACACGTTCGGGACTTATGATGTCCGGGGGCAACTATTCCTGGACAGGGCAGGGTCGCATTGAAAATATTGAAGACGGAGTGCTGCTTGCGGC
Source organism: Bacteroidales bacterium (assembly GCA_023667095.1). GTDB lineage: Bacteria > Bacteroidota > Bacteroidia > Bacteroidales > UBA932 > Cryptobacteroides. Next base: position 57,504 of record JAMPAT010000008.1, read on the forward strand.
GGAAATAGCAAATCTAAATCTGAGGCATACAGACCTGGCTGTCTTGTCCGCTTGTGAAACAGGTCTCGGTGATATTACCGAAGAAGGTGTGTTCGGCCTGCAGAGAGGCTTGAAAAGTGCCGGTGTCAATACCGTCATCATGAGTCTATGGAAGGTCAGCGATGAAGCGACTGTCTTGATGATGCAGACATTCTATAAGAATCTTCTCAAAGGCAAAACTAAAGAAGAGTCTTTTGACAGGGCTAAGGCTGCAGTCAGGAAAAAGTATCCTTCGCCTTATTATTGGGCTTCCTTTATCATGCTTGATTAACAATGGAGTGCACAGACATATGATGAGAAAAAGTATCATAATATTGCAATTGATATTTCTTGCAGCTGTCCTGTCTCCGGCGCAAACCCGCAGGGCCTTGATCATTGGAGTCGGCGAGTATCCGGAGTATTCGGGATGGAGGCAGATCAATGGCGACAAGGATATACCTATAGTCAGGGATATGCTGCTGTACCTCGGCTTCCCGGAGAATAATATAGATGTACTGAAAAATCAGCATGCAACATGCTCTAACATCTTGAATGCCTTTGACAGAATTTGCAACAGATCGGCTAAAGGTGATGTCGTCTACATCCATTTCTCCGGACACGGCCAGATGATTACAGATGTCCATAATGATGAGAATGATGGCTTTGACGAGGCAATTGTTCCTGTTGATGCATATAGGCAGTACCGGCAAGGTATTTATCATGGCGAGAACCATATAATTGATGATGTAATCAATCAATATCTGTCACGATTGAAAAGGAAGGTGGGGAAATCAGGAATGGTGCTGTTTATCGTGGATGCCTGCCATAGCGGAGACATTTCGCGTGGAGATGATGAAGACGATGTCGCCAGGGGGACTTCAGACAGATTTATACTGAATGTGGACAAAGCTGAGAAGCTGCCGTCTATCGAGTCAACGCAATGGATTAATATAAGTGCATGTAAATCCTATCAGACCAATTATGAATATAAGACGCCAGACGGTCATTACGTAGGCAAATTGACTTATTTTATCAGCGAGGCTTACAGAAGATTGGACAGGCCTGCAGTTTCACAGGTATTTGATTATGTAAAGGAACGGATGGCAGAGGTCTCCAGGTATCCGCAAGAGCCTCAGCTGGATTTACCTGACCATTACAAACGATATAAACTATAGATGAATATGGCAACGGACAAAGAGTTTATCAAAGAGTTCAGGACAAAGGACGAAGCTGCTATTTCCAGAATGTACATGCAGTTTCGTCAGGCGTTCTTCAGCTACTTTGGAAGCCACTATCGAAAGTCTGAATTGGAAATAGATGATGTCTATCAGGATTCTTTTACGGTCTTGTGGCAGAATGTCAATTCAGGAAAAATTACAGAGGATAATCTGAAATGCAGTCTAACGACTTATCTCATAGCGGTCGGCAGATACACAATGATGGCCAGGCAGCGCAGGTATAAGGAAATTGTCAATGATGAGATGATCACCATGTATTACACCGGTAAAATGGATGATGCGGACGAGGTGATGGCAAAGGAAGAGCGTTATGCTTTCATCCGTAGGACTGTCATGCAGATGCAGGAACCTTGTGCTTCCATCCTTGATAAATTTTATTGGGAGGATAAGACAGGGGAGGAGATAGCAACTGACATGTCCTATAAGAATACAGATGTGGTAAAGGCTCAGAAATATAAATGTATGCAGAAGTTAAAGGCGTATCTCAAGGAACATGGTATTGAGTAATTGAAGGAGGAACAGTCATGAGTAATATTGATAATGAAATAAGGGATGCCTTCCAGGCAAAGCATTTGAAACAGATACTTGTGCGGGCGGAATATAAGGCACGCATGCGCAGGCGTCGCAGAGTGTTCATGATGTCATTCTGCCCGCTTGCCGTAGCTGCATGTCTGGTGCTGGGCATATTGGCCAGGATTGACGGGGATTATATGTCGGCATACAGCGGCAGTTATCTGCATGAAGTCAGCCAGATACGAGGAGGTTCTGAAGTCGATGACCTGATCGCAGATGCCGTCGGATGTATCCAATCTGAAGAATATGATATTGCGGAGTCGAAGCTTGAAGACGCGCTGTCTATTATGAAATTTTCTGAAGATCAAGATGCGGCCGGTCTGGCGGACGAAGACGCATATATCTATGCGATAGAAAAGATTCAGCGGGATGATATAAACTGGTATAAGGCCCATGTCTTTATGCATCAGGGCAGGATTTTTAAAGCTAAAAGGATACTCAGGCAGATTGCCGATAGCCAGTCTATATATGCAGATGATGCAAAAGGCATATTGGATGACTTGAAAATCAAATGGTAATTGCCTGTTGCTCTCTGGATAGTGAAAAGTGTTCGATAAACCGGACACTTTTTTTATTATCTGTGGTTTACCTTCCGGGCATTTGTGACATTAACATGCGAAAACAGTTAAGAATAACAATTTAGATTATAAGACAATGGAAACATAGTATGGCGGAGACAGTACGGAGATTACCCTGGCGTAAGCATTGACCATGACTTCCTGGGCTATTGAGTTGCGCAGGCAGGGGAAAACTCCAGAAATTTTATAGAAAATTGCAATACAATACTCTCGGGTGTAAAAAACATTTTCTATCTTTGTATCGCTGTCGCAAGACGGCACTTACATATTGTTGATGAAAGTGTTCAGCTTTTACCTTGGATAGAAATCTGGTAAATTTCAAAAAACTACAGGGACAAGCCACAACACTCATCACCTTGTATCACTGTGCATTATCGCTTGATAAGCATACATACTTGGTGTGGAGTATTGTATTGTTTATTTGTAGTTTGGGCTTTACCAGAGCCTCTATCCGGATAGACTGACGACTCCACACTTTCTTTTTATATCCCCTGCATAGAAGTCGGGCAGGAAACTTTGAGTAAGACGATGCATATCAGGTCAGTCAGAGTGGTTTTTGCGGCATTTGTCGTGATGTTTTGTTCGTTAGCAGCTGGATTTGACGCAGCTGCACAGCACAAATATTCGGATTCATATAACTTTCAGAGGGGCTATGATGCCTATTCCAATGAAAATTATGTCGAAGCCATTGAATATTTCAACAAGGAGGTGGAGCAGCATCCGGACAATGCATACGCATATACTCTCATTGCTATTATACGTTGGCAGAATGATGAACTTGGCAAGGCACTTGCCGCAGTCAATCTTGCGTTGAAAAACACTCCCAAGAAGGACAAGGACTGGAAAGCATATAGCTTGAGAGTGCGTTCCAGGATATACGGTGACCTTGAAGATGATCAGGCGGCCTTGAAAGACTTAGGCGATGCCATTGCATTATGTCCTAAGGATGAGGACGGATATAAGGATCGTGCGCAATTGTACTATACCATGGGTGATTACGAGGCTTCTGACCGGGACATTTATCAGTGGAGGAAAATCTCTCCTGATGACATGATGGCGGATATGTATCTTGGACGTAACCGTTTGGAAATGAAGAAGTACCAGGATGCTGTAAATATTTTCGACAATGTGATTGCATTATATTCCGATTATTCTTCAGGATATTCATTTCGTGCGGAGGCCTATTTCGGATTGGGGGACTGTGCAAGTGCAGCCTCTGATGTTGTTACGGCCTTGGGGATAGATTCGGACAGCAAGGCGTTCAATCTGATGGTGGAGCATTCTGAAGATGCATATACTAATTTGATTACAAGACTAAAGGCAAAGGCCTTGTCTGAGCCAAACAACGGCTTTTGGCAGTATTGTCAGGGTGCTGTAAATGAGTCAGCGGAGAAATATGGGGCTGCAGTGGAGACGTACAGCAAGGCAATGACAAAGGATCCGAGCGACATTACTGCTTTCAGGATTTCCTCTTGCTATGAAAAGATGGGCAACTGGAAAAAGGCCCATGAATATATAGACAAGGCAATAGAGATGGACCCTGATTATGTGTCATATAGAAGTACCAAGGCGAATCTCTATTATTACTCTGGTGATTTTGAAAATGCAATCCTGGAGATTGACAAATGCGTAGAAGCAGAGCCTGAAACAGCTTTCTACTATCGTAGAAGAGGCTTGTTCAAGGCAAACAATGGTGATTTCGAAGGGGCGTTGGAGGACTATACCTCTGCAATAGTCCTGTCTCCTAAAACAGCATATCCGTATATTCACAGAGGAAAAATTTATCTTGAATGCGGGGAAGAAGACAAGGCTAAGGAAGATTTTAATATGTGTGTTGCCATTGATACGCTCCCTGGTGATGCCAGCTGTGCAGAATATGCATATTTCTACCTCGGCCAGACAGAGAAGGCTATAGAGTTCATGGACAGGCTCCTTGAATACGATGAAGACGGATATCTCTATGATGCAGCGTGTCTTTATTCACTTATGGGAGAAAGGGAAAAGGCCCTTTCATATTTCAGGAAGGCGTTGGAATCCGGTTACAATAATTTCAACCATATCAGATGTGACAGTGATCTTGACAATATCAGGGAAACGGATGAATTCAAGGAACTGATTGCGAAATATGCTCCGGAGCAGTTCACTTCGTCTTCCGGAGAGGAGACGGACTCTGCTGGATATGTAGAACGCGTGGTGGAAGTCCCTTTTGTACGTGCGAATGGCGTGACTAAGGTTAAGTGCTCGATAAACGGCCTTCCGCTCCAGTTCATCCTGGATACCGGAGCCTCGACAGTCAGCATCTCCTCCCTGGAGGCCACATTCATGTACAAGAACGATTACCTGACATCCAAGGACATTGTCGGCAAGTCAACCTTTGTCGATGCCAACGGCGACATATCAGTAGGTACTGTAATCAACCTCAGCAATGTGACATTCGCCGGTCTCGAACTCGAAGACGTCCGCGCCACCGTAGTCTCAAATGACAAGGCCCCGCTCCTGCTCGGCCAGACCGTCCTCAGCCGCCTCGGCAAGGTGGAGATTGACTATGAAGCCAATGTGATACGGGTTACTGTCAGGGAGAGGAAATGATTGATAAATTAACTGCTTGCTTACTATGAAAATTAAAAATGTAGTAATTGTTGTTGCTCTTCTAATAATGGTTTCTATGCAGATAAAAGCACAGACTATTAAGGGAGAGCGTAGAATATATTATCTTGATGCCACATATTCAATGGTATCTCCAAATAGGTTATGGAAGCCATGCAAGGAAAATCTGATACGTGCAATCCAAAATATCGATGACTGTAATACAGAGATAGTTGTCGTCGTTTTCGCAGATGACAGGAATCCGGCAAAGAATGTTTGGTATAAATGGGAAGACAAGGCCACAGATTCAGGTAAGCAGCGCCTTATTGATAACATTAAGGCTGTTCCGCATCCGGTCAAATCTACAATGACAAACTTGTATCGTCCATGGACTGATTTTTATAATGAAGTGAAGCGGGATAAAGTCAATTACATGTTTCTGATGACAGACGGCGAACATGAACAAGGTGGTGACTTTCTTGGAGCTATAGACATGTGGTGCTCATCAACTGGATTACTTACTTATGGCTTTTTTGTCGAATTGAATACTAAATTGAATACAGCGTCATCGAAAGCTGTACATAAGCATATTGATGCACAAAAAGAACGTTTGTGGCGTGTGTCGACGGCAGATGTCAATATTAATCTTATCAGGCTGGAAAATTTATCTACTTTCAATGTACGTAACGATGAGTTTATTGATATTCCAGTATATTTAACAGGGAAGAAAATATCCGTACTCAAAAATTTGAAATTTACTTTAAAAGGTTGCAATGATTTCAATATAAATAAAGTAGATGTATCAAGTGATAATGTGAGATTATATGTTTCCAATAATGCGGATATATTTAATTTTCCTGTGAGAAGTAATTTTACTGTAAATGTAGAATTGCAGGATCCTGATGACAAGACATTCCTTTTAACCAATTCCGTCAAAGTAAATTGTCTGAATGAAAAGGAAAGGGCGGTTAAGCTGGAAAAGACAAAAATCTGCGGTAAGGTAAAGCATTATGATTCTTTTGCTTTTGTCAAGGCTAAAACTACGCCTTTCGAGTCTGATATAGAAATGAAATGGAGTAATGATGCCATATGTGACAAATCTACGTATGCAGAACTATTCATTGCCGACAATAATGGCAAGAAAATGTCATATTCTGATATTGAATTTGATATAGACGGAAAATCAGTTGACAGGTTTAGAATAGAACCAGGTTCTAATAAGATGACAATCTGGATTTCTTTTCCGGAAGAAGCAGAATATGGAACTTATCAGGGGTGTGTGAAAGTTGGAAAGCATGAAATGGAGAGAGTAAATAATTTTGTTCTTGACGGTGCGGTGAATCCTGATATCTTGTCATGGAACATTAAATATGTCCACGTCATGAATCCGCTGGAAAAACTCCTTTTATGGATTGCGATATCTATATTTACCATATTGACAATATGGTTTGTCTTTATCAGACCGGTTGTGTACCCACGTTTCCATAAATTCAAAAAAAATGTTCTAATTCGTTCCAATGATGCCATTGTTGCACAATTTTCGGTAAACTTTAAAGGTGCTGTGCGAGTCGTTTTTACAGACAAAAAGGTACATCAATCATCAATATGCAGATTGTTTACAGGGAAAATAGTATCAGTAATTAATCCATATTTTGAGGTGCCGTTGACATTTGTCCCGAAGAAAAAGAGGTCAGCGATGGTAATCGGGAAAGGATATTTTGTAACTCCAAATCCAGTACCGCAGAGTGGAGTGGCCACTATCAGCAATGCTCAGAAAAAATTAACCGTAACACTGCAATAATCATTAAATTAATATATATTATGCCAAAACTTAAAAAGACATTGTACATTGGTATTGGGGGAACTGGAGTTGCCTCATTGCTTAAGATTAAGAAGTCTTTCATCGACAGTTATGGGGAAATTCCTCCGATGATTGGATTTCTTGCTATAGACACTGCCACCGCAGCTTATAATCAAGAAGTGACGAGCAATACGGGAAGACCGATTAAGCTTGCAGATAATGAATTGCTTGTATGTACTGTAAGGAATGCACTGCCTACTTATAAGACCAATCAGGCTATATATGACTGGGTGCCGCCAAAGAATGTGGGTAATTTGAGAAATATAGCCGGCGCAGGTGCCGGAGCGATAAGATCTAACGGCCGTTTTATTGCCTATTATAATTTTAAGGAAATTCAGAACCATATTTCTGCTGCAATAACAAAGATTCATCAGTACATACCGATGGAATCAAAATATTCAGTTGATACTAACCGCGGCGGCGTTGAATATCCGACAACGATCAATGTATTTGCTTCGGTAGCCGGCGGTACAGGAAGCGGAATGCTCATCGATACATTGTGCCTTGTAAACAAGACCATGAATGAGATGGCGCTGCAGTTCAGACTTTATCCATGGATTGTGCTTCCGGAGATTTTCCGTGCTATGAATACAGGCCCATCAATGAACAATGTCCTGTATAATACATACGGGGCTATCCGCTCATTGGACTATATTCAGCATCTTGAACCAAACCAGCCAGTCATAAATTTCGGCTACACGACTATAGACGGACCTCTTTTTGACTATGCTTTTGTAATTAATAACATGAATCGTGCAGGAGTCACTTTTGACAAACTTGACGACCTTATTGATGTAATTGCAAAAAGTGCTTTCCTGCCTGCAAACAGGATGGGAGACGAAATTGACACTCCTTTTGACAATATTCGCCATCAGCAGGAAAGTCACACATATGATATCCGTAATAAAAAGGCGTGGGCGGCTTCCACTGGCAGTGCTGAACTGGTGTATGACAATCAGGCTGTCGGGAGAGCATATGCTTGCAGCGTGATATTCCAACTGTGTAATTCCATGCTGCAGTCAAATACAGACGGGACAGCGGAGGCAAATAAGTTTTTTGATAATGAGGATGTCCTGATACGTGAAAATACCGGCAGGGATGATGTGATTAATTATCTTCTTTCCCCATCTCCTGAGTATATGCTTTCTATAGACGAAAGTACGGATATCAACGATATATTGGGATATATTCAAAATACTTCGGGAGATGGAGTTGACAACGAACTTGGCAAGAAATTCCGGGCTAAACTTGATAACGTTAATAGAATATTTTCCGAATATATAGCGGCCTTTCTGGATAAGACTGCCAATGGATGTATTGGAGAGGCTCTGCAGTTTCTGCGTGCCTTGAAGTCACAGATAGGATTATGCCGGGATGAGATGGAGAAAGAAATGGCCGATTTCCGTGAACTGAATGCAATCCCTGCACAGTGGGAGGCCGACCTGAAAGGAATAACGGCTTCAGGAATAGCAAGCTTCTTCGGCAAGAGAACCAATGACGACAATGTAGAGGCCCTATCACAAAAACTGTCTCAACATGTCGTGAACATACGTGAGGAAAAAAGAAGAGACTGGGCCATAAAATTCTATAATGCATTTGAGGATACGGTTACTAAATATGAAAATGATTTTCTAAAAGTTGAAAATTATTTAAAAAACATTGGGAACATATATTCAAACAAATTGCAGAAAGAACAGCAATTGGCATCTTCTACTTCAAAATTCCAATTGTTCCTTCACCAGTCTGATGTCAGGAATGTCTCCGGCTATGTCCTTCCGGACGCAATTAAAGGAGCCTTTCATCAGAAATTTCAAAGTACTTTGATTACATGGCTGTCACTTGCATCGGATTCTATCGACAGGCAACTTTGGGATTTTGCAGAAAAAACGCAGCCGGTACAAGATGCCTTGAATGTGTCTATAGACAGTGTGCTGAACGGGATGGAACCTGATAAAGTCCGTGAATATCTGGAGCAATTGAAAGTATTGGCATCTCCTCTATGGTCTCTTGACCCTAAAGGATACAATAATACAAATCTGACTTTAGACCAATTCATTATAGTAGGTGTCGGAAATAGGGATACCAGTGTACTTGTCACATCTCCAGAGTATTCCGGCTTTTTTGATGTCAATGCAAACAAGGCAAAATTTGCATCCACATACCAGAATGACAGGGTGTATGTACTTGTAGTTGAGAATCTATCTCCTATATACGCAGTGAATAATTATTCTACTTATGAAAATGATTTCAAGCTCAAGCAGGAGAGCAATTATCCAATGGCTGCATATCTTGACGAGAAACTCAACAGCCGTATACTCTCGGAAAATTTCCTTGTTACCCCTGTTGTACAGCAGGATAATGTGCTTCAACTTTGGGTATGGGGATTTATTTTTGATTATATCCATTATGATCCAGAAACAAATTACTATTGGGTACGTTCAAAAAAGCATGGTGATCCAATAGACCGGTACCGCTATAATCTGAACAAACAGCGTGATGTCGCCTTTGACATATTCAAGACTGAAAAAATCTACCAGGAAATAGAGTCTCTTCTGAATGAACAGATTTCACGCCATGGAAATGAAGAGATAAACAAAAAGATACAGCAGATTAAGGATGATGGGGCATACCTTGATATGTATTCTAATCTCAGTCCCTTTGAAAGAGCCAATCTGAAGGAACCTAAGTTTAAGGCTGTATATAATTTGATGGCAAAGGAAATAGAGTTGATGACAAATTAGTTCGTTATGTCAGCATTTATAGTCATAAGTCTAAAAGATAGTTTGCATTGGATAGTGGACGGCATAGAGGAATGCCGTCCACATAATACTGCCGTCTTGACATGTATCTCTACTGGAAAGATTATAAAGAAGGATGAAAAGTGTTATATCTATGAGTATTCTGTCTTTTCTAAGCATAACCAAGGAGATAATGGACGTATAACGAATAAAGAAGAATCTGAAACTCCAGCAAATCTGTTTAATAATCAGATTGCCCAGTTTTTGAAGGTCAGCAATAATACAGGTGAGCAATTTAATGTGTTCTTGCTTGATAATCCATTGTCAGCTAATGATTTTCAGCAATCTCAGTGGCTGATGGGGGAGTTACGTTCAATCTATGAAACGCATAAGTGTACTAATTTTCAAATTGTTCATGTATTGTTCTCGTATGATGTCGAATCTCCTGGCAATGTGAATTCACATGTTCCTAAAATGATACTTGAGAACCTTCTTGATCAGACGGGCACCAATAAGATTTCTTTACCATACAAAACACTGTATGTAGATAATCAGAATAGATATGGTTCCGCTTTGTCTGTTGACAAGGAAGGACATGACAGGATGATGCCGAGAATGTTGTGTGACCTGATGATGCTGATGTCAAACGAGGATGATTCATATAACACGGAAAATGCGACAAATGCAGCTACAGGAATATTCGCTGTCGGCTATTCGGAATGTATGTATTATCATGATGATGTCTTCAGATATTATTATCTGGCAGGAGAAAGGGATTTAGTTGAATATCTTTTGAAAGATGTCAATGATGAGCTCTCCCTGGATTATGAAAAGTATCCTGCAGGTCTTGAAAACAGGCAGAAGAAACTAAGTAAAATATATGAAGAAGTATCTTTAAAAGAAGATATAGATAAATTTCCAGATTCCATTGATAAGAAGATAAATGATATCATAATTGCTTTTAAAGATGAGGTCGTCAGTGCAAAGGAAACAGCTATAGTTGAAGCTCAAAAGAAAGATGTGGAATTGACAAAAATCGCAAGGCAGAATCGTCTGAAAGAACTGGCGACACAGGATTTCAAAGAGAATGGTGAAGGTATTGGTGAAGAGCCTTCTGTGGAAATATCGGATACGGTACAGATACCGTTGGACGAACGAAAAGGGTGTAATCTGTTTGCACGGCTTTTCCATAAAAGGACAATAGAAGAGCCTGTTGACCCAAGGGTAGCTGATATCTGTATTACAGAGGAGTCAGATAAGGTCGGGAATGAATTTCCTGATTTCATTGACAGAAAGATGATATATGATGATTATTCCACGAGCATAGAAGATGATGAAGAACGCAATGAAAGCCTTCGGTGTAATGAGGCCGCATATAGAAAATTACTTTCTTTTATACAATCTAAAGTCTTTATTGAGTACCTGAAAAGTAAATATACGGACAAATCTACACTTAAAGATTTGATTGGTAGAATAAAATCGATAGCGGATTATTATGCTCAAAGGCAGGATTATTTAAGGCTACAGGGCAGAATAAAGGAATTGAGTGAACTGTTGAAAAAGAAAAATGCGGAACTGAAGGATTTCAAGCTTACATCGCATTGTACTTCTGTTGAGAATTTGATAGATTTTGAAAAGTTGCGGGATTATTTCTCTTCGACAAAGAAGGAGCGTTGTGAAAGAGTGCTGGCCAAATGGAACGAGCGGAAAGAGAGGGAATTACTGTCTGAGATCTTAACGGAAAATATAAAATGGGAATTATTGGATTTCTATTATGTCAAATGGAATAGGCCTTTTGCATTTATCAATAATTTAGAGAATGATGTGGATTTGAAACGTGTCTGTGACGGACTGATGACCCAATCTGTCCCGTTTGTGAATATCTATTCGCTTCCTGCGATAGCGGTGAATATGACATATTCATTTTTCTATACAGACAATAAGAATTGGACCGAGAGAATACAAAATGACAATATCGGTCTAAAAAATATTAATATCATTTACTCTACCCACATCTGCTCAAAAATCTGTATGTTTCAGTTCCTTCCGATGGATTATGAAATGGTCAATGGACTTGTGGACTGCATGAATGAGGAGAACGAGTAGTATTTTATATTGATTGAGGTAATGTAATATTATGAATACATTTTCAAAAATTCTGGTAACTATTGCCGTGATTGTTGTATGGCTGATTCTTTCTGTACTGAACAATGCCATTAGACAGGAATCAGGACACCAGACTCCTGGAATAATTGGAATGGTGCTGTTGATTGGAATGATTGGGGCAATCCGTGCGGTTTGGAAAAAGAAAGGTGATAAAAATGATTCTTCCACTCTTCAGAAATAACGGCTGTTAATAATTGAAGATATGTTTGTAGACTACTACGAAGTACTGGATATACTTCCTGATGCAACAGTTGAATGTATAAGGGCCGCATATAAGCGTGAGTCGTTGAGGTGGCATCCTGACAAGAATGCAGGAATGGATACAACCAGGCAGATGCAGATGATAAACGAAGCCTATGCAATACTAAAGGAGCCAGAAAAAAGAGCCCGTTACGATGCTGAATATGCCAAATTCAAATATTCGCGAACCGAAGGTTCCGGGCAGAGATACCGGCAGACGGCTTCTACAGCGGCAGGTTCATCATTTGATTTTACTTATGATTATGACATCCATGATGATAAAGTAAATCAAGACATGTATGAAGCGCGGGCGTATGCAAAGAAACTTGTAGACGATTTTATGTCTTCGCTGAAATCTTCTGCAAAAGACGCAGCCTGTGGCGCATGGAAAGCAATAAAGCCATATCTAATTGTAGTCGGAATTCTTATGGTATTTGGATTGGTTTTTCAGATATGTACGTCCCTTGCTTCCAATGGCAGGACTTTGGCAGTTAATGATGTCGTTTATGAGGCTGTTCCCGATGGTTGGGAAACATACGAAATAAAAGGGAAATATGTTATATCTGCGCCGCCTACTTTAGAACTCCATAGTGAGAATGATGAATTATTTAAGCCAGTAGATGGATTAACTGTCTTTCAGCAAGCTGGCTTATGCAAAATGACGGAGAAATCTAAAAAATTATATTGCAGGATAATGATTCAATATTATGATGGAAAGCCTGGCGATTTTCTTAAAAAGCATGAACATGCACCTTTGAATCTGCAAGATAAGAAGTTCATAGAACAATTGGTTGATAAAGAGCTCGGTCCTCAAAGCTCTTTAATTGGCCATATTGATTATTCTTGGAAAAGTATAAATGGACAAAAATATATAGAAGCCAATTATACTAGAACTGGAGTCAATTTTGATTTCTCAATTCCAGTGAAATGCAGATTATGCTTATTCCAGAATGGAAATGAAATGGTCAAGATAGTACTCGCCTATAGAGAAAAGGAGACAGATTTATGGGCAGAGGATTTTCAAACAGTACTGAATACCTTTAAATGGCTGAAATGATGATGTATGCTCATCGCTTGTTAAAATTATTAATACCTATGAGCTAAAATCCAGTTTAGGTGATATGATGAGGTTTTGAAAGGTATGGAAAGTCTTATTGACTATGCCGGGGAGTGAGTGATTGTAAACGAAGTTTAAAACAATTTTTGAAGGATATTAAAGAAATGATTAAGCATAGCTGCGGCTATGGGATGAACGAATTGGGGATATTCTGACATAGGATACAATAGCTCAGGAAACGATGTTATATATGTTCGTGTGCAAAGTGGATATATTTAGAATAAAATTACCGAGAATTTAATATAGAAGAGATTGACATATTGGCCTATAGTTGCATCTTTCCGTCAGACTATTATAGTAAAATAACTTTCAAATATGCATAGCTTAATTATGAATTTATTAGATAAACTTTTTGCATTGCCTATAGAATTGGCGGAAAAGGGCACGAATTATTTGTTTGGGCTTAACGGTTGCGAATTGAATTTAGATTTAGCATACGAGTATTTTTTTCGAGCTGCTAAGAAAGGGAATACAAATGCGAAGAATACGCTGGAGTTGTTTTTCGCACCCGGTCAGCCCGAACTATGTGATGAAATGAAGGTTGGGTTTAATGCTTTTAGAAAGCTTAGATTGGCGGTTGAGGATGGTGACCCTTCAGCCTGTTTCCTGTACGGAGTCGTAAGGCTCACCGATGACACCGATGATTATATGTATCAGAAAGGGCTCAATTGGGTTAAGCTCTCCGCTGAAAAAAGTTATGCTCCGGCTATGTATGCCTATGGTTGTGAACTTCTGAAAGGGCAAAGAATTCCTAAGAATACGGCTTTAGGGATGAATTACATCAAGAAGGCCGCTGAACAGAATGAAATCAAAGCGATAAAACTTTTGTACTCAATAGGTGAGGAAGTATTAGCTTTGAGGCACATCAACAGGTTAGTTGGCGAAAATAATCCGGAGGCCATCCATTTATTAGCGCAGGTAAAACTTTCAGAGGGAAATAATACTGATGCAATCTTGCTTATGGAACGTGCGGCCTCTCTTGGTGATAAAGATGCGATGTTTAATATCGCCACTATCTATGACAATGGTGAAATTTGTGACAAGGATCCTCATAAAGCTGCTATGTGGTACAAACGAGCAGCTGAATTAGGGGATGCTCAATCGATGGATAATCTCGGTTTGCTTTTAGAAAAAGGCCCAGAAGACGTCCGTAATGAGAAGGCAGCTTTTGAATGGTATGTAAAGGCGGCAGAGAATGGACTAATCGGGGCATGGAATGATGTTGCAACCTGTTATAAACGAGGTGTAGGAGTTCCCCAATCTTTTGAAAAAGCTAAGGATTACTATACGAAAGCTATCGAGTCCGATAAACCGGGGATAGCCTACTATAACCTTTTCCTACTATATACTGATGGGATAGCCACTCTTTCAAATACAAAAGAAGCGTTGCCGTGGCTACGCAAAGCAGCTGATATGGGAGTAGCTGAGGCTTGTTGGCATTTGGGAATGCATTACAAGATTGGTATTGGCGTAGAACAAGACTTAAATCAAGCTTTTCATTGGTTCAACATTGCAGCTGAAAAAGAACATCCAAATGCGATGTATGAAATAGGTCAAATGTGTTTAGGCGGAATTGCCGTTGAGCAAAATTATAAGAAAGTGTATGAGTATCTATTAAAAGCGTCAAATTATTTACCTGAAGCAATGGGGCGATTGGGCCATTGCTATTCAAATGGATTAGGTTGTCAACAAGATTATTCGAAGGCTTTTGAATGTTATACCATAGCCGCTAATGCAGGAAATCCTAAGGCTCAGTATGATTTAGGCGTTTGTTATCGCCGTGGAGAAGGAGTGCGACAAGATTTCTCAAAAGCAATCGAATTGTATGAGAAAGCAATCGAACATGGACATACAAGAGCAATGGTAAATTACGCTATCCTGTTAGACAATGGCATCGGAGTAGAGAAAGATTATAAAAAAGCTTTTGAATTGTATAAGAATGCTGCCGAGGCTGATAACTATCAGGCTCAATTCTGTCTTGGAGATATGTATTTCCAAGGACGATATGTGCCCCAAGACTATTCCGAGGCTATCAGATGGTTTACTTTGGCCGCTCAAAAAGGCGAACCAGATTCAATATTTCATATAGCAATATGTTATGCCGAAGGATTAGGCGTTGAGAGGGATATTGAACAAGCTATCAGATTATTTTATGAGGCTGCTGACTTAGGTTGGCAACCTGCTATTGATGTAATACAGCAAAATAGAATACCACGACCATAAGCGTATGAAAAATATATTATATATAACAGTAGTTTTAGCTAGTGCCTTTTTGTTTTATTCTTGTAAGAGTAATGAGAGTTTGACATCAGAATTGTTGCCCCAAATTTCTGAGGCCTATAAAGTCGGAGACTGGGAGAAAGTAATATTGTTGACAGACTCGTTACGTAATAATGGGATATCATATACAAAATACATCGGATGGACAGGTGTTGATATTCCGTATTGCGAGGCTTTAATCTCAACAGGCAATGCAAATAAAGCTATAGCAGAAATTAAGAATCATATAACAAACATAAATCCAAAGGATTATTATGCTTATCATACGCTTGGGGTTGCTTATTGCGCATTAAAGGATACCTTAAAGGCGATAGAAGCATATAATAATTCTCTTAAGATCAACCCTGGCTACGCACGTCCATATATTCATCTTGATCATATATATGCTAAAACTGATATAGCAAACTGTAAGGATAATTATTCAATAGCAATACAATTATTAGGGAATCGTGGAATGTTCGATGATGTTCTTAAATTAGGATTTGAATCTTTGGAAGTGGATAGTATAAACCCCATAATTTTGAAATATATGGGAGACGCTTGTTTTGCTAAAGATGGTTTGCAAAATGCAAAAACTCTTTATGGTAGAGTCCTTGGAGATGCGGCTGAAAATGGATCAACAGTTCCTCAAGTGTTCTTTGAGTCTGATTATCAGCTTGCCCTTATCAACTATATCGAAGGCAGCTTTCAAGAATCGTATACTCTTCTTGACGTAATATATGCAAATGAAAAAGGGTTTCCAAAATCGCCAAATAGTATTATATTCTGTGCCTATATACTTGGAGCAGCAGTTACACATCAAATGAATGAACCAATAGTTTCTAATAAACTCATGGAATTGGCTAATGAAATAGACTCAAAAGCAACTAAGGATCATTACGATTATTTCCTCTCCATACATAAGCATTAGATAATCCATCAGTCGAGTATTTTTATTCAATAATGTATTATTCAAATAAGTGATGACAAAGCGGAAGATTCTGATATATTGTTTGGCTATCATTGGTTTAATATGTATGATTATGACATATTGTGATATTAAAGTCGGTAGTGTTTCATTCAGTGTGTCTGAAGACTCTATACAGAAAACACTACCCGTGCAAGGGGATATTTAGAATAAAATTACCGAGAATTTAATATAGAAGAGATTGACATATTGGCCTATAGTTGCATCTTTCCGTCAGATTTATTGATAGTAAGACTGTTTGCAGTTTACCTTTTGTAACTTTTGGCATTAACAGATAAGAGTAACCGGACCACATTTCGGATTTGGAGAGATTGAATATGAACGAGATAATTGTTACTGAAGAAGTTTTAAAATAATATGACCTACTATACAATAATTTGTTGATTTTTACTAAATTTTGATAACTGATGAACCATAAAAACAACATTGAACTGGCCGTGACCGGTGAGTTGGCGCGGATTGTATGTTTTGTACTGTACTATATTTCCCTGATTGTACTTGGGGGGGGAATATTGGCAGGGGCGTTATGGGCTGCATGGCATCTGATACTGGATGTCTTGCCATTAATGCCCGTACGTATTATGTTACTGATTGCAATTGTGGCAGTGGGGCTTTGCATGTTGGCACTGATGCTGGGAATATATCTGCTCAAACCATTATTTTCATTTAGCAGGAATACAAAGGTTACAAGAGTAGAGGTGTTTGAGTCTGAGTGTCCTGAACTGTTTGCTATGATCAAGGAAGTTGCTTCTGATGCGCAATGTACGATGCCCAAGCATATCTATCTGTCACAGGAAGTTAATGCCTGTGTCTTCTATGATACCAGTTTTTGGAGTATCTTTTTTCCGGTACGGAAAAATCTGGAGATAGGCCTTGGCCTTTTTGACGACATGAGCGTAGAAGAGTTGAAGTCAATTGTCGCCCATGAGTTCGGACATTTCTCTCAAAACAGTATGAAGGTCGGCTCAACGGTATATGTTGTCAATACAATCCTGCATAACCTTATTTTTACCAATGATTTCTGGGGTAGGTGGCTTGACCGGTGGTGCATGTCTGATACGGGCAAGCTTCGCTATTTTGGTGAAGCTACCAGATGGTTGACAAACTTGATTAAACACTCAACAGTACGATGCTACAGGTTTGTACAGAAGGGGTATCTGAAATTGTCCCGCTATATGGAGTATGATGCAGATGCCATTGCATGTCAATGTACAGGTACAGATGTATTTATTTCAGCGTTATGCAAGATTGAAGTTCTTTCCTACAAGAACAATCAGTGCAACAGGGTTCTTGAATCCTTTCTCCATAAGCAAAGGATTCCTTCCAATTATTTTGTAGCCAAGGCTATCTTCTATAGCCAGAAGGCAAGCAGATGGTATGGTGATCTTTCATTCGATGTTGAACTCAAGGAGCCGATACGCAGATTCAACGTAGAACCACGCGTGAAGATAGAGGATGTCTGGGCTTCCCACCCTTCATTGGACGACAGGATTCAGAATGCATTGGCCTCAGGTGTGTTTTCCGATGCTTCAAAGAGGCCTGTCCCGGCCTGGACTCTGATTCCGCATGGCATTTCAGAAAAGGTGTCCGCATTGCTTCTGTCAATAGTGGAAAAGAATGCTACGGAGGAACTGAACCGGATCTCTGATGAGGAATTTACAGAATGGCTATCCAATGAAATAAAAGAAAATTTCATGGATGAACGTCTTGTTCCGTTCTTTGGAAAAACTGTCCCAGAATTCGACCTGGATTTTCCGGAATCTGTTCCATCGGAATCCCCGTTTACGGAAGAAAATGCAATGTTGATTGAGGAAGTTATTGTAAGGGTTAATGAGTTTAAGCTTCTTGAGCGAGTCAAAGGAAAAGAGATTGATGCAGATGAGGTCCAGCTTGATGGAGTTGTCTATCGGCGTAAAAAGATACCTGTAGACAGATTTAAGGAAGAACTGGATGTCCTGCATGAAAAAGTAGTAGGAATATATAAGGACATTTATGCCTATATCTGCAGTAGATGTGATGAAAACCTCAGGAATATTTGTAGAAGTGCCTTTGGGGCCTTGTTCTATGCTCAAAATCTTGAATATAGGTTGCTTCCGCATCTTTTTGCACATAGGGATCGTCTGCTGAATGAACTGAACCAGAAGACAAGGCGTGAAGAAAATGAGTATAATGAATTGTGTTCCTTGCTTATGGATTATGAGCAACATTTGAAGGACTGCATCAGAACATTGGATTTGGACTCGATTGCAAAGACCATTGATGCCGGGGAATATATTGGTTATCTTAAAGAATATATAAAGACATACCACAATACAAACTACCGGATAGACTCGGATGCCATAGATGAGATGTTCCGGATTACGGAAAATCTCTCCACCATTAAGGACGCTTTTCTCAATAGGGCTCTACGGGCAATCTATGAGATTACAAGAGCTATCCTGGATAAAGAAAGCAATGGTAAAAAGTCAGAAAACTAAACTTTAATCAAAATAATTATGGTAAATTTCAAACAATGTTCGCTCTGTCAGAACAGGGCATTTGACAAGAATGTAGGTCTTCTTTGTGGCAAGACCGGGGCAAAGCCGTCGTTTGAAGATGGCGCATGCGGAGATTATCAGCCAGACCATTCGGAAGTCAGACGGCAGCTAGAGAAAGAGGCCAACGAATTAAAAAGCAAGAAAGAGATCGGGGGCTTTCTCGCCTTTTTCCTGTTCGGTGTGATTGGAGGGGGCATGATGCTTTCTGTAATGACTTTGTTCTTTACACCAGGCATGTTATACGGAATCCTGTATTGCGCTCTTTTCCTACTGATTGGAGTTAAGACGATATTTGCCTTCATAAGGCTTAAGCCAAATGCAATGGCACTGGCCTATACCTACTGTGCTATGATGCTTGTCGATGACATTACTGTAGGTGTCATTGACTTTTGGTCGGGCATTGTAATCAGCAGACTGGTCTGGATTGTGATTTGCGTCTCATTCCTTACCTTCTCGGAAGACCTCAAATACAAGTTTCCTAAAGAGGAGAGGACCTGGAAATGGCTTGAGAAGATTGTCCTGCTGGTGCAGATCGTCCTGTCGGCTGCTGTAATTGTCTTGTATTCCGTTTAATTGTGCTGTTAAGGCTATGCGTTTCCACTCTGGAACTGTAGATGCCTTGTACTTGGCATTTGACAAGAAGACAGGTCTTCTTTGTGGCAAGACCGGGGCAAAGCTGCCGTTGGAAGATGTTGTCAAGGACATGAAAAACATTTAACTAAAAATATGAGGGAAAGAATCCGCAATATTTTGTCGGCTATGGCTGTCGGTACATATGAGCGCGAGGAGGTTCTTGCACTGAGCCTCCTCAGCGCCCTGTCCGGAGAAAGTATTTTCCTGCTCGGTTTACCGGGAGTGGGAAAATCAATGGTGGCACGTCGCTTGAAATTGGCATTCAAAGATGCGACGGTATTTGAATATCTTATGTCCCGTTTCTCAACACCGGATGAGATATTCGGCCGCCCAATCAGTATCTCCAAACTCAAGGATGCTGATTCTTACGAACGAGTCACAGCCGGTTATCTGCCGGAGGCCGAGGTGGTGTTTCTGGATGAGATATGGAAAGCCGGTCCAGCCATACAGAACTCATTGCTTACCGTACTGAACGAGAAGATTTTTCTCAACGGCAATAATGAAATGCACTTACCCATTAAAGGTGTAATCTCTGCCTCCAACGAACTGCCTGCCGAGAGAGAAGGACTTGAAGCATTGTGGGACCGGTTCCTTTTACGTTATGTAGTTGAGCCGTTGAAGCGCAAAGATTCATTTACACAGCTCATAGGCTGCGGCTCTAAAATTGACTCTCCAATCATTGATAATCCTATTACAGAAGCAGATTTTCAAGGCATACAGGCAGGCATTCAGAGTGTATCCGTTCCAGGGCAAATTCTTGAGTTGCTTTGTACATTACGGGATTTACTGGGAAAGCGTGCGGAAAAGAAGAAAGACGATGAAGAACAGGACTATGAAGATATTCCTCCTGAGAAATTCTATATTTCAGACCGGCGCTGGAAGAAAGCTGTAGGAGTTTTAAGGGCATCTGCATTTCTCAATGGTCGGGATTCTCTTAATCTCAGCGATGTTTTTCTACTGAAACATATGCTTTGGAATGAAGAACCCGTCATCAAGATTGTGGAGGTGATGATAGCTGAGGAGGTCATGAAAATTCTGTTCCGTGATTTGTTGAAGCAATTTAAGAGCTACAAAAGGCACGCTACAAAAGAATCGGCCGACAAGCGGCTGTATACTCCAGACAGAGAGCATTATGTCGTATTATGCGATGGCGAACATCTGAATTTGAAAATTGGTGACTACAACAAGATGAAAGATTCCGGCCAGATTTATTTTGGTTCGGAAATGTCAGATGGCAGTATATGCGTCAAAGAACGTGGCCAATTCACCATACAAGTTGTAAAAGAAGGATTTGTCTCTATCAACAGTTACAATTATCCCCTACGCACCAATGCAGATAAACAGCTGTCAGAGGATTTTCTTCAAGATTTTGGAGGTAATCTTGAACAGATAGCATTGGACATATACAAGGAAATTGATGAAAATCTTTTCTTAAATGGGTCTGAATGTAAGGAATTGGTATATCAATTCGTCAATATTTATAAAAAGAGAATTGAGGGATAGGCGAATATGAAGAAGGCGCATCTGTCATACTTGAGAAGAGGCATAAGGCTTGCAATAAACCTGCAATCATCTGGCCGCATCTTGGAGATGATGTCGAATATGAGAGGCGGAAAAGCTCCTGTCTATGGATTGATACGTGACATAGTATCGGATGTACGTTATTACGGTGTAACAGAACCTAATGATTTCTGGCTGAAATATTCCGAATATGCCATCGCTCATTTCATTGAGGCTTTGACTGATGAGGATTGGCAGAATGAACTGATCCTCACCGGCAAGAAGGAGGATTTCCTGAATGAATGGTTTACCAATCATGCATTTTGTCTTAGTGAGGGGCAGGAAAAAGAGAAACTCTCAACTTTAGCCAATGGATTGGGGGGTAGTCAGGATATTGAGTATAAGGGAAAGATACAACAGGACCCCGGACCTGAATCACAGGGAGCAGAGAAGATTAATAACTGGGTGTATGACTGTACAGAAGGAACAGATGAAGATGATGATTCAAATCTTCCGGATGAATTGCTGGAATATAATGAAAACTCAAAAAAGAATTACAAGATTCAGCATCGGCGAGGTATGGCCAAACCCCGTAGTGCGGAGGCGGATTATCTCCGGGCTATTGACCATGACATAGTGAGACTTGCAGAAATGATCGGCCGTTCGGGAGCTGCTCCAGAAAATGAGACTGGACGGTTTTTAAGAAGCGGTAAAAGTGATATCGCCGGCATTACAATTGGCAATGACTTGAATTCTCTTTTGCCGTCAGAACTGGCTTTGCTTGCCGGACAGCAGACAGAAAACATCTTCTATAAGAAATACATCCAGAATCGTCTGCAGGTATTTGCGTCTGCATCTCATTCTGTGAAAGACGGGAAAGCCCAATGTGGCCCGATATTCATGTGTATTGACACGAGTGGCTCAATGCAAGGAGAGCCGGAGAAACTGGCAAAGACACTTGCACTTGCAATTGCTATCGTAGCTCAAAGGAAACACCGTCCGCTTGTAATCGTCAATTACTCCTGTAGCCTTTCATTTTTTGTGCTTCGCAACCTTAAATGCCAAAGACAGAAATTGCTGAAATTCCTTTCAAATTCCTACGATGGAGGAAACGATGAGAACCTCCTGTTCAATTTCATATTTCACGATTTGCCCAAGCTGCCAAAGTATAAAGCCCTGTCAAGATATTTTGAGGGAGATGATCTGGTGATCATCTCCGATTTTGAGTGGAGCCGCCTATCGCCAGAAACAAAGGCTATATTGGCTGAACAGCGTAAAAATGGGATGCGCTTCTACGGGCTAGGGATAAATGTTAGGGCAGGGATATATAGTGAATATGCTGATGACGGCTTCGGATTTTTTTATGATTGTGACTGTCAATATTCGTATTCCAATTTTTCAGGACTGAAAGAAATAACCCCATTAAAAACTAATCGAAAAAGATTATGATGAAGATGAAGCTTGAGGACGCAATGGTTTACGCCCTCGCCACAGCAGGACATGGCATGACAACCGAATGTCTCGCTAAAAAGATAAATGAAGAGTGTCTGCATATTCGTAAAGACGGGATGCCTGTTACTGGCAAACAGGTTTATGCTGCAGTGTGCCGAAACCCCAATGTTTTCATAAAAGAAGGTGGAAAAATTTTACTGTCAATGTAAAAATCAAAGTTGTATCGTAAGCATTAATTGCAGTACACCTTTTCATGGCTTGTCAACAGCATCTGTGGTAATGATTCCATACATTCAGCCGTAGGTCTCGTACAAAAGTTGACCAAATCGTTGGAACAGATGATGATTGAGACTATATTTGCATGTGGAGAGCCGATGGATAGTGTTCAAGGAATAGGATGGCTGGATTTATGTCGCCGTGGCGGATATGCATGAGGCATTGCCGCTACCTACTATGGCATACCTGCATGGATGGCCAAATATGTAGTTGCGGAATACCTGCCACAGGTCATGCTGGATATAATCGGGAAAGAATTAATATACATCTGTGTTTAATTTCAATACATTGACTTATGTGTGAAGATGTCTTGGCTAAAATGATTCTGTCCATATGGAGAATCTGTAAATGGTCATGTTGGCAGATGCTCCTGTTCTATGCCATGCCCTATATATGGCAATATCATTACGATATATCGACAATAGTACTTATATTGCTGTATACTGTGCTATATTCGGTATATTGGGAAATCGTATCCGGGGTAGACAGATTACGCTGGCTCATATCTCCGTATTTGATATATTCGGCAGTAGCAGTTGCACTGTCCTGCATAGTAGAAACTTGGGAAGCGTCAGTATGGTTTTCTCTCTTGTTGCCATTGTATGGGGCTATATGCGTGTCTGTTACCAAAATCTGTAGAAAATATTTCCGTAAAATCCATGAAAGATACAGATTCGGCTGGATTATGACATATACAATCCTTGCCATTTTTCTTGTGACAATAAAAATCCTTTGTGTATCATGGGAACGCTCGAAGCAAGGCTCTATTGAAAATGAAAAAGAAGATATTTTAGCAAGAAAAGACTATTTGCTTGATAAACTGATTGCAACGCCACAGGATGTATTGGATGAAATGCCTTCAGCAATAGGCACACAGTTTCAGGGAGAATGGGCTTTGTATTCATGCTCCATGCTATCGGCCGCATTGGTGAATATATCACGTTTATATCCGGAGACGAAAGACGGGAATATTCAATATGTTGACAGCCTTATCCAAATTGTGATGGCGCCAGAAATGCGTGACTACGATGCAATGAGGTGGTATGAAGATCCGTTGGAGACCTTGGATGGAGATGTGAGCCACATTTCCTATCTCAGCCATCTGGCCTGGATGATGTGTGGCTATAGGCAGATTAGTGGAGATTCAAAATATGATAAATTATTGTCGTCTCTATGCAGAACGATGAACAGAAGGATACTCAATAGTGGCTGTCTGAACCTTCCAACCTATCCGGGAGAATCAATCTATATTCCGGATATGCTTGTCTCTATTGTAGCCTTAAACCAATATGCCTGTATGAACAATGGAAAATATCTCAGTACTGTAAGAAAGTGGGTGGAACAGGCACAAAAAGAATGGCTTGATGACAAAACCGGATTATTGGTCTCTTTCTTAAAGGAAGATGGAACCCAATATGATGGAGCACCAGTCAAAGGATCTTACTCGGCATTGAATTGCTATTATCTGTCTTTTATTGACGAGAATTTCGCCCGTGGACAATATGAAACCCTCAAATCACTGTTTTGGAAAGACGGAGCTGTTTCAGGCCTGAAAGAATATTATGACCGGACCTGCTATTTCGGTCTGGATATAGATGCCGGGCCTATTGTGTTTGAATTGAGTCCATCCGGGACGGCTTTCATGGCAGGGGCGGCAACCAGTTTCAATGATACGATAATAAGGAACGGCATTTTGATGACAGCAGAAATTTTCGGCCACACAATAAGGCATAATGGAAAACGCCATTACCTCTTGGCAGACATCGCTTTAGTCGGCGAATCAATTATGCTGGCAATGCGGACACATTGTGACATGTTGCGTATTCCATGAAAAATTGCTAAGTTCGCTGTCCGATTAGAGTAAGTGTACAGGCTTGACACGAACTTCCTCGACTATAAAAAGAAATGATATGTCAGATCGCAAGATGCTATATCCTATAGGAATCCAGAGTTTTTCTGAGATACGTGAAAACGGTTATGTCTATGTAGACAAGACTGCCTTGATTTACCATATGGTGAAGGAAGGGAAATATTATTTTCTTTCACGTCCGCGCCGTTTCGGGAAAAGCCTTCTGCTAAGCACTTTGGAAGCCTATTTTCTTGGCCGCAGGGAACTTTTTGACGGTTTGGCCATTGCTGGACTTGAAAAGGACTGGATTGAATATCCGGTACTCCATCTGGACTTGAATACCGAGAAATACACAAGTCCCGAGGTCCTTGATAATCTCCTGAATGACTATGTAAGCCAATGGGAGTCGGTCTATGGCAGACGTGATGAGGAGGTGAGCCTGCCTTTGAGGTTCCAGGGCGTCATCCGGCGTGCGAAGGAGAAGACCGGGCGCAATGTCGTGATTCTTGTGGACGAATACGACAAGCCTATGCTCCAGGCAATCGGCAACGGGCCTCTTCTCGATGCGTACCGTGCGACACTGAAGAGTTTCTATGGCGCATTGAAGAGCATGGATGCCTGCATCCGCTTCGCTTTCCTTACCGGTGTCACGAAATTCGGCAAGGTGAGTGTGTTCAGTGACTTGAACAATCTGAAGGACATTTCCATGAGCTCGTCCTACTATGATATCTGCGGGATATCGGAAGAAGAGCTGCATGGATATTTTGATTCGGAGATAGAGACTCTTGGCAGGAGCAATTCTGAAAGCAAGGAGGATGCATATCTGCACCTGAAGCAGAATTATGACGGCTACCATTTCAGCTATGATTCCCCGGGAATGTACAATCCTTTCAGCATATTGTGGACATTAAGCGAGAACCGTTACGGCAGCTACTGGTTTGAGACTGGCACTCCGACATTCCTTGTGGAGCTTCTGCAGAACAGGGACTACAATCTTGAGAAGATGTCCCGTGTCGTAACAGACGAAGATGTGCTGAACAGCATTTTCACAGATGACAATCCTATCCCTGTAATCTATCAGAGCGGTTACCTGACCATCAAGGGCTATGACCATCGTTTCGGTATGTACACTTTAGGCTTCCCCAACAAGGAGGTAGAGAATGGATTTGTGAAGTTCCTGATGCCATATTACACATCAAAGGACAAGGTTGACTCTCCTTTTGAAATCCGTCAGTTCGTCATGGATGTTGAACGCGGCGATGCCGATGGCTTCATGTCCCGTCTCCAGTCTTTCTTTGCCAATGCGAAGTTCGACCAGATAGCGAAGGATACGGAGAACTGGTTCCAGAATGTCGTCTTCATAGTGACGACCCTTGCCGGCTTCTATGTTGAGGCAGAGCGTCAGACCAGCAGCGGACGCATAGACCTGGTCATAAAGACTGACAGATATATCTATGTGATAGAACTGAAATATGACGGTAGCGCGGAAGAGGCCCTCAGGCAGATAGACGAGAAAGGCTATGCTCTGCCGTTCACCAGCGATGGCAGGGAAATAGTGAAGATAGGTGCGAATTTCAGTTCCGCTCTGAGGGGCATCGAAAAATGGATTGTCGTGCGTGGCTGAACTTGCGTGATTTCTCGAAGTCAGAATTACAGGAGACTGTCCATTGGAAAAGCCAGCTGGATTCATCCAATAGTGCACAGATATCAACCAACTGGCTTGTATTCAAGGAATAGGGTGGCGGGACTTATGTGTCTGCAACGGATATGCATGAGGCATTGCCGCAGCCTGTTATGGCATACCTGCATGGATGGTCAAATATGTTGTCACTGAATACCTGCCGCAAGTCATGCTGGATATTATTGTGAAATTGGATAATGCGTGTGCAAGATAAACTGCAGGCCGGGAGCAGAACTTGTGTAAAATATGCCGGGGCGCAGGGCCTATTTCCTTTATTCCGATGGCGTGGTCGGCAGACGGTAATATCTTTTGGGGCATTACGGTGTCATCTTGTTCCCAGTCGAGCATGTGTGAAAAATATAATGGTTTGATATGTAATTAATTATGGTTTTAAAGAGATGGCAGGTGGCATGATTATGAGGGGTACCTGCCATCGGAATCTGCATTATACGCTCTGGGCGGCACTTTCTGATGCATGATATGGAACAAATTAACGTTCTGGATAATCCTGCAACAGGGGACGTGACGTAAAAATACCGTACTTCTTCGAATTTGGCTGGATAGACAAAAGGGTGGACACCTATGCGCCCGCCCTTGAAAGGCTCAATATTTCTCAGCAGTGTCTATATCAGCGTCATTGTCATCTCAATGTCATCAACCGGACGGTCTCCGCGTCCTGTGGCTGACTTCTGGATCATTTCTATTGTTTCAAGGCCCGATTCCACCTCGCCGAAGACCGTGTACTGGCCGTCCAGATGTGGAGTACCTCCGATGGTCGTGTAGATTTCCTTTTGCTTGTCTGTGAGTGCCGGGCCTTTCTCTTTTACTATGGCTCCGGACTCTGCCGCCAGCTTTTCCTGCAGCGCCTGAAGCCCTGCACGGTTGCGGTCGCGTCTCATCTGCATGATCTCTGCACGGTGCTGTGCAGCAAGTCCGTTGAACACCTCCTGCATCCGCTGCATTTCCATCTGCTTGGCAAGCTGCCCCATCTGTCCGTCCTTATATACCTGTCCCCAGACAATATAGAACTGTGAACCGCTGCTTTTTCGCTCCGGGTTCATCTCATCGCCAAGCCGTGCTGCAGCCAGTGCACCGCGCCTGTGGTAGAGTCCCTCCTTGATTTCCGCATCAATCGTATAGCCAGGCCCTCCTGTGCCCAATTGCTTTCCGGACGGTGCCCCTTTTGATTCTGGATCTCCACCCTGTATCATGAAGTCCCTGATTACGCGGTGGAACAGTGTCCCGTTGTAGAAACCTTCCTTTACCAGTTTTACGAAATTGTCACGGTGGAGCGGAGTCTCGTCATACAGGCGGACGATTATCTCTCCAAGTGTAGTATTTATCCTGACTTTCATGTCTTTATGTTTTAAACATTGTTTACAATCACTTCGCCTCGGCACGTACCACCCCAAGCATATCCTCCATGGTGAACCCGTCAAAACCATCTATGACAGCATCTGCTTTCCCCTCAATGCTTTCACGCGTGTATGTCGTTGCCAGGCCAATCACTGTCGCTCCGGAACGGCGTCCTGCTTCAAGCCCTTTGTACGAATCCTCAAAGACATAGCAGTTTCCGATGGCACATCCCAGTCTCTTGGCCGCCATGATATAGCCCTCCGGATCAGGCTTTGAGCGTGTCACCTGCGAACCGTCTATCACGTCATCGAAATATCCCCTGAACTCAGGGTGCTGGGCGCATAGGCAGCTCATCTTTACATTGTCTGAACTCGTGACAACGGCGGTCCTGATGCCATGCTCACGCAATGACCGGACAAATCTGTACACTCCAGGCATTATCGGATATATTGCTTCGTTTTCGAATTTATGGATCTGTTCTACAATTGCTGCCCTTGCCTGCGGATCCGGGAAATGGATGTCAAGAATCTCCTTGAGGGTGCTTCCCTTGATGTCATGTGCAAATGTCGGGGAGGGGAGCCTATGATCCCTGGACATGTCGTCCCAGAATCCCGTGTAGAGGCCTTCCGAATCAACGAGTACGCCGTCAAGATCGAACAATGCGGCTACACCTTCCATTGCAGTATCTTCCATATCTTTGCTGTTTTATGTTCTGTGGCGCAAAGTTACTTCCTTTTTTCCAATAGTCTTATACTTTTGGCTGTCCGGGAGCAGATTCCACAGGAAATTGCGTAACTTTGCGCCTGCTTTCAGTACACATGATGCCAGACTCCAAGATGCCGAAACTTATTGACAAATCCAAGGCGGTGCTTTCCCGTCTTCCGTTCAGGACAGGTGTAATTATCCTGTGCCTGTGTGCCGTTTTCTATGCGGTGTCCTTTGCACAGATGCTCCTTCCGATATCCGCGGAAGCCAAAGGAGTCCTCTGGTTTGTCTTTTTTGGTCTTGCCAAGACAGCGCAGTATTCGGCAATTGCCATCCTCGGTGCAGCCGGAATTGCAAGGATCAAGGGAAGGTTCCGGTGCACTGGAAGAAAATGATGGACATCCACAGCAGATTTTTTCAGGCCCTGTATTCCTCCAGAGCCTTTGCAAGCAGGAAAAGTGCACGGTTGAGGTCTTCCTTGCAGAGGACGTATGCAAGGCGCACTTCATCCTTGCCAAGCTCCGGGTTTGAATAGAAGCCGTTTGCCGGCGCCATCATGATGGTCTCGTTCTCGTAGCTGAAATCAGACAGGCACCACATGCAGAATTTCTCGGCATCGTCCACAGGAAGCCTTGCGACTGTGTAGAAGGCCCCCATCGGTATGGGCGAGTAGACTCCAGGAATCTTGTTCAGGCCGTCTATCAGGCAGTTGCGCCTTTCAAGGTATTCCTCATATACCATTGCCGAATAGTCCTCTGTGTTGTCTATGGAGGCTTCTGCCACAATCTGCCCGAGCAGAGGTGGACTGAGCCTTGCCTGACAGAATTTCATCACTGAGTTGCGTACCTCCCTGTTGCGTGTGACAAGCGCACCGATACGGATTCCGCATTCCGAATAACGCTTTGATACAGAGTCTATGAGGATTACATTGTCTTCAAGTCCCTCGAAGTGCATGGCAGAAATATACGGTGCCCCAGTATATATGAATTCGCGGTACACCTCATCCGAGAACAGGTAAAGGTCATATTTCATCACGAGGTCCCTTATCCTGTTCATCTCCTTCCTGGAGTAAAGGTATCCTGTAGGGTTGTTCGGATTGCAGATGAGTATTGCCTTCGTGCGGTCTGTAATCAGTTCCTCGAATTTTTCCATAGGAGGCAGTGCGAATCCGTTGTCGATAGATGCCGGGACGGTCCTGATGACTGCACCGGCCGATACGGCGAAAGCCATATAGTTGGCGTATGCCGGCTCAGGGACGATTATCTCATCGCCGGGGTCAAGGCAGCTCATGAATGCAAACAGTACGGCTTCCGAGCCTCCGCTTGTGATGATTATGTCATCAGGGGAGAGGGTGATCCTGTATTTCTGGTAATATTCCGCAAGCTTTTCCCTTAGGCTTGCGAAGCCCTGGCTCGGGCTGTACTCGAGCGTCTTGCGGTCAATGTCCTTGAGTATGTCAAGTGCCTTCTGGGGTGTCGGGAGGTCAGGCTGGCCGATATTGAGGTGATATACCTTTACTCCCTTGCGCTTTGCCTCCTCAGCGTATGGCATGAGTTTCCTGATAGGTGATGCGGGGATGTTATTTCCCCTTTCTGATATGTGCGGCATAATTGTGTGTTGTCTGCTAAGTTAGTTTTCCCGGTTGCCGGGACAGCTCAAAAAACGTGTGAATTTAGCACTTTTTCCTGAGACAGCCAATATTTGTTGCAGCAGGGTATGGGAGGATTTTTTCGTTCGTGACTGTGCATGTCCTATTGTAAATAATCATGTAAATTCATATCTTTGCACGGATAAAGAGAAATGAAATGGGAACAGGAATCACAACCGTATATCAATCAGGCTCTTGCCCGGACAATGTCGGGAGTGTTGCCCCTTTTCCTCTGATTTGACCACCTTTTTCAAGGGGGTCATTTTTTTATGTATCCGGGAGAATCCCGGGGACAGGTATACAGGAATATTGTATTAACAAATAGATTACGTTGACTATGCAGAAACTTGGAGCTACTCTTCGCCTGGAGAACGGGATGCAGTTCAAGGGTTATTCCTTTGGATACGGCAGCCCCTGTGACGGCGAAGTTGTCTTTTCTACCGCTATGGTGGGATATCCGGAGAGCCTGACAGACCCGTCATATTCCGGACAGATCCTCTGTGTGACCTATCCTCTTATCGGAAACTACGGTGTTCCGGACGAAGGAGTGGATGAATGGGGCATTTCAAGGAATTTTGAATCGGAGAAGATCCATGTCAGGGGGCTTGTAATCTCTGACTATTCCTTCAACTATAGCCATTGGAATGCTGTCAAGAGCCTTGACCAGTGGCTGAAGGAGCAGAAGATACCGGGAATATATGGAATTGATACGCGTGAACTGACCAAAATTCTCCGTGAAAAGGGGTCGATGCTTGGCATGATAGTGCCGGACGGGGTGAAAAAGGATTTTCCTGTAGATGATCCTAATCTCGAGAACCAGGTCGCTGTCGTAAGCTGCAAGGAGGTAATACGCTATGGAAGCGGTGACAAGAAGATTGTCCTTGTGGACTGCGGTGTGAAGCACAATATCCTCCGCTGTTTTGTCCGTAGGGGGATAGAAGTGATAAGGGTTCCATGGGACTATGACTTTAATGCCATCGAGTATGACGGCCTGTTTATCTCAAACGGTCCAGGAAATCCGGAGTTCTGTGACATTACAGTCAAGCATATACAGGAGGCCATGGGCAAGGGCAAGCCGATATTCGGTATCTGTATGGGCAACCAGCTGCTCTGCAAGGCTGGAGGGGCGAAGACATATAAATTGAAATATGGCCACCGCAGCCATAACCAGCCGGTGCGCATGGCCGGTACAAACCGTTGCTATATCACTTCCCAGAACCATGGATTCGCTGTGGACAACAGGACCCTTGGCGAAGACTGGGAGCCGCTTTTCATCAACATGAATGACAACACCAACGAGGGTATCAGGCACAGGACGCTGCCGTTCTTCTCTGCGCAGTTCCATCCTGAGGCCTCCAGCGGCCCGACAGACACGGAATTCCTGTTTGACGAATTTATCAGCAAGCTATAACAACAACCATCTTCCGCCCAATGGACCATCTCCATGGCTGGAATGACAGAAATACAAAGAAAATGATAGACAACAATATAAAGAAAGTGGTAATCCTTGGTTCCGGTGCACTTAAGATCGGAGAGGCAGGGGAATTCGACTATTCCGGCTCCCAGGCACTTAAGGCACTCAAGGAGGAGGGGATCGAGACAGTCCTTATAAACCCGAATATCGCTACAGTGCAGACTTCAGAGCAGGTTGCAGACAAGATATATTTCCTGCCGGTCACCCCGTTCTTTGTTGAGAAGGTAATCCGGAAGGAGCGTCCCCAGGGAATCCTCCTCGCATTCGGAGGCCAGACTGCCCTTAACTGCGGAGTCGAGCTGTACAAGGGCGGAGTGCTTGAAAACTACCATGTCAAGGTGCTAGGAACTCCTGTCCAGGCCATAATAGACACGGAAGACAGGGAACTGTTTGTGGAAAAGCTTGACCAGATCAATGTCAAGACAATAAAGTCTCACGCGGCTGAGACCATGGACGAGGCAAAGGCTGCAGCAGCAGCCCTCGGATATCCTGTAATCATACGTGCTGCATACGCCCTTGGAGGACTTGGCTCGGGATTCTGCGACAATGAGGATGAACTGGAGAAGATATGCGAAAAGGCATTCTCCTTCTCTCCGCAGGTGCTTGTCGAGAAGTCACTGAAAGGATGGAAGGAGATAGAGTATGAAGTGGTCCGTGACCGCTATGACAACTGTATCACAGTCTGCAACATGGAGAATTTCGACCCGCTCGGGATACATACCGGTGAAAGTATCGTGGTCGCTCCGTCACAGACCCTTACCAATGAGGAATACCACTATCTCCGTGAACTTTCCATAAAGATTGTACGCCATATCGGCATTGTCGGCGAATGCAATGTGCAGTATGCCTTCAATCCGGATGCAATGGACTACCGTGTCATTGAGGTGAATGCACGTCTGAGCCGCTCATCTGCACTTGCATCAAAGGCTACCGGATATCCGCTTGCCTTTGTGGCTGCTAAACTCGGTCTCGGATATGGTCTCTTCGACCTGAAGAATTCAGTGACAAAGGAGACACCGGCCTTCTTCGAGCCTGCACTTGACTATATTGTCTGCAAGATTCCGCGCTGGGACCTTTCCAAGTTCCATGGGGTGTCGCGCAAGATCGGTTCAAGCATGAAGAGTGTCGGTGAGGTCATGTCAATCGGACGCAGCTTCGAGGAGGCTATCCAGAAAGGCCTCAGAATGATAGGCCAGGGGGCGCATGGATTCATCGGCAACAAGGAATTCAAGGTAAACGATATAGAGGAGGCGTTAAGTGAGCCTACAGACCGCCGTATATTTGTCATTTCAAAGGCAATGCTTGCCGGATATTCAGTTGAACAGATTCATCATCTTACAAAGATTGACAGGTGGTTCCTGAACAAGCTGGAGAATATCGTTGCCACATACAGGGATATGCAGGGATATGATGCCTGCGAGAAAATGCCTCTTGAACTTCTCCGTCAGGCAAAGCAGCAGGGATTCTCAGATTTCCAAATTGCGCGTGCTGTCTACAAGAAGATGGATGTGGAGGAAGCTCAGAAGATTGTGCGCCTGTTCCGCAAGTCACAGGGGATAGTACCTGTTGTAAAGCAGATTGATACACTTGCTGCCGAATTCCCGGCTGTAACGAACTATCTTTACCTGACATACAACGGTTCGTTCAATGACATAAGCTACGAGACTGACAGGAAATCCGTAATAGTGCTCGGGTCAGGGGCATACCGTATCGGAAGCTCGGTTGAGTTCGACTGGTGCTCTGTGAATGCACTACAGACAATCAGGAACGAGGGATACAGAGGAGTGATGATAAACTACAACCCGGAGACAGTCTCCACGGACTATGACATGTGCGACAGGCTCTATTTTGATGAGCTTACATTCGAGAGGGTGATGGATATCTATGAACTGGAGATGCCGCACGGGGTCATTGTCTCAGTGGGTGGCCAGATTCCGAACAACCTTGCCCTGCGTCTTGACCATAGCGGTGTGAATATCCTCGGCACAAAGGCTTCATGTATTGACAAGGCTGAAGACAGGCACAAGTTCTCGTCCATAGTCGATATTCTCGGTATCGACCAGCCTAAGTGGAAGGAACTTACAACCCTTGATGACGTCAATGCGTTCATCTCCCAGGTCGGGTTCCCGGTGCTTGTGCGCCCTTCATACGTGCTTTCCGGTGCGGCGATGAATGTCTGCTACAATGAGGAGGAGCTTGAACGCTTCCTTTCGCTTGCTGCAGAGGTTTCGCAGAAGCATCCTGTTGTCATCAGCGAATTTATGCAGAGGTGCAAGGAAATAGAGTTTGATGCTGTTGCAGACAAGGGAGAAGTGATTGCATACGCTATTTCTGAGCATATTGAGTTTGCGGGAGTGCATTCCGGTGATGCCACAATCCAGTTCCCTCCGCAGAAGCTATATGTCGAGACAGTAAGGCGCATCAAGAAGATAGCCAAGAAGATAGCTGCTGCACTGGAGATTTCCGGACCATTCAATATCCAGTTCCTTGCAAAGGACAATGCCATCAAGGTGATTGAATGTAACCTTCGCGCATCAAGAAGTTTCCCGTTTGTATCAAAGGTCTTGAAGATAAACATGATAGAGCTTGCGACCAAGGTTATGCTCGGCAAGAAGCCGTCTGCACCGCGCAAGAGTGCTTTTGACCTTGACTATGTCGGGATAAAGGCATCCCAGTTCTCGTTCTCACGCCTTCAGCAGGCTGACCCGGTGCTTGGTGTCGACATGGCTTCAACAGGCGAGGTGGGATGCATCGGCGATGATTTCAACGAGGCACTTCTCAAATCAATCCTTTCCGTAGGCTACAGCATCCCTTCAAAGAATATCCTTGTCTCATCAGGGGATGCCTTGAACAAGGCTGACCTGCTTCCGGCATGCCGTCTCCTTATGGAGAACGGATATTCCCTCTTTGCAACGGGAGGGACCTACAGGTACCTCATGGAGAACGGGGTGGAGGCGACAAAGGTGCTCTGGCCAAGCGAAGATGATGACCCTGGATTGAGCGGTAAATTTGCTTCTGCACTCAAGATGCTGCAGGACAAAGAAATAGATCTTGTAATAAATGTCCCTAAGAACTATACTCCTGTAGAGTTGAACAACGGCTATATGATCCGCCGTGCTGCAATTGACTTCAATATTCCTCTGATTACCAATGCACGCCTTGCGACGGCATTCATCAGGTCATTCTGCAGCATGTCTGTGGATGACATACAGATAAAATCCTGGGACCAGTATTGATGCCCCAGGATTGGAATACAAAAAGAGGGCGACTAATCATTTTTAGTTGCCCTCTTCATATTTTTCTGACTTTGTTCTATATGTTCAGAGTGTTGCAGACAGCCACAAGGCGGCATTGACTCCCGAAAAGGGAGGGGACCCACGGAGTGGGGAGGACCGCCGGGGGATACTGCCATCCATGACACGATTATATAAATATCAGAAAAGAGGATGGCCTCAAAGTCTATTGACTTTTTAGTCATCCTCTTTTTATTGCCCGTAAATCTTCTAGGCTACTGTAGCTTGTCCCCGTTCATTGTGATAAGGAACTCCTCATTTGAGGCCGTCTTCTCCATCCTGGTCTTGAGGAACTCCATAGCCTCCACAGATGTCATGTCTGCAAGATAGTTGCGGAGAATCCATATCCTGTTGACATATTCAGGGTTATAGAGAAGGTCATCCCTGCGTGTGCTTGACAGGGTGACATCGACAGCAGGGAAGATGCGCTTGTTGGCAAGCTTCCTGTCAAGCTGCAGCTCCATGTTTCCTGTTCCCTTGAACTCCTCGAAGATTACATCGTCCATCTTTGAACCAGTGTCTGTCAAGGCTGTAGCAAGTATCGTCAGTGAGCCACCGTTCTCGATATTCCTCGCTGCTCCGAAGAATCTCTTTGGCTTGTGGAGTGCATTTGCATCTACACCTCCTGAAAGGACTTTGCCTGAAGCAGGCTGTACTGTATTGTATGCCCTTGCAAGACGGGTGATTGAGTCAAGGAGAATCACGACATCGTGTCCGCATTCAACCATTCTCTTTGCCTTTTCGAGAACCATGTTGGCCACCTTTACATGTCTTTCTGCTGGTTCATCGAATGTAGATGCCACGACTTCGGCCTTTACGCTGCGTGCCATGTCTGTAACCTCCTCAGGACGCTCGTCTATGAGAAGCACAATCATGTACACCTCAGGATGGTTGTCTGCAATTGCATTTGCTATGGATTTGAGGAGCACAGTCTTACCTGTCTTAGGCTGTGCTACGATAAGTCCCCTCTGTCCTTTTCCTATAGGGGTGAACATGTCTACAACCCTGCATGAGAGGTCATTGTGCCCTTTTCCTACGAGATTGAATTTCTCATCAGGGAAAAGCGGTGTGAGGAAATCGAACGGAACCCTGTCGCGGATATATTCCGGAGTACGTCCGTTGATATATTTGATCTTTACGAGAGGGAAATATTTGTCACCTTCCTTAGGAGGCCTTATCTCTCCTGTCACCGTGTCACCTGTCTTGAGTGCATTTGCCTTGATCTGGCCCTGTGAAACATAGATGTCATCAGGTGAATTGAGATAATTATAGTCAGATGAACGTAGGAACCCGTATCCGTCAGGCATGATTTCGAGAACGCCTGTTGCTTCAACGACACCGTCAAAGTCAATCTTCGGCTGTTGTGGCTGCTGCCATTGACGCTCATGCTGCTGGTATTGCTGATGGCTGCCACCATTATTATAATAGTTCTGGCTGTTGCTGTTCTGGCCATATCCATTGTTGTTCTGGTATCCCTGTCCCATCCTCGGACGGCGCGGTGACTTCTGGTAATTGGAGTCATTCTGCTGCTGTGGCTGCTGGCCCTGCGTCTGCATACGGATGCTGTCCTGTGTGGCTTTCTGGTTCTCAGGTGCCTTTGTCTCTTCCTTTTCAGCCGCTTCAGTCTTCTCAGCCGTCTGTTCAGGGGCAGCCTGCTTTTCTGCAGCCGCTTCCGAAGTCTGTGTCTCCTGCTTCTGTTTTGGCTTGCGGCCCCTCTTCTTCTGTACAGGAGCCTCATCGGATGATGTCTGCTGGTCTACAGCAGGCTGTTGTACACTATTGGTAGCTTCAGTGGTGGTCTCAGGCTTGGTCTCTGCCTGTTTTGGAGTATTCTGTGCTGCCTTTGGCTTAGGTCCCCTTTTCTTTGGGGCACGGACTTCCGTCTCTGCCGGCTTTTCCTGGCTTTCTGCCTTTGGTGCCTTCTTCTGCTCCTGTCCTGTGACAGCGGTCCTGTCTTTCCTTGGTCTGCCACGGCGTGGCTTCTCCGGAGAATTCTGCGCATCTAAAATGGCTTCCTGGTCAAGAATCTCGTAGACAAGGGTGTCTTTATCCTTCTTCTTCGCATTTTTGATCTTGAGCCCCTCGGCAATTGCCTGGACATCCTCAAGATTCATCTCCTTCAACTCAAAAATTTTGTGCATAGATTAATTACTAAATGATGAAATCATCTTAAAAAGATGCGCAAATATACGGAAAAAATCCATTTCTGCAATCCTTATCGCTGTTTTGTGGCCTAAATATATATTTTTTGTCTATGTCTATATATTCCATTATCAGAAATTGTCCCAGTAGCTGCTGCTTTTCTTGAAACGGAGAAGGTCTGCGAGCGCAGCCGCATTTGCAGAAATCCTGAAGCTCCATGACTGCCATGTTCCTGTCGGGACCCATGAGACTGAAATATTGAAGCAATGCAGGTCGTATGTCGCACTCAACTGTGTCGTGGTCATCTTCAATGCCATAAGGTCGAATCCTGTTGTCAGGTTCAGTGAAAGGGCAGGTGTCAGCTTCACATTTCCGGATACTCCGAGAGTCTGTGTGTGCCTGTGGTTTGTCACCAGTTCACCGGTAAGGGATGATGCACTGTAGCTTCTTGAATAGCTGTACGAATAGTTCAGGTTGACTGACCATGGAGAGCTTGGATTCATGTAGTAGAGCCACCCTCCGGGGATATATTCTCCTGTTACAGGGTGATAGTATATTCTTGTGTAGTTGTCTGCAGGGTTGCCGCCTGCCTGCCGCGTCCCGTCGTTTCCGTTGATCTTTCCGTCTCCGGAGAATGAATATGAAACTGATGCAGAGGCATTTGTAAGGCGGAGAGGCTTGTCCCAGCCATATACGCTTCCGTTCAGCCTGTTTATCCTTGCAGTGCTGTACGAGCCATTGTTGTTCTTGACAACCATTGCGTAAGGGTCAAGGTTGACATTTGCGCTGATGCCGACCTTCCCGAATACTGAAGTTGACATTGTAATGCCTATCGTGTTCATCCTCAATGAGTCTGCGAGGAAGTTATAGCCGGTGTTCAATGCGAGGTTGTCAATCAGCTTTATCTTTTTGGTGCCAGTCCCGGTTGTGTCCCTGAGGTCGCGGACCTTGGCCTCCAGATTGTTGCCTATGGAGATGTTCGCGCTTGCGGTCTTTCCTTTCCCCGGTGCTGAATAGATCTGCCCCTGGTAGATGTTGTAGTCCTGTGTCCTCTCGTTTCCGCTAGGGTCTATGTAGGTCAGGGTTCTCCAGCCATTGAAATGAGTACCTTTCTCCGGGCTGAACGAGAAACTCAGGGAAGGCGTTATGACGTGTCTGATAGCCTGTACCTTGTGGTGCTTTCCGTAGTTGAATGTACCGTACAGCCTTGTGCTCAGGGATAGTCCGCCTGAATAGTTGTGAGTGGCACCGAAAGTGCTGAACTGTTTTCCCTTGACAAATTCTGTCCTGTTGGTCTCCTCATTGTAGACCATTTCCCCCTGGCTGAAGAACCAGTTCATGCCATAGCTGATGCTCGGGGTTACATTTATGTATTTAAAGAGGCTGAAATTCGGCAGCCCGATCTGGAAACTGTGCGTCATTCCGTTCTGGAACTTGTCCCAGAAGCCTGGCTGGTTGAATTCAGAAGCCTTGAAATTTATCTTGTTCTGCAATGTCGTCGAATATGCCAGCGAGAATTTTTCATAGAACTTTTCCTTGCCTACCCTGTTCTTTTTCTTGAAAGGGTAGAAACGCGAGACGGAGAATGTCACGTTAGGAAGGGTGAAGGCGTATGAACTGTCCCTTGAATTCTGGCTATGCAGGGCATTTACGGAGAGGTTATATTTTCCGTTCCAGTTCCTTGACCATGATATGGATGACGAAATCTGGTTCTGCAGGGCTTCGCTGACCGATGTCGAGTTGTATTTGTTGTTGGAAGGGCTGGAAAAATTCACTGATGCGCTGAATGTCGTTCCGGGCCTTGCCTTTGAGTCTTGTGAATGGGACCATTTGACAGAGAAGTTGCGTGTCTGGAAAAAGTCCGAGCTGCCTCTTTCTCCTGTCTGGTCGTTGGAGTATGTCAGTCCGAAGTTTCCGCTGCATTTGTAGTTTACCTTATATCTTGAGTTCACATCCACTGCCCATGAGCCGAGTGTATAGATGCTTCCGGTAAGCGATATGTCAAAATAGTCCCCGATCACGAAATACATTCCCATGTCCCTCAGATAGAATCCGCGTGAGTTCTCCTCACCGAATGTAGGCATCAGGAAGCCTGTTGCCCTGTCAGGACGTTTCGGGATAAATCCGAACGGCAGCATGACCGGAAACAGCTTGACATCCTCCACAACGAGGTAGGCCGGGCCAAAGACAGTCCTCTGTGACGGTTCTGTCATCACCTTTGCAGCCGTCAGGTGCATATAATAATGGGGATGCTCGCAGTCACAGACTGTGTATTTTCCGTTCGTGATGTTTATGGACTGGTCAGGCATCATCTTTATGTTCTTTCCATGTATGATACCGTCCTGCTCCTGCGTTATCATGTTGCTGATAAACGCCTTGCGTGTCTCGAAGTTGTAACGGACCTCCTCCATGGTATAGCTCTTTCCGCCATCCTCCATCTTTGGCTGCCCCTTTGTCACTCCTGTGGAATCCGTTGTTCCCCTTGCATATACAGTCTGGGTGGCCATGTCGTATTCCATATAGTCGGCACTCAGCTTCATCGAACCGTATGTCACCGACACGTCACCGTAGTAGAATATCATCCTCTTTCCATTGGAGAAGTCCTCCACAACGGAGTCCTTTGCAGTAGAGAATGCCGGACGCTCCAGGGAACTCTTGTGCAGAAGGTCCAGTGAATCCGCCCTTGAAGTAGAATCTGCCCGTGCAATTGAGTCGCGCACAGCCTTTACCGAATCCGGCAGCTGTACAGTGTCTACAGCCAGTTCCTGCTGTGCATTGCGTGATGCCCGCCTTGTGCGCCTGTTCTGCGCAGGGACAACAATGGATCCTATGACTGACAGCATTACCGCTGCCAGCACCAGTTTTCCCGCAAAGGATGATCTGTTTCCGTTCTTATATGGCGACATTAAAATATTTTCTTATTCAGCAATTTTTTCGCAATTTTGCAAATTGCAAATTTAAGACGAATTTCAAACATAACCAAAACAGAGTTGACTATAATGAAGATTTATTTCAGGCATATATTTGTTTTCGCGTCTCTGGCAGCATTTTGCTGCAGCGTCCTGCAGGTACATGGACAGCAGAAGGACAATGCCTTGAGGCTGTCGACGGTAGTAATAGATGCAGGGCATGGAGGAAAAGATGCAGGGGCGGTGAGCAAAGACCGCAAGACCTATGAAAAGAACCTCACGCTTGCAATCGCAAAGCTTTTCGGGCAGAAGATAAAGGATGCATATCCGGATGTTAGGGTAATATATACAAGGACTACAGACAAATATCTGACCCTCAATGAAAGGGCTGACATTGCAAACCGCAGCAAGGCAAATCTTTTTGTCTCGGTCCATATAAATGCAAACGAGAAGACTTCGCCACATGGCTTTTCTGTGTTTATACTGGGCAAGTCCAACCGGAAGGGGACAGACATGTTCTCCACGAACATGGATGTGTGCCGCAGGGAGAACTCAGTGATCCTGCTGGATGAGGACTATTCCACGAAGTACCAGGGCTTCGATCCCAATGATCCGGAATCATTCATCTTTTTCAACCTGATGCAGAATGCGCATTTCGAACAGAGCCTGATGTTTGCCTCGAAGGTTGACAGCAGATTCACCGGCGGCCCGTTCCGCAGCAACAGGGGAATCTATCAGGATGCATTCTACGTCCTCTGGAAGACGACAATGCCTGCAGTCCTGGTCGAGGCCGGCTTTATATCCAATGCTGAGGACCTGAAGGTCATGAATTCGGAGAAAGGCAAGGATCAGATTGCCCAGAGACTTTTCGAGGCGTTCCGTGAATTCAAGGGGGAATATGACCATAGCCTTGACTATGGAGGACAGGGGAGTGCAATGGCCGCCGCTTCTGCAGGACAGGCATCAAAGGAGATTGCCGGGCAGGAGGAAAAGGCTGCAGCGGAGGCTTCATCGGGAGTTGAGTACGGTGTACAGGTCCTTCTTCTCAGCAGGAGACTGCCAGAGGGGGACAAGGCATTGAAGGGATACAAGGCAAGGGCTGTCCAGGCTGGAAACATGTATAAATATATTATATGTATAGGAGAAAGCGAGAAGCAGGCCCGCGAATCCCTCAGGAAAGTAAAGAAGGATTACCCTGATTCATTCGTAGTGAGGATAGAGGACGGAAAAATTTCAAGGCTATAAAAATATAAGGAAAATGAAAATGACAAAGGAATTCAGGATTGGTGCGTTCACCGTCCTGGTGCTGGCAGTGACTTTTTTTGTGATAAATTTTCTCCGCGGCAAGGACCTGCTCGGGCGTGAGATGACCGTAAAGGCATATTACGAAAATGTAGAGGGGCTGCTTCCGTCGGCTCCTGTATATATAAAGGGGTATAAGGCCGGTGCGGTGACCGCTGTGGAATACCTTCCTCAGGAGGGGCGTTTCGAGGTTTCCTGCTCGATACAGAAGCAGTTCGGCGTTCCTCAGGACTCCAGGATGGTCATATATGGAGTTGACATCATGGGAGGAAAAGGGATAAGGATTGACATGGGGACCTCAAGCTCTGC
Organism: Bacteroidales bacterium; assembly: GCA_023667095.1. Lineage (GTDB taxonomy): Bacteria > Bacteroidota > Bacteroidia > Bacteroidales > UBA932 > Cryptobacteroides. The sequence goes on from JAMPAT010000008.1 coordinate 98,932, forward strand.
TGCAGCTGACGGTGCGGAACTCCCGGGTTCATACGAACCTGACCTCATTTCTGCGGTCGCAGCTGGGATAACTCCGCTCATGGAGAAGGTGACAGGGGCAGTGGACACAATCACATGCCTCGCATCCGGAGTCAACAGGGTGCTTGACGGGATTGACCCCCAGGGCATCTCACGCTCCATTGTGCATCTTGAAAGGACGCTGGCAAATGTGGAGCATCTTTCAAGGAGCGTGGACGGCAAGTCCGGGGAGATAGCTTCGCTTATTGACAACCTCAGCTCAGTTTCCGTAAAGCTCAGCTCAGTCATGGATAAGGTTGACACCGCCATGGCCAATGTAGCCGGGGTTACCTCAGAGCTCAATGAAAGCGACATTGCCGGTCTTGTGGAGTCGTTCCGCATGCTGCTTGACAAGATCCAGGATCCGGACGGGACTGTCGGCAAGCTCCTCAATGAGGGCACTGTCTACACTTCTGTCGACACGCTTCTGTCGGATATCGACAATCTGGTGAAAAAAATTGAGGAAAACCCTAGAAAATATATCAAAATATCAGTTTTTTAACCATTGACACTCCCGGATTGTTGATAACATCAAGGGTTTTTGATTTTGAATTATTCAAAATACGTAACTTGTCCAATACAATGTGCTTGGCAAGTTACGTATTTTGTAAAACATTGAAAATCATTAGTTTATAAAATAAACGTTTAGCCGCTTGCAAAACGTTTACAAGTAAATTATTTCTTTTATGCAATAGAAATTAACTTTTTTTATAACTTTTTTTTCCTCACCTTTGTCTTCCCTTTCGGGAAGGTCACCAAGACTTGACATTTTATCACAGAAAAGACGATGATTGAGGAAAAACATATAGCAGTCTGGAGCAGTTGTCTGAAGGTTTTCGAGGGAATCCTCGAGCCGCAGCAGTTCAATACATGGTTCAAGCCGATACAGCCAGTGTCCATGCAGGACGCGACACTTACAGTACATGTCCCTTCGGAATTCTTCCGTGAGTATCTGGAGGAGTATTTCCTGGACATGATCAACAAGGTCGTTAAAAGGGTGATAGGGGCGGACGCGAAGCTTAACTATATGGTGAGGCCTGTCAACAGGCAGCCTGCCATGACATATCCGGCAGCTCACGGGAATGTGCCTGTGAACAAGGCCATATCGGTTCCGACCTATTCCCCTGCTGCCAATCCGGGGCCATTCGTGTATCCGGGAATACAGAGGGTGAGGGTCAACCCTCAGCTGAACCCTGTCTACTGCTTTGAGAACCTTATCGCCGGAACCTGCAACAAGATGGGCATAACAGCCGGTGAAAGCATCTCGATAAATCCAGGAAAGACTGCATTCAACCCTCTCTTCCTTTTCGGTGCCCCGGGACTGGGCAAGACCCATATAGCACAGGCAATCGGAAACGAAATCAAGAAGAAATATCCTGAGCTTGTGGTACTCTATGTACCGGCAAACCGTTTCAAGACACAGTATATGGATGCCGTGAACGTGAAGAACAAGCTTACGGACTTCCTTGCGTTCTACATGAAGATTGATGTCCTCATCCTGGATGACATCCAGGAGCTTACTGCACCGGGTTCGCAAAATGCGTTCTTCCATGTGTTCAATCATCTGCATCAGTCCGGCAAGCAGCTGGTCTTCACCTCCGACCGTTCGCCTGCAGAGCTGCAGTCATTTGAGGAGAGGCTTCTGTCGAGACTCAAATGGGGACTTTCCGTAGAGCTGCAGATACCTGACTTTGCCACAAGGCTACAGATGCTCAAGGCAAGGAGCTTCAGGGAGGGGATAATGCTCAAGGAGGAGGTCCTCGTCTACCTCGCCACAAGGATCAAGACCAATTTCAGGGAACTGGAAGGTGCGCTGATCTCACTTATTGCGAATGCCACTCTGAACCACAGGGAGGCGACAGTTGCACTTGCCGAGGAACTTGTCGGCAAGATTGTAGGTGAGGACAAGAATGAGATCACGATTGACAAGGTCCAGAATGTTGTATGCGACTATTTCAATATAAGCCGTGACCTTCTTCTGTCAAAGACAAGGAAACGCCAGATTGTGCAGGCGAGGCAGATTGCCATGTACATGACAAGGAACCATATGAGCTGCTCTCTTGCCACAATCGGTGCTCAGACTGGAGGAAAGGACCATGCAACAGTGCTGCATGCATGCAATACGGTGGCAGACCTTATGACTACGGACAAGACATTCAAGCAGTATGTATCGGATATCGAGAAAATGCTTGTTACTGTAAGATAACACTAAATATACTGAAGCCATGACATCGGAGAGGGTCCTTGAGATTTTTGAGGATATTACACGCATCCCGAGGGAATCGGGGCATGAGGAACTGATAATCGCATATCTGCAGAACTTTGCTGCTGCCCATTCACTGGAATGCAGGACTGACGAGGCCGGGAATGTGGTCATCGTGAAGCCCGCTGCAGCAGGCATGGAAGAGATTCCTGCCCTTGTGCTCCAGAGCCATAGCGACATGGTCTGCGAGAAGAACTCGGATGTTGAGCATGACTTTGCGAAGGATCCTATCAGATATGAGTTCAGGGACGGATGGATGATTGCTCCGGACACTACGCTTGGCGCAGACTGCGGAATCGGGATTGCCGCACAGCTTGCAGTGCTCGAAAGTGCAGAGCCTGCCGGAAAGATAGAATGCCTCTTCACCGTCTCTGAGGAAACTGGGCTTGACGGGGCAAAGGCCCTCAAGCCGGGCTTCATAACAGGAAAGACGCTGATCAACCTGGATTCTGAGGACGAGGGGGAACTGTTTGTCGGATGCGCAGGCGGCCTTGATACCACGGCGGTCTTTGACTGCAGCCTGGATAGTGTACCTGAGGATTTCTCTGCTGTCTCATTCCGTATATTCAACGGAATAGGCGGACATAGCGGTGATGATATAGACAAGGGACGGGCCAATGCGGTCCAGCTGCTTGCCCGCTTCCTCCATGGAATCCTCGGAATGGATATCAGGATAGCTGAAATTGACGGTGGAAACAAGCGCAATGCAATTGCCCGTGAGGCTTGCTGCACTGTTGTGCTCCCGAAAGGGAATCTGGAGGCTGTAAAGGCGGAATTCAGGACATTCGCTTCTGAGGCCAAGGCTGAATATGCTGTGGCAGAGCCTGCACTTTCATTTGAATGCAAGGATGCTGCCGCTAAGCCGGAGAAGGCCATTGATGCGGACTGTACCGCAAGGGTCGTGTCCGCCCTGTTTGCCGCACCCCATGGCGTGCTTGCAATGAGCATGGACATAAAGGGGCTTGTGGAGACTTCCACCAACCTTGCTTCTGTGAAGATGACCGGAGACGGCGGAATAAGGGTCGGAACGAGCCAGAGAAGTTCCATCACGAGTGCACGCAGGATGGCAGGTGAGAAGGTCAGGGCTGCCTTTGAACTAGCAGGGGCAGAAGTCACACATGAAAGCGAATACCCGGGGTGGCAGCCCAACATGAAGTCCGCTATCCTTGACGAAAGTGTCAAGGCATACCGCAGCCTGTTTGGTACAGAACCCGTTGTAAGGGCTATACATGCAGGGCTGGAATGCGGGCTTTTCCTTGACATATATCCGGATCTCGACATGATTTCTTTCGGTCCGACACTCCGTGGTGTCCATGCGCCTGGCGAGAGGCTTGAGCTTGCATCCCTTGACAGGTTTGTAAGGCTCCTTGACAGGATTATTGCTGATTTCAGATAACTTTTCACTATGGTACAGGTCGCCCCTTCGATGCTTTCCGCAGATTTCCTGCATCTTGAAAAGGATGTCAAGATGGTAAATGCGAATGCGGACATTTTCCACCTGGATGTAATGGACGGTGTCTTTGTCCCGAATATTTCATACGGTTTCCCCGTGATTGATGCAATATCCTCTATCGCAGAAAGGCCACTGGATGCGCATCTTATGATTGTATCTCCTGAAAAATATGTGGAGCGGTGCGCTAAAAGCGGAGTTGGCATGCTCAGTTTTCATCTCAATGCTACTGAAAATCCAGGTGCGGTGCTTGATCTGGTGCATTCTTCAGGTATCAAGGCCGGTATAGCCATCAATCCTGACATCCCTGTCGAAAGACTATATCCATTCCTGAAGGGATGCGACTTTGTCCTCATCATGTCCGTATTTGCCGGGTTCGGCGGGCAGAAATTCATTGAGGATACATATGGCAGGGTCTCTGCTGTCAGGGCCGAGATTGAAAGGCAGGGCTGCAATTGCCTTATAGAGGTGGACGGGGGAGTGTCCCCTGCGAATTCAGCTTTACTTGCTGCTGCAGGTGCGGATATTCTTGTGGCAGGCAGTTCTGTATTCAAGGCTGAAGATCCGGCGGCGGCAATCGCTGCGATGAGACAGCCTGCGGAAAATACTCCGGCTGCCCGCTATATTATATAGCCTATTTCCTTGAATGCGAATTCCCTGATGCTGCCGTCCGGCATCTCGACACTCATGCATGCATTCTGTGCTATGCCACGGATTATTCCCGTGAAGATATTCCCGGTTGCAGTCTCAATGAAGCTGTGTGGCTCGTCTTTCCTGTACATTCTTTCCAGGTAAAGTCTCCCAGTTTCCCCGCTGCCTGCCATTTCAAGATAATGGTCAAAGTATGTGATGAAGTTCTCAAGCTCATGTTCCGTAATATAGGATTTCCCTGTTATGGCCTTCATTGATGTCGGGTTGGGGATATCCTCAGGGAAGACTGTCTGGTTCATGTTCAGCCCGATACCGATTACCGAGGAGCCGAGGAAACCGTTGCGTATGCTGTGCTCAATCAATATTCCGCATATCTTCCTGTCTTTCCAGTATATGTCGTTCGGCCATTTGATCCTGGCGCTGATTCCGTGCCCTGCAAGATAGTCAGTCAGGGCAAGTGTCGCAATCTCGCTTATCACGAACTGGTCATGTGCTGTGATTGCCGCTATCCCGTCGCATCCCGGGCGTACGACAATTGAGAAGGTAAGGTTCTCAGACGGTGTGCTGTTCCACCTGTTGCCCCTCTGGCCTCTGCCTGAAGTCTGCCTCCTGGCAGCTATGACTGACATATTGTCAATGTCTGACAGGTGTCTGACAGCCTCAGAATTGGTGGAATCTATAGTGTCATGCCATAATATATGGTACTTCCTTTCCATTGGTGCGGATTTTGTTTATATTTGCGGCCGCAAAATTAATATTTTGCAGCGAGAAAAGAATAAATATAATTAAACAGGACAATAGATGAACAACAAAGGACTGAAGATCATTGCCGATGCGATGATTGAAAAGAAAGGCAAGGATGTCGTATCGCTGGATCTGCAGAAGATAGGAACTGCTATTTCGGACTATTTCATTGTCTGCAATGCAGATTCAACAACCAATGTGCTGGCAATCGCCGACAATGTCGAGGACAGGATGATAGAACTGGCTTCAACAAAGCCTATACGCAGCCAGGGAAAGGAGAATGCAGTATGGGTCATCCTTGACTACGGTGATATAGTAGTGCATGTGTTCCAGACTCCGTACAGGGATTTCTACCGCCTGGAAGACCTGTGGGCCGATGCGGACAGGACAGAGTATAATGAGGAGTAGCGGATATGGCAGACAATAGCATGAAAGGAAGCGGAAACAAGAACAGCCAGGATGGAAAGAAGCCGATAAGGATAGTGTTCAACATGTCCTGGATATACCTGCTGCTGGTCCTTGGTATCGTATGGATGTTCTTCAACCAGGGCGGAGCAAATCCGCAGAAGATTGAATGGGATGAGGTCAAGTCCATTGCAGAGGCCGGCGACATCAAGGAAATAGTATTCATCAGGAATGATTTCGAGGGACGTGTGACTATCAGGCCTGACCGCCTGGAGAAATACTCCTCCAGATTCGGAGGCAATGTCCCGTCCAAGTCTCCGCATTTCATTTTCCTGGTTTCAGGAAGCTTCAATGCGGAGGAGATGTTCGGACAGCTGAATGACAGCCTTCCGGAAGACGGCAGGTTCAAGGTCATAATAGAGAATGACAGCAAAGTATGGAAAAGCCTTCTTGACTGGCTCCTGTTCCCTATATTGCTGATATTGATGTATTTCTTCCTATTCAGGAGCATGAACCGCAATATGGGCGGCGGATCAGGTGGTCCGGGAGGCATATTCAGTGTCGGCAAATCTACAGGCAAGCTTGCAGAGAAGGACAGCATAAAAGTTACATTCAAGGATGTGGCCGGACTGTATGGCGCGAAGGATGAGGTCATGGAGATTGTGGATTTCCTCAAGAATCCGAAGAAATATACTTCACTCGGGGGAAAGATTCCCAAGGGTGCCCTCCTTGTAGGCCCTCCGGGTACAGGAAAGACCTTGCTGGCCAAGGCGGTCGCAGGTGAGGCCAATGTACCGTTCTTCTCGATTTCAGGCTCTGATTTTGTGGAGATGTTTGTCGGTGTAGGTGCCTCAAGGGTAAGGGATCTGTTCCGCCAGGCAAAGGAAAAGGCACCATGCATAGTGTTCATAGATGAGATTGATGCTGTCGGGCGTGCAAGGAGCAAGAATGGGGGATTCAGTTCAAATGATGAACGAGAGAACACATTGAATCAGCTGCTTACGGAAATGGACGGCTTTGGTTCGGATTCCGGTGTCATCATACTTGCCGCAACAAACAGGGCGGATATCCTGGACAAGGCGTTGCTTCGTGCAGGACGCTTTGACCGCCAGATACATGTTGATCTTCCCGACCTCAAGGAAAGGCAGGAGATATTCGGGGTGCATATCCGTAACCTTAAGCTGGCCGGTGACTTCGATGTGGAGTTCCTTGCCAAGCATACCCCAGGCTTCTCGGGGGCCGATATCGCCAATGTCTGCAACGAGGCTGCACTTACAGCAGCAAGGCATGACAAGAAAGAGATAGACAGGCAGGACTTCCTCGATGCCGTTGACAGGATTATCGGCGGACTGGAGCGCAAGAACAAGATTATCACTCCAGAGGAGAAGAAGTCCATTGCCCATCATGAGGCCGGACATGCAACTGTCAGCTGGCTTCTCCCTAATGCGAATCCGCTGTTCAAGGTGACTATAGTACCACGTGGACAGGCATTGGGTGCGGCATGGTATCTTCCTGAGGAGAGGCAGATTGTCACAAGGGACCAGATGATTGACGAAATGTGCTCGCTCATAGGCGGGCGCGTAGCTGAGGAGATTGTCAACGGGCAGCCGTCTACAGGTGCGCTGAATGATCTGGAGAGACTTACAAAGACTGCCTATTCGATGGTTACATACTATGGCATGAATGACAGGATCGGAACTTTGTCCTTCTATGATTCTACAGGTTCCCGTGCGTATGACCTGAACAGGCCTTACAGCGAGAAGACAGCAGAGCTGATTGACCAGGAGGTCAAGGAACTTGTGGCTTCGATCCATGACCGCACGGAGAAAATACTGAGGGACAATATGGAAGGCTTCCTCCAGCTTGCTGCACTGCTTCTTGAGAAGGAGGTAATATTTGCCGATGACCTTGAGCGTATCTTCGGACCGCGCAAAGGTACAGAGGTAAAGGAGGACCCGGAGGAAATGGCCACAGAGTCCCGGGAACCGGCTTCTGGGGAGGGGCATACAGAAGAATAATTTGACCTGAAATTTATGAAAAATACTGTTGTAAGAACTATCAGTGGAATAGGATTCCTTGCTGTGATGATTGGCGCACTCATGTGGTGCAAGTTTTCGTTTGCAGTGCTCATGATGGTAATTATGGGGATGATGATGTTCGAGTTTTTCAGGATGACCATGGGAAAATCGTACAAATTCTCCCAGATACTCGCCATCCTTGCTGCGGAGATCCTGTTTATGCTGACATTTCTTTCCAAGAGCTATGATATACCCGGGAAAATGGTGATGCTTGCCATTATCCCGGTTTTCATCGTTATGGTAAACTCCCTATATGTCAGGGACAAGACTGAGTTCGGCAAATTCGCGAACCTGTACACGGCAATGCTGTACATAGCTGTTCCGCTTTCTTTGACCAACTTTGCTGTGTTTGACCGTATTGACGGCAGCTACTCCGGTCTGCTGATTGTCTGTTTCTTTGCCATCGTATGGGGCTCGGATGTCGGTGCGTATGTATTCGGCATAACCCTCGGGCGCAGGTTCGGGAAGAAGCTCTTCCCGGAAATTTCCCCGAAGAAGTCATGGGTCGGATTCTGGGGCGGCTTTGCATCCGCAATAGCCGTGGCAGTTGGCCTTCATTATGCCGGATGGCTTGATCTTCCGGTACTGCACTGCGTGATACTTGCCGTTGTGATGGATGTGGCTGGAGTCTACGGTGACCTGATAGAATCACAGTGGAAAAGGCATTACACAATCAAAGATTCAGGAGTGGCCATACCTGGGCATGGAGGCTTTCTTGACCGTTTTGACAGTGCACTGATGGCAATTCCTGTCGGAATTATCGTCATGGAGCTGCTTAATGTGCTGTAATTTCCGGCTATAATTTCAAATGTCGAACTTTTTTTATAGTTTTGTACCCCAAAACTGATGATTCAATGACTATTCATAAGGACGGATACGGGACAATCCTCGGAATATGGATTTTTTGCGCAGTATGCATATTCCTTTCCCTGCATTTTATTCCATGGACATTTGTCTCATGGACGATGGCTGCAATTTTTGCCTTTTTCATGTGCTTTGTCTTCTTTTTCTTCCGTGTACCGCAGAGGGAGACGGTGAATGGGGACAATATCGTCACATCTGTTGCTGACGGTGAGGTTGTCATCGTTGACAAGGTCTATGAAAGCGAATTCATAAAGGGGGAATGCATACAGGTCTCTGTGTACATGAACTTTTTCAATGTACATGTGAATTTCTGGCCGATTTCCGGGGAGATAACCTATTACAGGTATCATCCGGGGAAATATCTGCTTGCTTTCCTTCCAAAGGCATCTGAACTGAACGAACATACTTCCATTGCCATAAGGAATGAATGTGGAGAGGTCTTCTTCAAGCAGCTTGCCGGTACTTTCGCACGCCGGATTGTATGCTATGCAAAGGTCGGTGAGACAGATATAAAGGGGAATCAGTGCGGAATCATAAAGTTCGGTTCAAGGATAGACATGTATCTGCCTCTCGGCTCTGATATCAAGGTGCGTGTCGGTGATGAGGTGAAGGCCTGTGAGACTGTTATTGCCGAGCTACGTAAATAAATTATCATGAAAGAAGAGTTATTGTATCTGGTAATGCTGCTGTCGATTCTTATATCGGCATTGTGCTCTGTCCTGGAGGCGACACTTCTGTCGACACCCCTGTCCTATATAACAGGGCTTGAGGAGCAGGGCCGCAAAGGCGCACACAGGCTGAAGAAGCTTAAGCAGAACACAGACAGGCCTATATCGGCAATCCTCTGTCTGAATACAATCGCAAATACAGTGGGTGCTTCTATCGTCGGCTCCCTGGTGTATGAAGTCTACGGCGATGCAATGGTAGGAATCTTTTCTGCCATTTTTACTTTGCTGATACTGTTCTTTTCAGAAATAATCCCGAAGACAATAGGCTCCAACTTCTGGCGTTCACTTGCAATTCCGGCATCTGGAATCATCAATGCAATGATTGTGATAGCATTTCCTCTTGTTTGGATTCTTGAGAAAGTGCAGCGTCTTATTTCATCGCATTCGACACAGGTGAGTGTGAGCCGTGAGGACCTTTCGTCCATGGTAAGCGTAGCTACAGAGGAGGAGGTCATAGAGACGGGGGAGAAGAAGATGATCCAGAACATCCTCAAGCTTGATGAGATTGTAGCCCACGAGATAATGACACCGAGCGTTGTCGTGGAGCTGGCGGAAGCCGGCATGACAATCAAGGAGTTCTACAACACGGAGGAGTACAACACTTTTTCGAGGATTCCTATCTATGATGAGGACAATGACGAATATGTCATAGGATACGTCCTGAGGCAGACAGTCCTGGAGAAGATGGCCGAGGACAATTTCAGCATGACCCTCCGCGACATAGCCCGTCCAATCCTGACTTTTCAGGAAGATACTCCGGTAGGAGACATATGGGAGAAGCTTTTGGAAAAGAAGGAACATATCTCTGCCATCCTTGATGAGTATGGCTCGCTCCGTGGAATCGTGACCATGGAAGATGTAATCGAGACTATGCTCGGGCAGGAGATTGTCGATGAGAAGGATGAAGTAGTCGACATGCAGGAATATGCCAAGGAGCAATGGGAAAAGGCCCAGAAGGAAATGATTGAAGCTGAATAGCTCAGTCGTTTGCAAGGGACTCCAGCAATAGAAGCCGCCCCAAAAGACAATACTTTTGGGGCGGCTTGCTTTATTCTGATATAAGTTCAAGCAGCCTGTCTATGGCCTCGGACTCAGGGACATGGCGCAGCACAGGGGTCTTGCCTTTGTAGATTGAGACCATCCCGTTGCCTTCACCGACATAGCCCCAGTCTGCATCTGCCATTTCGCCAGGTCCGTTCACAATGCAGCCCATCACGGCTATCACCATGCCTTTAAGATGTGATGTGCGTCTCTTGACTTCATTGAAAGTGGATTCAAGGTTGTACATTGTCCTTCCGCATCCAGGGCATGCGATATATTCAGGACGGTAGAATCTGCGCCTTGTGGCCTGCAGCATCTCGTCTGCAAGGTATGAGGCGAACTCTGAATCATCAAGCATTGTTTCTGTGCCGTCTGCACCCTTGTAGGAACCCTTTATTGTCAGGGTGTCTATGCTCCTGTCAATAAGCAGCTTTCCGAAATCTGCAGCAATGTCATATATCAGCCTTTCGCGTGACGGGGCAGCATAGGTGGCGACGGCAGCCTTGTCCTCTACCTTTAAAGATACCATGGATGAGTAAAGGCGTCTGCCATATCTGTCTGAAAGATACTGTGCAGGTGCAAGTTCTTCCTGCGGATCCTCTGTCAGGGAGACCCGCACTGTATTTCCTATCCCTTCTGCAAGGAGAGTGGAGATCCCCACTATGGACTTGATTCGTCCTGAATCACCGTTACCGGCTTCTGTCACACCGAGGTGGATCGGGAAGACCACGCCTTTCTTTTCCATGTCTTCTGCCAAAAGACGGTATGCCTCGACCATAACAAGAGTGTTACTTGCCTTGAGTGACACCACTATATTGTAGAAATCATTCTCAATGCACATGCCGAGCCATTCCATGGCTGCCTCCTTCATTGCAAATGGGGTATTGCCATATTTTTCTGTTATCCTCTCACCGAGGGAGCCGTGGTTGATGCCTATGCGGATGGCTGTGCCGTTTGCCTTGCAGACCTCCACAAGCCTTGCGAACTGTTCACGTGCCTTTTCGTGGTCCCTGTGGAAATTGCCGGGATTGATACGGACCTTCTCGACAACCGATGCTACAGCAATGGCAATCTCTGAGGAGAAATGTACATCTGCAACAAGCGGGACATCTATGCCTTCTGCCCTGAGGGCCGCCTTTATCTGTCTCATGGACTCTACTTCCTTCATCGAAGGCACGGTGAGCCTTATTAGCTGTGCACCGGCCACGGCAAGCCTGCGGCACTGGGCCACTGAGGCTTCCACATCGGATGTGTGGGTGTTGCACATTGTCTGCACTACAATCGGGTGGTCACCTCCAATGACTATATTTCCTGCCTTTACTTCAAGTGTTTTCATTGTATATTCGTTATCAATACTGATTCTGCCGGATTCCCTCAGCATGCCTGCGCTCGTCAAAGAGACGTTTGGCTTCCTTGCGCAGTTCGTGGTTGGTCTTTCCTATCCTCTTTGTAATCTGGAAATGCAGGCTTACGCTGAATATGAAATTCGATACGTTTGCAAAACGGTAGTAATATTCGCTTTCGTAGTTTGGCTGGAAAAGCGAGCCGAAGCCGTATTTGTACATGGCGTTGAAATGTATCTCGACAGGGTCAAAGACAAAGCCGAAGCCGGCCCCGCCCTTTATTCCGTAGTCGAAACGTCTGTCTGTCGCAAGGAAATCATGTTCAATGCTTTCATGCACATTGCCTCCCCATCTGCTTATCGAGAGCCTGTATGCCCCGTAGAATCCGATGTTGACCATCAGCTTCATCTTCCAGAAATCGAAATGGCAATGTGCCAGGACCGGTACTTCCACGACATCCATAAGGGCATTCCGTGCCCCGGCTTCATTATATCCCTCGTCCAGCTGATAGCCTTCCTTTGCATAGAAAAGTCCTGCCTGGATACCGAAATATGGCATATAGCCGAACATCTTGCCATATCTTGTCCACGTTACACCGAAATTTACAGGGACAAACTGCATTCCCTGTTTTCTCGGAGGATTCCAGGTTACCTGGTTCAGCCCCACTCCATAATGCACTCCAATCAGGGTGTAGTCATTGATAAGGGTCTTTTTCTTGAAATCCACGGAATCCAGATAGGCGTCAGTGATTACTACAGACGCTGTATCCACGAGGATGCCCCCGACATTTATCTGATTCTCCTGGGCCTTGAGGGCCGTCAGTGGAAGCATGAGTCCTATTAATATATATATAATCCTTTTCATCTTATCTGAATAGTTCCGCAATATTTATTTCCTGCTGAAGCTCCATCATCTCCGGTATGTCTATGAGGAATGTACCGTCTGCAAGCCTGTAGAACTTGACCTGCTCAGGCTGCTTGTGCTCCAGGAGGTTACCGGTGTCGACAAGGCCGTTGCGGTTCAGGTCTTCCGTAATCCTGATGGAATATTTGCCTGCTTTCAGGTATGGGAAGGAGAGGGAGCAGCCCTTGTCTATTATATAGCTCCTTATTACCTTGTCCCTCTTTTCGTTAAGCATGTCTACAATATATTTGTTGTGCACATCGGAGAGCACAAGGGTCATTGCGCTGAGCTTGTCATCTTTAGGCAGGCTGACCTTGACTTCTGTACTGTCGTTGTAGTAGCCGTTAATATCCTTGAACTTCCTGTGCGGGACCTTGAGGAAATACTCATATCCCGGCATAAGCTTGGTTTCGGGCCTTATGATATATTTCCTGAGGTTAAGGCTGTCCTGGGTGACAGAATATTTTCCGGTGCTTTCCTGCTGACGCGGATTGAGGTATCTGAACTGCAGGGAGTCGAATGCGGACTCCACGATAGGGTATTTGAACTCCATCACAAATCCGTCCTGCTCGATATTCTCGGGAACGGCTGCAAGTGTGAATACATTGATGGTATCCTCGTGCTTGATGTCCCTCCTTGAACTTTTGGCTGCTGCACTTTGGCGAGGCTTGGTCAGCTTTATCTCTTCTACAGTCGGTGTCAGCTGCCAGAGGGAGTCGGTCTTCATGTACGAGATGTTCAGGAAAAGTGTGTCCGGCTGCTTGCGCGGGTCGTTTATCCAGATTTCCAGGCTGTCGCGCTTGAGGTTGAACTGTGTTATCAGCTTGTCATGGGACACCCCTTTAACCCAGATTGAGTCCATTTCAACGTATGGAGCCATGAATGTGACGTACGCTGTCCTTTCACCGATTCGTTCCTTGTTGACTATCATCTGCTTGGATGGAGTCTCCTTGAATACGTTAAGCTCATATTCCGTCTTCCTTGCAAGGCAGGCGAGGGTATCTGTCATCAGATATTTCTTGAGCTCAGGTATGCTGTCGTTGATCTTTATTGCAGGCCTGATGACAGAATCAATGAATGCAATCCGGTCATTGTCAGGGTCATATTTATTGTTGTTGTTCTCGTCTATCACGGCATACATCCTGTATAGGGTGTCCTGGATGTTGCGCAGGCAGAAAAAGCCCCATTCGTCTGTCTTGACTGCAGCATCAGGCCTTCTGAGGAACACGAGTGAGTCAGCCGGTACGTATGTGGTGTCATTTATCATGGTTGACTCTCCTTCATACCTGTACAGCATTACAGTTGCTCCCTTGATCGGCATAAGTGTATTGCAGTCCACGACGCTTCCTGTAATCATCATGGAATCCAGGCGGTCGCCTGTGGAGAATGTGTATGTAAAGCCCGGGAACATGTTGCCCTCGTTGTTGTCCGCAACGGCATCCGTAAGGTCGAGGGTATATGTCTTGTTGGAGTCCAGGTCGCTTTCAAAATATATGACCAAGGTCTTTCCGCGCATCTTGAACTTCGGTGTCTTCTCCAGAGGAGGGGAGAGGAATATGTTCTGCGGATTCTTTACCACGACATATTCGTTGAATGTGAAGTCCAGATGTGTCTTGTGTACAGGGACCATGATGCTTCCGTCCCCAGGCTCCAGCTTTGTGATTATCGGCGGAATCGTATCCTTGGGTCCTCCGCTTGGCGGAGTGGTGGTATTTGCGCATGAATGTGAGAATACCATGCTTCCAATTACCATGGCAATCGGTATTGCCGGAAAATATTTTGCTATAAACTGTTTCATTTGCATATGTTTAGATGTCTGTCCTGACAACACTCTGTATCCCCTCTATCTTCCGGAGCTTGCGTATCAGCTTCTCAAGGTCATTCTTGTCATGGACATACAGGTCGATGCTTCCTTCAAAGATGCCGTCTTCTGTCGCAATGTCTATCCTGCGGATGTTTACGCTCATTACAAAGGAGATGAACCTTGTTATTTCATTTATTATCCCGATCCTGTCAAGCCCCTTGAGAGAGAGCCTTATAAGGAAAGATGTCTGCATCGCCTCTTCCCATTTGGGCATGACAATGCTGTCTCCGTATTTTGCAGCGAGGTTGTTGGCTACAGGGCAGCTTTTCTTGTGTACGGTGACCGTACCTTCCGGGGAGATGAATCCGACAACACTGTCTCCAGGAATCGGGTTGCAGCAGTCTGCTATAATATATCTATGGTCTCCACCGTTTGCATCATTTATGACAAAGTCATCCTTTTTGCCCTTTGGAAGGAACCATGAGAACCATGGCCTGGACTTTTCAGGCATGATAGCCTTAAGCGTGTCTTCAAGGTTATTGAGCTTGACCAGCCCGATGCCTATCCTGAAATAGAGTTCGTCAGGATCCTTTGCAACCCCATATTTCTCAAGTATCGTCTCCAGGGCAGCTTCATTCAGCCTGTATCCGAGGGCTTCCACCTGTTCTTCAAGGATCTTCCTGCCGAGACCGACGCTTGTCTGGCGTTCTCCCTTGAGGTAGTCCATTATTATGTTGTGTGCCTTGTGGGTCTTGACAAATTGAAGCCATTCCTTTTTGGGGGATTCTGCCTCGGCGGTGATTATCTCGACCTGGTCGCCTCCCTTCAGGACGTATGAAAGGGGGACAAGGCGCATATTGACCTTTGCTGCAATAGCCTTGTTGCCAATCTCGGTATGTATCATGTAGGCAAAGTCAAGGACTGTGGCACCTTTCTGTATCCTTTTCTGTTCTCCTTTTGGAGTGAATATGAATATGTCTGTTGTATTCAGGTCGTTGTGGATGATGTCAAGCAGTTCAAGGGAGTTTACGTCAGGATTGACAAGGACTTCCTTTACCTTGGTAATCCATTTGTCCATTTCATTTTCGTTCTCCCCGGCAAAGCCATCCTTCTTGTATGCCCAATGTGCAGCGATACCTTTCTCTGCGATGTCATTCATCCTCCTTGTGCGTATCTGGACTTCTATCCAGATGCCGGAATGGCTCATGAGGGTACAGTGAAGTGCTTCATATCCATTGTTTTTCGGATGCTTTACCCAGTCCCTTATACGGTCAGGCTTGTATCTGTATATGTCTGTTATGATTGAGAATACATGGTAGCACTGGTCGCGTTCCCTTTCCGTGGATTCGGAGGCTGGGCTGAATATTATCCTGACAGCGTACAGGTCATATATCTGGTCGAATGTTATGCCTTTGCCCACCATCTTGTTCCAGATGGAATATGGAGTCTTGACCCTTTTCTTTATTTCGAAGTCAAAGCCTTCCGCCTTCAGGGCGGTGCTTATAGGGCCGATGAAATCGTCTATCTCCTTTTCCTTGTCAACTATATTGCGGTTGATTTTCTCGTTTATGTCGTTGAATGCCTCCGGCTCCTTGTACCTCAGCCAGATGTCCTCCATCTCCGACTTGACTTCATAGAGGCCGAGCCTGTGGGCCAGCGGTATGAAGATGTACATTGTCTCGCTCAGGATCTTGTCCCTCTTGTATTCCGGCATGAACTCTATTGTACGGCAGTTGTGCAGACGGTCTGCCAGCTTGATAAGGACTACACGGACGTCGTCATTGAGCGTAAGCAGGATACGTTTGAAGTTCTCTGCCTGCAGGCTCTTGATTTCAGCCTTTGCGTCATTGTCAAGGACGGTCTTTATCTTTGTAAGGCCTTCCACAAGCAGGGCAATCCTGTCGCCGAAAAGTTTTCTGAGGTCATCGACAGTGTAGTCCGTATCCTCCACCACATCATGGAGCAATGCGGCAGCGATTGACTTGTACCCGAGGCCTATATTGTTGACTACAATCTTGGCAACGGCTATAGGGTGGAGTATGTATGGCTCTCCAGAACGTCTGCGGACACCTTTGTGTGCCTCATTTGCAAAGTCAAATGCTTTCTGGACCACATCCAGCTCTTCCTGGTTTGCACATCTCTTCCTTGCAGCCTCTTTCAGGTCTGCATAGTCACGTGCTATCACTTCGTAGTCACGCTGGTTAAATTCTGAAATACTCATCAGTTGTCAAGATTATAGTTGTCAACATTCTGGAATGCGTATGAAAGTTCTGCCCCGAAAAGGATGATAAACCATCCGAAGTTCATCCAGAACATGAACAGGGGGATTGCCGCCACTGCTCCATATACCATGTTCAGCCTTGTCACAAATATCTGTGTCTCAAGGTAAAGGTACTGGAGCACTGTAAATGCGAACCCGGAAATGAGTGCCGCACGCATTGCGTATCTATATCTTACATTATAGTTCGGTATGAACTTGTACATTGCGGAAAATGTCAGTGTCGATATCAGATAGAAGATTATCCATGTGAGGGCTGAGGATATCGGTTCCAGGCCGGCCATGTCCAGTCCTATGCTCTTGAATGCGTTGGTATAGACGATTGAGCTGGAGAAGAACAGCAGCATTACGAATGGAGCTATGAACAGGATTGCAAGGTAGAAGCCGAGACGCTTGAAAAAGTTACGTGACTTGCGTACCCTCCAGACGTTGTTGAATACCCTTTCCACGCATATCATCATCCATATCACAAGCCATACGAAGAGCAGTGCACTGATAAGCCCCATGGTGCTGCTCTGTGCTGTGCTTATTATGTTGTTTGCAAATGTGAGCAGGGTGTCGATGATTTCCTGGTGCCCCGAAAAATTGGTGTAGAGCATTGTCTTCAGTATGTCTGACAGCCCGAATCCGTCTGTGACTGCAAATGCCACTGCAACGAAAGGGACGACTGCCATTGTCCCGAAAAAGCTCAGCGCAACGGCCTGGAATCCTATCTTTTCTGCGGAGAATGTCTTTATGGTTATGATTATTACCTTCATGTTCTTGATGAAGTTGGCCCTGGCCCTGGAAAGTTCCTCCAGGTCCACCTGCCAGATTTCATCGGAGAAGAAATCCTTCAGTCTTTTCCTATAATATAATATCCTCTTCATTCAGTCTCCTAAAATTGTTTTACATGTCAGGATGTGTTCAGAACAGGGAGAGCTGGCCGTCAGCCCTTGCCTGTATCTCTTCTGCCTGAGTTTCCTTTGCTGCTTCTGTCCTGGAGGCTTCTGCCTGACCATCTGCCGTGCTCGCATCTATATCCGGTTCCATTGCCGGTTTTTCTGATGTCATGCTTTCCGCACTCCATTCAGCTGGATTTGCAGCCTGGCTGCTGTCTGCATTGCCTTCATCTGACAGCATTGCCATGAATGCAGTCTCGTCAATTATACTTATGCCGAGCTGCTCCGCCTTCCTTATCTTTTCAGGTCCAGGCTTGCTGCCTGCCAAAAGGAATGATGTCCTCTTGCTTATCGAGCTGCTGTTCTTTCCGCCATTCTTTTCTATAAGTGCCTTTATTTCATCGCGGGAAACGCTGAAGTTACCGCTGATTACCATTGTCAGGCCGGCAAGCTTGTCTGTCTTTTCGTGCTGTTTGGCGTCAATCTCGAAATTCAGGCCGGCAGCCTTGAGACGCGCAATCTCGACAATATTCCTTTCATTGCCGAAGAATGCCTCCATGCTGTCAGCTATGACTTCCCCGATATCATCTACTTCGAGAAGCTCTTCACGGCTTGCTGCCATGATTGCATCCATATTCCCGAAATGACGTACAATGGACTTTGCAGTTGTCTCTCCGATATGGCGTATACCGAGTGCAAACAGCACATGCTCGAAAGAAATGGATTTAGACGCATTGAGGCTGTTCAGGAACCTTTCCGCCGAGCGTTCTTTCCACCCATCCAGTTTCAGCAGGTCCTCTTTCGTGAGGTCGAACAGGTCAGCCGGTGTCCTTACCATGCCGAGCCTGAAGAGCTGCTCAATTGTGGCGTCACCTGCAATCACATTCATTGCCTTGCGGCTGATGAAATGCACCAATTTGCCCATTATCTGCGGCGGACATCCATCTGCATTGGGGCAGAAAAACCTGGCCTCTCCTTCATCGCGTACAAGGGGAGTGCCGCAGTCGGGACATTTGTCCGGAAATACAGGCAGGGTCACTTCATCTGATCGCCTGGCAAGCTCCACTCCTGTGATTTTCGGGATGATTTCCCCTCCTTTCTCGACATATACATAGTCTCCTACATGGATATCAAGAATCTTCATCTGGTCAAGGTTGTGCAGAGAGGCGCGCTTTACCGTTGTTCCGGAGAGCGGAACCGGGTCAAGATTGGCAACAGGTGTGACTGCACCGGTCCTTCCGACCTGGTAATCTATAGACAGGAGCCTTGTCAGAGCCTGCTCTGCCTTGAATTTGTATGCTACTGCCCAGCGCGGGAACTTTGCTGTGTAGCCAAGTACTTTCTGGTAAGGCAGCTCGTTTACCTTGACCACTATCCCGTCTGTAGCGAATGGAAGCAGTTTACGCTCTGTATCCCAATATTTTATATACTCCTCTATCTCCGAGATGTCCTTGCATGTCCTGCGCTTGTCCGAGACCGGAAGTCCCCATCTGGAGGCTGCCTCCAGAGCTTCTTCATGGGTAGTGAAAGGCAGGTCTTCGCCAAGGATATGGTAGAGTGTGCATTCAAGTCCGCGGTGTCCGACTTCTTTCGGGTCAATGAGCTTCAACGAGCCTGATGCGGCATTGCGCGGATTTGCAAAAGGCTGGTCTTCATCGCGTTCCCTCTCTGCATTCAGCCTGTCAAATGCCTTGTATGGCATGTATATCTCACCCCTTATTTCAAATTCCTGTGGCCATCCTGTACCTTTCAGAGCCTGTGGTATATTGCTGATATGCTTTATATTGCGTGTTACATCATCACCGATGGTCCCGTCTCCCCGGGTGAGCGCACGGAAGAGGTGCCCGTTCCTGTAGGTGAGGCAGATTGCAGTACCGTCGAACTTCAGTTCGCAGGAGAATGTGAACGGGCTTCCGTCCAGTCCCTTCGAGGCCCTTTCAGCGAAAGCCTCAATTTCTGCAATGTCGTATGTGTTGCCGAGGGAGAGCATCGGATATCTGTGGGGATATTGCTCAAATTCCTTCTTCTCTGTCCCGATGTCCTGGCTTCCTGCACCGTATGTCCCTGTGAGGTCGCTGCCGACTTTCCGCGTAGGGGAGTCCTCGGTTACGAGGGAGGGATATTGCTTCTCCAGACCGGTCAGCTCGTACATCAGCTGGTCGTACTCGTAGTCGCTTATTGCCGGGGCATTCTCGACATAGTATCTGCGGTTGTTCTCCGCAATTATATTGCGGAGTTCTTCAATTCTCGTTTTAGCCTGATATATATCCATGTCGGTATTTCAATACATAAATCTTACAAAATTAGCTAAATTTTCGTTGTTATTTGCCGAATATTGGATAATTTTGCACCTTGCAAGTGAAAATGCATCCGCCGTAGCCCGAAAGACAAGCAATTGTTTCACATTTGTTGCGTACAGGATGGCAGGAGGAAGTGTGGTCCGTGGACGGGAAGGGACGATGCACCGCAAGTGGCTGAAAGGACAGTTGGCATGGATTGCCTCTGGCTGTATTTCCAGAAATTATAAGAAGCAACTTAAGATTTTATTGTATAACTTAAATTTAAATTAAAGCAAAAAGATGAAAGATGCAGTAATCATCCTCTGCGGAGGCGGCCCGGCACCGGGAATGAACTCAGTATCAATGAGTGTTGCAAAGACTTTCCTTTCAAAGGGATACAGGGTAATCGGCCTCCATGGCGGATACTCAGGACTTTTCAGCAAGGACGCACGCACAGAGGATCTTGACTTCTTCAAGGCTGACCGCTACTGGAACAGGGGTGGCTCATACCTTGAGATGAGCCGTTTCAAGCCGACAGACAAGGACTTTGAGGAGAACTTCAACCTTGACCTCTTCAAGGACAACAACATCAAGCTCCTTGTGACCATCGGAGGTGATGATACGGCTTCAACTGCAAACAGGATTTCAAAGTTCCTTGCAGCTAAGAACTATCCTATCGCAAACATACATTGCCCTAAGACAATCGACAACGACCTTCCTCTTCCTGCAAACGCACCTACTTTCGGATACAACTCCGCAAAGAACGAGGGAGCACACCTTGCAAGGACAATCTATGAGGATGCGCGCACTTCAGGCAACTGGCTCGTAATCTCTGCAATGGGACGTACATGCGGAAGCCTTGCACTTGGTATCGGTGAGGCTACACATTGCCCTATGACCATCATCCCAGAGATGTTCAACAAGACTGCAATGACCCTTGACAAGATCATCAGGCTTTCAATCTCGGCTATCCTCAAGAGAAAAATCATGGGCGTAAACTACGGTACAATCGTGGCTGCAGAGGGACTTTTCCATGATGCAGGTGTAGCTCAGGAGGCTGTAGACGCAGGAATCCACTTCACTTACGATGACCATGGACACCCGGAGCTCGGCAAGATTTCAAAGGCTGTCCTCTTCAATGACCTTCTTGAGAAAGAGTTCAAGAAAATCGGAATCAAGGTGAAGAGCCGTCCGGTGGAGATTGGATACGATGTACGTTGTCAGGATCCTGTTGCATACGACCTTACATACTGTACAGAGCTTGCAATGGGTGTTTACCAGCTTTTCAGCGAGGGCAAGACAGGATGTATGGTGTATGTTGACGCTTACGGCAATGTATCTCCTCTCTACCTTTCTGAACTCCAGGACCCTGAGACAGGAAAGATTCCGCCAAGAATCGTTGACATCAATGCAGGTACAGCGCAGAACTACTACAAGTACATCGCACACTACGTGACTGCAGAGGACTATGAGGCTGTCAAGGCTCTCGGAATCGCTGATCCTGAGGCTTACGACTTCTGCAAGATCCTTGAGTGGTAACATCGGGAGGTTTTCTCCGAAATTTCCATACTTGTCCGGATTTAGCTTGTGCTATTCCGGACATTTTTCTTATATGGGAAATATACATACTCAAGTACGTTCCAGATTTCTTCGGGACATTTGTGTCTCAATGATGAAGCCTCGGCATCCTGTTGTTTCTTCATACGCTGGGCGATGCGCAACTCCTTCATGAAGTCATCATCCTCTTCAATGCTCTCGCCCTTTCCTGCCTTGATGCAGGTGGCAAGCGCGCTCTCCATGCACTTTTCACCACAATCATAGGACAGCCATGTCGTGCCAATATGAAGTTAACAAGCAGGCGTGCAATTCGCCCGTTACCATCCTCAAATTATCAGACTGCGAATATAGTAATAATAGCTTAGTCTACTGCTATTGCTATGGAGCAAAAACACTTAAATGGATCCGTACCGCAGTTGCAAAACAGAGAATGGACACAGCTATTGTTTCCTGAATATTTCCGCCCATATCCTGCATGATGAAAGGATTGCAGATATTATTACCCAACATTTTGTGGATATGCTGCCTATATCCACAAAATAAACAGAGATGCTATATCCATTCAGGTGACTTAAATGATTTATCCATCGCAATATCTGTGAGGTAACCATACATATGACGAAAAGCAGTACCGTGTCCCTGGCCGGAATCAGATATCTCTTTATTTTATGGCTGGAGTTATTGCTTCTCATCCAGAATGGCATCCCTGGCCAATATAGGTCATGGTATCCGCAGTCACATACAGCGCATCTGTATTTCTTGAGCAGCGGTGCAATAGCCGTCCAGAACTCCTCACTTTGGCTATATCCCATATCTGCAAAGATAACCTCCGGCAGAAAGCAATAGTCTATTGTATTATCTACATCGTCATCTTCATGGGCATCAGGACCATTCATTGGAGGAAAAATTGCAATCAAATCCTTATACATCATTTCCAGCTCCGGATTCAGGCAAGATTTGTCATCTGTTGCGTTGTACAGATCAACCAGGGCAGAAAGCTTTGCTTCGTGCCTGCGAGGGGGAAATCCAAGATGCTTCCTTCTGAATATTGCGACTGTAAAGCTCATAATGTTAAATTTGGCTGCTATATAGGGATTTTTCACATTTTAGGCATATCTTCAAGGTTTTCCGCATAGCTTTTCCTTGCATCAAGCCTGAAATTGCGGAATATGATGCGTTTGGCAAATCTGTTTGCAGGTGAGCGCAGGTCGCCTTTGCCGTATGCCGCATACTCAAAGATGCTTCTGCTTCCACTAATCAGTTCCTTGATTATGTCGTATCCATTTATGCCGAATCCTATGCTTTCATTCCTGAACGGATTTGGATTTCCTTTCCTGTCCATCAGGTAGATAAAGGAAGTGAAGATGTTTTTCTCCTTGTATATCCTGCCATATTGGAGATATACTGTATGGAAGTCTCCATGGATGCTTTGGGCATAGGAGATTACCGGCTCCCATTCGTTTGCTTCCACATGGCGATGACCTATTATGGGAAATTCCCCATAATAGAACTTGTTGTCCATTATGGCCTGGGAAGGCAAGGCTCCGCATTTCGTAAGTTCGTCAATGTCTGCGTATGGACGGTCTGAAATCTTTTTGTAGACCATGATATAGAGTGCCTTGCCCATGAGGTTCTTCAAGCCGTGATGCCTTTTCTGTTGTGCTTCATCTGATTTCAGGAAATCCCGCACATCCATAACGATTCTTCCGAAACCCCATTCTCGCCGGCCTATACGGAATGTAAAGAAGTCACCTTCACGGTATTTGACATGCTTGCGCCTGGACAGCATGAACCGTTGCAGTTCATCCATGTCTTTATCTGTTGTCTCTGCAACCCATTTGTCCGTCCATTCATTGAATGTCAGGTTCATTGGATTGCCTTCATGATAGAATGTCGTCTGTGTCCTGTAATTTGCGACAACTATATATTTTTTGCTGAAACTGAAATACATCCCGGTCGGGCAGAACGACTGTATTGCGGATGCATTCATTTTCTTGGGCTTGCTACGGTCTGTCTTCGGGAGTATTATGGTGCGTTCCTGGGCCGTATGTTCGTCCACATCAGCCTCATAGTATGAACCATCGTTCTCCAGTGAGATTTTTTTCCTGATTCTGTCACCATCGAAATATACATATTGCTGCCTATATCTGGCGAGTTCCCATGATGGTTCAACCTGGGAGAGCCCGAGATGTATACGCTGTGTGTCGGTCAGGCTATATGGCAAGGTGGCTTTCATCCTTATCAGAATAATTTTGAAACAGCTTCTTAAACTCTGCCGTGCAAAAATACTTGTTTTTTCGATATATCAAAAGGATTTCCAGCATAGAAGAAGCAGGGCTTTGGGTGCCCGTCTCAGATATCCTGCAGGTTTGCAAATGAGCGAGCACACAAAAGTGGCATAGAGAGCGTATGATGGGGATTTGTGTGCCGATAATCATTTGTTTGACCGGCATGTAGCACGGTGTTGAAATAAAAGTATTTGTAAATCAATGAATTATGTTTTATTGATGTGCTTGCTGAATGGCAACTTTACCAATATGGTGTTTGTCTTGAGCCATTTTAAGCCTCCCAATACGAACCCATGTCGCGATTGGCTTTCGATGAACTGTTGTTTGAAATATTCCTCCAACGCTTTGCCTGAATAGGTTGTATAGTCGGACGCAATGACCTGCTCCAATACTTCGAATTGATTCATTTCGACCAACGTTCGGTTACCCTCGAAGTAGCGGAACCAAAAATGCAGAAACATGTAGGCAATTGAATAACGGACGGTCTGGATTCCTTTCTTCGACAGGATAGGGCGCATTTTTCGGATGATGCTGTTATGGATGATTCTCTTGACGGACAGTGCTTTTGCATCAACCAATAGCTCTACATACTTGGGGATGCCGCCCGTAACAGTGTAAAGGGCCAACAGGTCATTGTTGGTATACATTGGAGCATGATCCGTCATAATCTGTTTCAGAATCGGTAAGGCGAACGGCTTTCCGGAGAGCCCGTTCAAATGCGTAAGTTTGGAGTTGCAGCAAATAATCTATAATTTAGCGGAAAATTTGCGATATGAAAAAGATAATAGGTATCGGGGAAATTGTCTGGGATATGCTTCCTTCCGGAAGGCAGCTTGGAGGTGCACCTGTCAATTTTTGCTATTTTGCACATGAACTTGGTGCACGGTCATATCCTGTCTCTGCTGTTGGCGAGGATGTCCTTGGCGATGAGGCACTTGAAATACTGCGTGGTTCAGGGATTGACACATCATATATCCAGAGAAACAGCTATTCTACAAGCCGTGTACTGGTTTCGGCTGATTCTGAAGGTATACCTCAATATGAGATTGTCAAAGGTGTTGCATGGGACAACATTGAATGTACTCCTGAATTGCTGGAACTCATGTCCGATGCTGATGTTGTCTGCTGGGGAACACTGGCACAGCGTAGCCTCAAGTCGAGGGAGAGCATCCTGAGGATGCTTGATGCTGCTCCGGAGGGTTGCCTCAGGGTATTCGACATCAATATACGCCAGGATTTCTATTCAAAGGAAATTCTTGAAGAGTCGCTCCGAAAGGCTGATATACTTAAGCTCAATGAGGATGAACTTCCTCTGTTGGCTGCCATGTCCGGTATCAGTGGAGAAACAGACCGGATAGCACAGGAAATAATTGAAAAGTTCTCCCTGAAAAACATTATATATACCAAGGGAGCAGTCTGCAGTATCATCTACGGTGCCGATGGAATCATATCCTCTCTGCCGACGCCTTCTGTCAGGGTGGCAGACACTGTTGGTGCTGGGGACTCGTTCACTGCGACATATGTAACTTCACTCCTGGACGGGAAGGCACCGGTAGAAGCCCATGCCATAGCTGTCAAGGTTGCAGCATTTGTCTGCACAATGAACGGTGCAATCAATCCGCTGCCGGAAGGGCTGACAGATTAGCTGGTTGTTTGCTTGAATTTATCTTACTGCCCGGACACAAGATTATAACTCTCACCGTTACTGAGAGCAGTACCGTTGCAGTCGGCAGTCTGCCGCGTGGCGAACTCCATTTTGCATGCATACGCACCTGTCCAGTTCTTTTTGATGTCGCATTTATACATTTGCGAGGTGATGTAAACCGGCATGAGATTTTCCCGTAGTTCCGAATCGGTAATCTCTGCCGATTGATAGTACCACATCACTTTCTCGCATGGGAAAATCCCCGACGCAGCTTCGCATTCTTTACAATAGCATGGATGCCGGCCTTGAAATGCTGACCGGCAGGGAGCAGTCTTTCTATGGCGGCAATCATGGTTGCCTCGTTAAAAACCGACATATTCCAGTTAAGATTTAATCGTTGTGAATGTGTTAATAGTCGAATCCGAACTGCCAGAGCGGTATGATGTTGCCGGAAGCGAACTCGATGTCATCCTTGATGACAAAGGCATTCGGCACGCCCTCGATCTGCTTCTTCCCTTTCTTGCGTCCGCCGATTTCGAACGTGTAATCCCCGATGCAGAAATCGGAAACAGAGGAGGTGATTACATCATGATTTACCCGCATCTGGTTGAAGAAGAACGTTTCCCGGATATTTCCGATTTCGGCTCTCTCGCCACCGAGATTGTATATCAGGTTCGTGTTGTCGAGGTATATCTTATCCACCTTTCCCAGTCCCCGGATTCCGCTCGTGTCGTCTCGGAGCTGTGCGATGAGTCCTGCCTCCTCAATATAGAGACAATAGTCCGGCACGCTGTTGCGACTTACGTTCAATGCTGTGGCGATGCTGCTGATATTAGGCTTGAAAGGAACGCTCTTGGCGATGATGGCCAGCAACTGTTTCAATTTCCGTCCGGTGGAAACGTTCATACCTGCATATTGCGGAATATCCGATTCGAGGGCGAGATTCACGATTTGCTGGATGTGGATACCCTGATTCTCCAAAGAAAAGGGATAATATCCTTGTCTGAGATACTCCCGGAACGACAATCCCTGCATATGATACATGACCGCCCGTCGGCTCAAATCCGCTACGCCCTTGTTGATATCGAGTACCGACGAGCCGGTAAACACGACCTGCAATTCGGGATGGTAGTCGTACATGAGTTTCAACTCCTTCGACCAGTCCTTGTAACGATGGATTTCGTCGATAAACAGGTGCTTGCCTCCCCGTTTGACAAAATCGTCCGCCAAATCCAACAGCCGGTGGTCGGCAAAATAAAAATCCTCTGCCGTAACATACAACGAAGTATCGGGCGGCAAATTCTCCTTAATGTATTGCAATACAAGTGTCCTCTTGCCCACGCCACGCGGACCGGTCAGACCGACCATGCGGCTGCTCCAGTTGATGCGGTCGTACATGTAGCGGTGAAAACGGGTATCCGTTTCCAATAGCAGCTTCTTATATCTATCCTGTAATTGATTCATAATCAAAAGCGTTTTTGCAAAGATGCGAAAATTGCTCTCTGATTGAGCAAAAACATACCCAAAATTGCTTACTGATTGAGCAATTTTAACACACGCAATCACATAAAATGCTAATACACAGCAATAAATATATCATCAACATTTATCGACGACTGTTCCGCTAATGATCAGACGACCTCTTTGGCAGGCGTGAAATCCATTTATTCTGATTTTATTTATTCTTGATTCTTTCCGAGTATCTTTCCGACTTCGGTTTTGATGACCTCCTCGTGGTGAAAATAGGCGCTGTAATTGATTCCGTTCGCATCGCACCAGGCACGGATGGCCCGGTCGTTCGCTATCAGTTCCGTGCGGTCGCCTTTCGAGTATATGCGCTCGTAGGTAGGATACAGGTCGGGGTAATGCTCCTGTACATAACGCATGATGACCGGCTTGTAGCTGCCGCGCAGGTTCAAGTCCTCGAACCAGTATTCGCTGATGAAGTTGCGGCTCGCCTCGATGATTGCCTGCCAGTCGGTGATACCGACGAAGATGGGAGACATGAATAGGATGGTATAAATACCCTCGTCGTGGAACGTGCGCAGCGCATCAAGCCGTTCCCGAATCGTACTGCCCTTGTCCATGTCACGACGGAACTGTTCGTCGAGCGTATTCACCGACATGGCGATACTCAGGTGCTTCATGCGTTTGAGCAAATCCATATCACGCAGAATCAGTTTGTTCTTGGTCGATATCTGCAGATGGCAGTCGCTGTCCACCAGCTGTTCCAAGACGGAGCGGGTGATTCCGTATTTCGCCTCGTAGGGGTTGTAACAATCCGTGGCGGTGCTCATGAAGACGTTTTTGCCTGCTATCTTACGCAGGTCGATTTTCTTGTCGCACCGTTTCACGTC
>JAMPAT010000009.1:0-83316 GCA_023667095.1 Bacteroidales bacterium
AGAAAAGAAGCATCACACTCACTGCCGAAAAACGATGATATCTGCCTTATCGCAGTTGACCTTAAGATAATCACACTCACCTCTGAAAAGCGGTCCTGCAGTTAGATAGCCTATATCAAAAGCTGACGGGACTGTGCAGGTTGGCAACATCAACTGCCAATCCGTGCCGCTGACATGGAGACGCGATGGAGTCGGCCACGTCTGAAGCCAGATTCGCGGCCAGGCATATGAAAAAATGTTGTCTGGAACAAGAAGCCTGATTCCGGAAAGACATCGGAAAGTATATGGCAACAAAGTTTAAAACGCTGCAAGCCTTTATCAAGGCTTTGGGTGAATATATTGACTACTATAACAATAAGAGAATCAAAGTCCGGTTAAAAGGAAAGAGTCCGGTGCAATACTGAACTCTTCCAATAACTGGATAATGTTTAACCCGTCCAACTTTTTGGGGCACTTCAAAATAGCGGTATGAGGGGATTTTTGTCATTTATCAAATGGCAATGACGATAATATATTGGCCACATGAAATGACTATACGACTACTGATAATCAATGACTTATGTTTTAACGATGTGGCAACTCCACGTTTCAGGACGGGGAGTTGCCACATTTTCAAAATTTAACTTCTTGAATATTAACCTGATGAATATCAAGAGATGTGGCCAGTGTATTGCATCTTGCACACAAGGTAAAAGAAAAAACGGATTCCGGCGGCCTTGATTCCAAAAAAAGGTGTATTTTTGCGCCCCGTAAGTGAGACGTACAATTTGGATGAACAATAGAATGCTATACAAGGCACTATACGGACGTGTAGTCTGTACTATTATTGTGCCTGTTCTTGCCTGCACAGTGGCTTCTGCGCAGGTGAAGCCGGAATATTTGCCGCGACAGGAAAAAACAGAAGAAGGGAAGCCTTTCCTCAACCGATGGGCTTTCAAGACAAATGTATTGGAATGGGCATTGACAATCCCTAATTTCAGTCTTGAATTTGACCTGTCTGCATCGGAATATAACCGCTCGACAATAGGCCTTGCAGCAAAATACAACTGGAACACCTGGCATAGCCATGTCCCTATAATAGTGTTTGACATGCTGGACATAAGGCCTGAGTACCGCTATTATTTCCGCACACTCGGCAATCCGGCAAAGGCGAATAATTCACGTGTCCCTGCAGTGAAATACCTTGGTGCGTATGTCGACTATGGCCGGTATTCATTCAAATGGCGCAAGGGAATACAGGGACAGGCCGTGGGACTTGGTGTCTCGTATGGCTATGCCCTGCCTCTTTACCAATATGACAGGGGTGCCCTGGACATTGATCTCGGCTTTTCTGTCGGAGTACAGGTTACGGAATATGACGGATATATCCGTGACTACGAAAACAATTGCTATGCAAAGGTGGCAGCAAACTCTTCCGGATGGCATTTCACCCCATTCCCGGTAGTGTCCGAACTGAGGGTGGCATTGGCATGGCGTGCAGAGTCTGTAAGGAAAAGGTATCTCGGGACAGATCCCGGAATACGGCGCAAACGCCTGGCCGAATCTGACATCAGGACTGCCTTTTCCGGCATCCTTGACAATTTCGACAGCAGCCTGGACGCAGGCAAGGAAGAACTTTACAGCGCAAATTCAGAACTGCACAGGGCAGACTTCATTGAATATGTGGCGGAAACTGCCGACAGGATAACGGAAAATGTGCAGGGATATGGTTTCGGAAAAGCGAGATATGCATCCCTGAAACGGAAAATAAGGAGACAGGAACGTAAGTCTGTGCACGAATTCGACCGCAGGGAGAAAACAAATGCAAAAATTGACAATGATGCTGAATAACATATTGAAATCCTATGCACGGCCGGCATCCATCCATGGGCTGGTGTTGCTATGCGTGATGTCAATGCATTCCTGCATTGGTGTCGAATTCGGTTATGTGGATGAAGGTGACGGAGCTCCTGAGGGCTTCGGCACCTCGGAAATCTCTCCAGAGTTCAACTGGACAAATGCGGAGGGTGGGGATAACCCTGCGCGGATGACGGTCGCGATGGCACGCAAGACCAGTGAGGTGCATTATGTCTGGGATATGGACAGCATGCCGGGGGAAGACGGCAGCTTGCCTGTGAAAGTTGTCAGAAGTGGAGACTACTGTGCCGCTGCATTCAATGTACCTGGAACATATGCCGTAGACGGGCTTGACAAGTTCCGTTCAGACCGTTTCTTCCCGATGACATCAATGCGTGCAACCTTGCCTGCTGCCGACTGGGAGACGCTAAACTCCGTATATGGCATATCTTCAAGTGAATTCGCACCTGAGTTTGCAGCCGTTGAATCCGCTGAACCATTGTGGCATGCCTATAGGGAGCAGACTTTCACCCCTGGGCTGTCCTCTCCGGAGACCCTTTCCTTCACTCCGGAAGACCTTACTGTTGAAATAGAAGTGAAGATAAAGATCCGTACAGTCTCGGACGCACAGATATCCTCGGTCACAGCTGCGCTTACAGGGGTTCCGTCATCTGTCAGCCTGATGTCAGGCGAGGTTACGGAAAGCGGCCAGAGAAAGGCTGTCTTCAGTATGTCTCCTGAGGCAAATGGGCAGGAGCAGCAGTACACAGTGTATTCAGGAAAGGTACGCACCCTCGGAATCTTCACCTCATGGGATGGTGGCTCCTATCTCGCAGGTCCCGGAATCCTGTGGATTGCGGTGGATGCAGTCTCCGGAGGTGTGGAAAGGCGTCTCTACAAAGGGATAAATGTCAGGTATCTCCTCAGCAGGCAGGAAATCATGGAGAAGGTAGAACGTGGGGCAGGATACAGGGTCATAAAGAATACTGCAGAAATAGAGATAGGCAGCGTCCTGACAGTAGACGGAAACATGCTTTCCGGAGGTGACGGTGCAGTTGACAAAGCTTCCGTAAGGCTGCAATAGAATAAGGAGGTCAGTGAAATGAAACATATATTGCCAATATTGATTACAGCGGCCCTGGTTCTCCCAAACTGTTCAAAGGGTACCTATTCTGCTGATTACAAGGAAAATTATTCGTATTCAACTGCTTTGCCTGTCAGGGTCTCTGTCGGCAGCCCTTCATTGAGGGGCGCAGGCCCTGTCGAGGACTTTTCCGGACTTGTGGGGAAGAGGTTCAATGTCTATGCCTTCAGGAAAAGCCCCAAGGTCTCCTACACTTCATTGTCGCTTGCAGACCCGCTGTCATGCCTTGTAGATGCCTCTTCCGAGGGTGACATGGAGCAGGTCGGAGGCAAGGTCGCGCGTATCGGTGGCAAGACATTTTATGCCGACTGGACAGGCAGGAGAATCAACTGGCCGTCAGGGGACAGACACCAGGATGCATATGATTTTTTCGCATATTATATTGACAATGCGGAAGTCTCGGAAATCAGACGGGAGGACGACAATGTCTCCATCGCACTCACAATCGACGGGACACAGGACATAATGCTCTCAAAGGCTGCGCTGACACCGTCCCAGCTGTCAGGTCTCAGCGCATCTGACAGGGAGGAGGCCGCCATCTTGTCGTACAGCCATTTCACTGCCGTCAGGGCAATCTCACCGGTGTTTACATTCCGCCACCAGCTTGTACGTCTGGATTTCGATGCGGCTCCGGACGTGGCAGTCCAGGTGCTTTCACCGAAAAATGCGCTGCTCACAGTGGCGCACAAGGATGAGTCATCATTAGGAATCTCATTTACCGACAATGTCGGGAAAATGATTGGCAATGCAGCTAGGGAATATGCCTTCGAAGTAAAGGGCGGGACTGTATTTGTCGCCCCGGCCGAGAGCTACCGGATATATGTGACATCCCATGGAAGGACAGTGGAGGCTGAAATTACGAACCCGCAGTCCGGAAATCCTTTCTGCTCCGGGGAAAAATACTCTGTACGGCTGTCCCAGGCCGGCCAGGATGCGGGAATTATTGATGTAGAAACTGAGTTGAAATGATGAAGAACAGGAAAAATACAATATCTCTGCGCCTGCTTGCCGTTGCAGCACTGATCCTGTCTGCATGCCTCAATGCAGACAAGGCCATGGCACAGCAGCTTGCAGTGAAGACAAATGCCCTGTCCCTGGCTGCCCTGACCCCTTCCATTGGGCTTGAGGGAGTAACCGGGGAGCGCACAAGCCTCGAAGTCTCATTTTTCGGACATTATAACCCGTATGGATTCAAGTCAAAATTCCTTGCATGCCAGCCGGAGTTCCGCTATTGGTTCGGCGGAAGACCGCTTGTAAGGGAATTTGTCGGTGTGACAGCCGCAGCCGCTGCATATAACAGCACCATAAGGGGCACTGTATATGACGGGTATGCACTTATTGCCGGAATTACAGGAGGATATGCCTTCAATCTCGGCAAACGGTGGAACCTTGAACTGACAGCCGGTGTCGGTGTTGCCGGATTCGCCCATAAGAGGTATGGCGTCAATGACAACTACAACAGCTATGGCGACACAGAGGCCGGCAGGATAAATTCGTGGGGTTACAAGATCATACCTGTAAAGCTCGGTGTAACATTCTCCTATATAATAATGTAGCCAGATGAAAAGATTTTTCGGAATTTGCCTGTCCTGCCTCATACTCTCCCTCCAGTTTGCCGGTGCGCAGGAGAAAAAGATAGTTTCAGGGCATATAACCAACAGCAGCGACAGCAACAAGCCGCTGTCAGATGTCATGATATTTGCCTATAACACCGTGGCGGAAGCCGAGGATGCCTACAAGTCACTTGTGGATGCCCGGGCCAGCAACGGGGTGTTCAATCCTGGCTATGTCATTGAGAGCTTTCCGGACCTTGGAGGATATTACGAGGTGCTGGTCCCGGAGACCGGTGCACTGCTTTTCTATACCGGCATTGCCGATCCCGTACTGGAGAAGGTCAACTATAGGATGGAGATAAATGTGGCGTTTGCGCTGAACATAATGCTGGAGTCCTCAAAGGTTACGGCCGGAGTCACCGACAGGATGCTCAGGGAGCCTCCTGTAATGCGTGGCGGAAGGACAGTCTTCCCCGTTGCCTACAGGTTTCCTGCACAGGATTATGGCAAGAACAATGTCAGGCTTGTGAAGCAGTCATCGCTTATCGATGCCTCGCAGGAGCCTGCCAGGATTTCATACTTCCCTCCGACAGCCCATGACGGAAGACAGTATCACCGTACACAGCTCCGCAGGAAGAACTATGACGGAAGCAATGACCCCCTATATCCTATTGCAGGGGAGAATACAGTACTGACAGACACCCTTGACATAATTTCATGGATTGACACCATACCGGCATCCTATACAGAAGGGAGGAATTACCTCAAATGGAAAATCTGGGCAGAAGACTACCTCCGTGTCGTGTATGCCGACTCTGGACTGTTCAGGACAGACAGAATAACACGCCCGATGCAGTTCCTTGAATATCCGCGGGATGCGTATATCCTTGACCCGGCACGCTTCAGGAAGAACCCGAGGAGGGAACGCCGTGACATCGCAGGAAACATTTCCCTGAGCTTCATAATAGGGCAGGCCAGGCTCAATCCTGACGATGTCTCAAATAAATATAGCCTGGAGAAGCTTAAACGTGAACTTACTGAGGCGATAACTGATGAAGGCTCGTCCCTGAAGGAATTCCATATTGAAGGAGTCGCCTCACCGGATGGATTGTATGACAGGAATGTTGACCTTGCCAAGAGGCGTATGGACTTTGCCCTGAACCAGGTGATATCCATACTTCCGAAAAATATACGCGACAGGGTCTACATGACAACCAAGGCTTCGGTTGCCCCGTGGACAGCTGTCGCAGATATCCTCGAAAGGGATTCATTTGCAGAGGAGGCGGCTGCTGTCAGGACTGTTGTAGCCAGATATCCGGACCGGAAGGACAGGCAATTCTATGAAATCAAGAAACTTCCATTTTATTCCGGAACAATAGTCCCGCGCCTTCCGGAACTCCGTACTGTAAGCTATTCCTTTGTCACTGAGGTCTACCGCGAACTTACCCCTGAGGAGATATTTTCATCCTACAGCATGGACAGGCGCAGGGGAGTGGAACGTGAATACGCGCTCTATGAATATTGGCACCTTTTCAATATGGTGACGGACCAGGTAGAACTGGCAAGGCTGTACCGCCAGGCATACGATGTCTCGCTAAAGGTCGAGACAAAGCCATGGGTGCTCCCTGCCAATAACCTTACAGTAGCCGAAATTGAAAAGGGCAATGCCGACACGACCATGCTCTCATCATTCATAGACATGCGTTTCCCGTGCAACTATGTCATACGTGACATGAACAGGAAGACGGAGGAACTTGTAAATCCGGCGGAGGTGGTCGCCAACATGACTGTAATGATGCTGATGCAGAAGCAGTATGCCCGTGCAGATGAACTTGCATCCATGCTTCCGGACTCATACATGGTACTCAAGGCTGCTGCATGGTGCCTTGCCGGACGTTTTGACGATACTTCCGCTGAAGGACGTGAATATTATATGCTCATGAGGGATTATTCACCGAGGAACAAGGTCGTGATGAACCTTGCCAACGGCAATATCAGCCTTGCCAAGGCTGCCCTGAGGGAACTTCCGCAGGATGATCCGGTGACGAAATACCTGTCTCTCCAGATTATGTGCTACGGACTCTCTGATGCTTATGCCTCAATGGACATCGAGACTTATGAAAAGGCATTGGATGACCTGCTTTACTGCTTCAATGCAGACCCGGAATTCATTGATATCGCCGAGCGTGACTACATGGTCTGCGAGGATTTGTACAAAGAGGCAAAAAAACTGTATGACAATAAATAAAACAAATATAAAGATGAAACGTTCCATACTATCCATATCTGTTGTACTCCTGTCTGTCTGCGGATTCGCCAAGCCTTCCGCATCGGCTATGCCTGACGCTGCTGCAGACTCACTTTCCTCAAGGCAGTTCGATGCCTTTGAATACAGCATGCAGAAAAGGTGGCGTCCTGGAGATGCCGTGCCGTTTGAAAACAGCAAATGTTCGGACAACCTGTTCATCGGTGCCTCCGGAAGCGCGTATGTGCCTCTATACAGAGGGAACAGCTATGGCCCTCATTTTTCTTTGCATATAGGCAAATGGTTCAATTCATATAGCGGCATGAGGGTAGCTCCTGGAGCCGGATATTATTTCAACAATTCCACTGGTGCAAGAGTAAAGCAGGTTGATCTCAAGGTCTCATACCTTTTCAACTTCATGACTTATCTCGGTGGATACCGCCCGTCAAGGTTTATGGAAATCTCGACAGTTGCCGGTCTCGGCTACACATATTCATGGTACGGCAGGTATTCCGGACATTCTATGACATCACATCTTGGCTTGAACTTCGACATGCATGTCTCAAAGAATCTCCATCTGTATGTGGAGCCTCTTGTGGAATTGTCTGTTGACGGTCTCGGACAGCCGGGAAGTGCCGTCCAGAACAGGCTTACTCCATATCTGTGCGGAAACATAGGCCTGAGCTACCGTTTCGGAAACGACAGCCGTGACTATGTCCCTGATGGAAACTGGTTCCTGTATGTTGCCGGCGGTGCACATCTCCAGACTTCCGAGAATGTGCTGCACAACATGAGCGTCAGCGATGCATTCGGCTTTGATGGCGCACTTGGTGTAGGACGCAGGTACTGGAACTGTTTCGCACTGAGGCTTTCCCTTGCATATTCCCGCAACAACTGGGATACGACAGTTGCCGGCGAGGGGATAAAGGCACAGTATGCCGTTGGCCGCCTGGAGGCCATGCTTGACCTGGTCGCCCTTATCTGCAGGAAGAATGACAACCGTTTCTGCCTCTCGCTGATGTTCGGCCCTGAGGCCGGTGTGATGCTGAAGGACAATATGCCGCGCCGCATGAATCCTTTTGTCGGAATGACCGGTGGGCTGCAGCTCAAGACCCGTCTTTCTGACCGTGTTGCACTTTTTGTGGAGCCGAGGATGTCCTATGTGCCTTATCCGGCTGCAACAGGCAGAAAGTACCATGTAAACAGGAATGTGCATGATGGACTGCTCGACTGCAATGCAGGTGTGGAGATTGCACTGTAGCTGCCGGAACCTGGTACATTCAGAACTGAGGCCATCCCGTCAGAAACGGTAGCCCACAGAAAGGGCTGCGCTGTACCTGCCCATCCCAGTGGCGGAATGGAGCAGATTGGCGTAGAGGTTTATCCACATCTGTCCGGCATTGTGTATCCTGAAACCATATCCGATGCTGCATCCTGCATGCAGGTAGCCTGCCTTGAGAATCTCATAGTCAGCCATTACAAGCCCTTCGGATATGTGGGTGTCATCAGTCTCGCGTGGTACATATTGCAGTGAGTTGCCAAGGTTCATCCTGTAGCCCCCAGAGACTTTCAATGCAAGCTCTGATGTCCTCATGAATATGTTTCTCAGGATATTGCCTCCAATCTCCAGTGAAGAGATTTCCATTGAGGACGACATCGCGCTATATGACTGCCTGTCATTGGAGTATTCTGCCCCGATGCGGAAATCCCATATCTTTTTCCCGCCGGAGACAAGCCCGACCCCGACTTCTGCACCGGCATTGTCCTGCCATCTGACATACCGTGCCGGAATCTCCGAATCTGTCACCCAGGCATTCACATCTGGGGAAGAGTCGAAATGCTGTACGAATTCACGCCCCGAGCCATGTGAACCGGAATACTCCACGTCCGCATCGATGCACCATTTCCCCCCGTCATATCCAAAGTCCGCCCTGGCGGAATAGGAGTCTGTCAGGTAACGCCCCCTGTAATGAGGCTTGCTGTAGTCTATGTCGAACACAGTCTCCTGTCCGTTGGAATATCTGGCCCTGAGTCCGATGGATGAATACCTGCTTGCATATTTCCAGCCGAGGAGTGCCCCGACATTGTCGCCTGAGTATTTCCTCTCACGCTCCGTATTGCTGAAAATCTCGTATGTGTACTGCCCGAGTCCTTTCAGCAGATAAAGTTTCTGAGGGGTTGATGAGTCATACAGAATCATATTTGAGACTTCCCTGGATGTGGTATATGTGAATCCTGCAGAAAGTATTCCTGCGTTTCCCATATTAAGCGACAGGGATGGCGCAAGTGAGATTCTGCTCATTGTAGCCTGCGGACGGGGATCGACTTTCTTCGCACCGCGGCCCACTTCAAGGTCAATTGCCAGTCCCCCATATAGCCGTCCGGCTATCTTTGTGGAGATGTCAACCCACATTGAATAGTCCTGCTTTCTCCAGTCCCCTCCGGTACTGTCAGCGATGACGTATGGCATATCCCTCAGTGGATTGAATGTGGAGGCATATCTGACCCCGTTCTCAAACGACTGCCTGAAATTGAACTGCCCTTTCAGACGGAACCGTCCTACTCGCCTGTCACCGTCGGCATTGAAAAATATCCCTGTTCCCACTTCGCCCTCCTGTGGCCTGTGGAAACTGCCCGAGACTATGTCTGCCCCGATTGCAGCGTGTCCATATCCGGTGTACTCTGAAAATTCCAGTTCAGACGGGATGAAAGCTCTTTCCTGCTGCTGTGCCGATACCTTTGATGCGCCTGCAATGGCTATTGCCAAAGCCATGGAAACAGACAGTGCCCTGACTGCCGTTCCTCGAAATCTTCCCGTTCCTCTCATTCTGCCAAAGGTTTAGTGTTGACTTCAAAGTCTTCCGTTGAATTGTTCGTGTCCTGGAGAATCTCTTTCCCTGAGGACGGTATGCGTTTCCTGCGTACGCTGTGTCCGCAATATGTCTTCCCAACTGTAGCATACCCGGCATCAAGCTCGGGAGAGAACCTCTTGGTCACGGTTGCCATTCCGTTCTGTATAAGGTCTACAGCATCAACTACATTGCTGTATGGAACCTTCAGGCATTCCCAGTATTCCTCGCTCTCGAAAGGGTCCTGGAATGTCTCTGGAAGTATCGCCCTCTCAAATGCGGCAAACTCCTCTGCCGAGGCCTGCACCAGTACCATCCCCTGTCCGAAGACACCGCTTCTCCATAGATATGAGTAGTCCGGCCAGAATGCCAGTTCCATATTCGGGGCCGGCATATCGGGATATTTGTTCTCCGGGTCCTGTATATATGCCTCGAAATCTGCCCCGGACAGGTCTACCGGTGAGGCCGGATTATATTGGCTGTCCTTGTTGTGCGGAGCGGCCATGGTAGCTATTACAACAGTCTGCCCGGGCTGCATCACATATTTCCCTTTGCCTGCAACTATCTTCCAGACGCTTCTGAGGTAGACATTCCTGTATGCTCCGGATACTTCTCCAGGCCACATCGGTCCAGCTTCGCCAAGCCCTCCATAATTCTCGTTCATACCTATGTACAGGTCTGAAATGTCTACAGGAGAGTCAGAGTTGTTGTATATGGAGAAGAAATTGTCGTTCCTGTATGTACCGGAAGTCGGGGTAGGGGATCCGGCATAGTAAAGTTCCTTGAATATCACAGGATTGGATGCCACAGCAAAAAGCGTTATCTCCTGTCTCCCATATTCCTCTCCGATGGTCAGGACCATGGAACTTACAAATCCTGCAAGGCTGTTGCCGTCAAGATTTCCGGACACTGTGACAGTATAGTGCCCTGGCATGATTCCACTTACCGGGACCCTTCCGTCTGCAAGGCTTGTGAAACTATATGTATATTGCTCTGTCGTGTTGGTCATTGACACAGACATAGGCTCGGGGAAGCTCTCTGACTTCCCGTATTCACCGAAAACAAGCTGTAGCTCAAAGTCGCTGACAAACTGGCTCACAGGAACACTGTCCCTCCAGCATGACACTGATACGGAAGCAGCAAATATCAATAGAAGTATGGACTTTTTCATTGTCTTAGAATTTTACCCAGGCCTCGATACCGAAGAATGGTGAAGGATTCCTTGAAGATATATAGTTACCAGGGTTGCGCCTGCTCTCTTCCAATGGGTTGGTGTTGAATACGTTGTTGAGGAAGAATGTAAAGCCGAAAATTTCCCCTATCTCCTTCGTCACCCTCAGGTTGCACAGGAAGAGCGGCCTGTATGACTCCACAATGAGCCTGTTGTCCAGGATCTGCTTCTGGATGTCTGCACTGACAGGGTCTCCCTCCTTTAACTCCACATATTTAAGGTTGTCAGCACGCAGGTAGCCGACAGGCCTTATGTTGTCTGTCCCGAGATTCTCCTGCGAATCATGCCAGATGGTCTGTAGTGAAACCGACACGACGAATCCTATTTTAGGGATATTGTGTATTACCCTAAGGTTTGTTGAAAACCTTTTGTACCGGCTTCCGTCCCCTGCTGCATAGATTCCTATATCCTTATATGTTCCTCCGGCATCCGGGCTTTTCTGGAAATATGACTCTGTTGTGGAATACATGTCTGTCTTCATGTAGGCTCCGCTGAGTACGAACGATGTACGGATTGGCCTTATCTGCCCGAAATCGAAGTCAAACTCAACTCCATGAGTGTCGTTTACCTTGTTGTTCAGAGGCTTCATATAGCTCAGTACCACGTTGCTGGAACCTTGGTATCTTAGCAGTGGATATGTACCCTCCCTTTCTATGCCCTCGTATTTCTTTAGCTCGAAGACATGGAAGCAACTGCGGTCAAGCCCGAACGAATATCCGTTGGTAAGCTTTTCGCGGAAAGCGGTGAGTGCGAACTTCATTCCTGCAATCTTGAGGTCAAGCCCGATTTCGCTCTTGTTGTTCTTCGCGAGTTTCAGCGACTGGTCAGATGTCTCATAGACCTTTGTCGTAATCATGCTCAGGGTCTGGTCGCTGTCCACTCCTGCCTGTCCTATATTGCTGAAATTCACGAAGTCAAAATACGCTTTGTCCGGATACAGGAACACTAGAGGTGGAGCCTTGGCCGTGATTCCCCAGCCTCCGCGTATCGTAAGTGTCTTAGGGACAATTTCAAATGAGGCGTTTACGCGTGGAGACAATGCCATCTTGCAATCCTCACGTCCCGGCTGGATCATGTCAAACCTCAGGCCGATCTGCACTTTAAGGTCTCTGGACCATAGTGTCTTGGAGATATTGTCCTCCGCATATAGCGAGAACTGGTTAAGGGCAGGGATGTCCGTGAACGGGCGCATCCTCATCCCAGAAGACGGAGGCATCAGCGGGTCGAAGACCTTTCCGCGGCCGAAATTGACATCTGTCTTCCATTCTGCCCCGGCTATTATCTTGTTGCCTATCCCATGGAATTCGGTGAACATGTTGGCCATGGCCTTTGCGAATATGTTCAGAGGCTCGCCGTATGTATTCATCTTTGTCAGGAATTCGTAGGGGAGGATGTTGGTCGCTGCCGCATAGCCTGGCTTATCCGTATTTGTCAGTGTGTTGCCTGCATTGTCCAGGACAGGGCCGTTGACATTGGCTGCCACGGTGCCGTCCTTCATTGCTGAGGTCACCATATATCCGTAGTTCCCACGGATTTCCTGTGTATATCCTGTCTGCTTCGACCAGGAGCCTAACAGATTGAACCTTAATGATTTGATGAAACCCTTGTCCAGCTGCCAGTTGACATTTGAGTTGAGCTTGAAGCCAATGTTTTCGGAGGAACGTTTCCTCTGGTATTTTACGTCTGAAGGATCCAGTTTCTGTGCATCCAGGTCTGAGTAGAAATCTGCACCTACGGTTGTCCTTATGTTTTCCTTGAATGTGTTGGAATACAGTAGGTTCGCTGTAATTCTGCGGTATTGCTGGTATGGTCTTCTCTCGTCAGCAAGCGAGGAGGCATAGTCAATGTCCGCGCTTATTGCCCCATTGTCCTTTCCGAGGCCGAATCCTTTGCTTGCAGATGCCTGCACCAGTGTAGGATTGACCTTTGTCCTAAGCTGGAACGGGAATACTCCCGCCTTCCTGTTGACGATAATTACACCCGATGTAAGGTCACCGTATTCAACTGACGGGATTCCGCGTATGACGTCCACTGATTCGACATTGTCCACTGAAATCTGCCTCAGGTCGATTCCTGAGCCTGCCGTGGATGTGAACCCTGTAGTCAATGTCCCGTCTGTCGCGGTATTGCCTACCTGGAGATTGGCGTTGTTTGACATTGGTGCCCCGTTGACAACGATTGATGTGCCGAGGCTGTTCATGGCATCCGGGCTGACCTGTCTTATGGTTGCCTTGGAAGCAGATGTAAGTGATGGATTGGATGAAAGCTGTCCAGGCAGCAACTCCATGATGTCGCCCAGGGATGTCGCCTGAAGGTGGTCTATGGCCGCCCTTGATATGCTGGATGCTGTGGACGCACCTACTGCACCGGAAGTTGCCGTGACAACAACATCGTCCAGCCTGAATGAGGATTCCTTCATCAGGACCGTTACCTCAGCCATGTCTTTGTTGACCTCGATTTCTGCTGTGTAGTCCAGCATTCCGATTAGCTGTGCTGTCAATGTCCATTTCCCTGACGGGACATTTTTCAATGTCAAGGTGCCATCGTCCATGGATACGCCGAAGATGCCGCAGTCCGGAAAGCCTGCAACAGCCCCTACTATAGGCTCATCTGCCGAGACTATACGTATCTTTACATCAATTTTGCCCGGCGCAGCGGTTGCACTGAAGCACGCCATGCCGAGCAAAAATATTGTTGATAAAATGATTCTACTTGTTTTCAGCATCTTTCACACACCTGACAGGAATAGCTACAGTGTAGTTATAGGACTTTGTGAAATTTGGGAAATTATTGTTCTCGAATGCACCGAGTCCACCGTTGGTGTTGATGAATGATGACCAGAAGCAGTCTGCATCAGGTATCTTCTTGTCCGGCTGGAATCTTCCGGATACCGCAGTCTTCATCTTGTCAAGAACTTCAAGTGCTGCATTGTATTCCTCTTTTGTTGCCATGTCCCAGTCATACAGCGCAATTGCTTCAAGTGACTTGTTTATGGCTGCCATGTCATCTCCGTCAGGGATACGCCACCCTTTAGGGCAAGGTGTGTTCTCCGGATTGCTCCAGTCTATGTAGCCATCGCTCTCTGTACTCCAGTCTGTCCTGTATTCAGAATTTACTGCATCATCGCCTTCGTATGCGACCGGTGTATTGCAGCCTTTCTGGTAATAGTTGCCGGCCTTTCCGACAGCTGAGGCACCGATATTCCTGTCAAGGAGAACCAGTCCGAACTCGTCTGACATGTCGATTGTGCCGTAGCGGCATATCTGGCCTTTTACATTGATTGTACATGTAGCTGTCTTTTTGCCTGCAGATGCAGTGACAGTCACTGTCTCCTCTCCTTCGATGTCCTTCACGGCAAATTTGAGTGTACCGTCTTCTGCAACGGTGACTAATGCGGTGTTGCTTGAAGTCCAGGTGACTTCTGTCCCTTCAAGGGCATCCTGCGGTGTAGCTGAAAGTGAAAGCTCAGGGAGAGTCTCATCTGTAAACACAGTCGCAGTCTCAGGGGTGATTGCAAGTGAATCAATCTTGACAACTGAATCGTTGCAAGAGCACAGCAGCAGCAATGCTGCAATAGGGGGGGCGAATCTTTTCATTGTCTGTCCGTCTTTAAAGTAAATAATTCAGTAAGTTATTGTAAGAAGCTGTTTTGAAATCCTCCAAAAAATCTTCTAAGTGAATCTTAAAACAAACGGTTAAGCCGGGAGCAGAGGAAAACGTAGCTTTACTCTGCCTGGGCGGAGTGATTGTAACGAAGCTTAAAGTATATGAGGGTGAATATCATTGCAATCCACCCTCATGACTCTGAATGCCTTCTTTAGAAAAGCTTTACGAATACCTCGATTGCCTGGTACTCGGCCATTCCAAGCTCGTTGTACAGGCGGGCTGTGTTCTGTGTCCTGTCCTCTGCCCTCTGCCAGAATTCACGGCTGTCATCTCCAGGGAACGGGACTATGTCCTTCTGTGAGAGGTGACGGTAGATTGCATGACGTTTCTTGATAAGTTCATCCGGGCTGAGCGGAACTGCCATGTCGACCTTTCCAAGCTCCCATTCCATCCATGCACCCCTGTAGAGCCATACGTGGCATTCCTCAAGCCATTCCTCTCCGTCAAGCTGGTTGAGTGCCTCAAGGACAGCTTCTGTACATACCCTGTGTGTTCCATGAGGATCCGCGAGGTCACCTGCAACATAGATCTGGTGAGGCTTTACCTCCTGGAGAAGACTGATGATGATATCAATGTCCTTCTGTGTCCTCTCTCCTTTCTTGATTCCTCCTGTCTCATAGAACGGAAGATTCAGGAAGTGGGCATTTGTATTCTCGTCAAGTCCGAAAGAACGGACTGCTCCACGCGCTTCGGAGCGGCGGATTGCAGCCTTGATGTCCAGAAGTTCACGTGGTTCAGGCTCTCCCGGCCTCTTTGATGCTACAATCTTCTTTACACGCTCGAACTCATCGGCAAAACCAAGTTCATGTGCCGCATCCATGTGCTGGAGCACAACGTCATCATGCACAGCAACGTTTCCGGAAGTCTCGTATGCAACGTGCACATCATGTCCCTGTTCGACAAGACGGATGAATGTACCTCCCATTGAAATCACGTCATCATCAGGATGCGGCGAGAAAATAACCACCCTCTTAGGGAACGGTGAAGAAGAGACTGGCCTTGTGCTGTCATCTGCATTCGGCTTCCCTCCTGGCCATCCTGTGATTGTGTGCTGGAGGTCGTTGAATACATCAATATTGATTTTGTCGTATGGGCCTTTCTTCTCAAGAAGCTCCCCAAGCGAGTTCTCTATATAGTCTGTGTAAGTAAGCTTAAGAATCGGCTTGTGAACCTGCTCACAAAGCCATACAACAGCTTTCCTGATGAATTTAGGTGTCCATTCGCATGGGCCGACGAGCCATGGTGCAACAATCCTTGAAAGGTTTGCACCCGCATTTTCGTCAACATAGAACGATATATTCTCATGTTTCTGGAGGAATGAGGCCGGGCACTGTGCTGAAGGAGTACCTTCTACAACGTCATGTACGGCATTTGCCTTGTCCTCTCCCCATGCCATGAGGATGATGCGTTTGGCACTCATCATTGTTGCTATTCCTATTGTTATCGCAACGCGTGGAGTGTCGTTGATATTGCCGTTGAAGTTCCTGGACTGTGCCTTGCGGTTCCTGTACGACATCAGGACGCTTCTTGTCCTGCTCTTTTCTGATGAGCCGGCCTCGTTGAATCCGATCTGGCCTGCTGTCCCGATTCCGGCAACAAGCAGGTCAAGGCCTGAAGCC
Organism: Bacteroidales bacterium; assembly: GCA_023667095.1. Taxonomy (GTDB): domain Bacteria; phylum Bacteroidota; class Bacteroidia; order Bacteroidales; family UBA932; genus Cryptobacteroides. The sequence goes on from JAMPAT010000009.1 coordinate 16,144, forward strand.
TTCCTGTCAAATTCTGCACAATACTCGGAAAGTTCCTCCTGAGGCACTGTGCCGTCAGGTATATGGATGTTCTCTTTCCTGGCATCAACAAGACTGAGGAACTCGTCGTGCAGCCTCCTGTTGCGGCTCTGCCTCTCATCTGCCCCGATAGGGTAGTATTCATCGATGCTGAATATCTCCACATCGGCGAATGAAATCTCGCCTGCCCTGTATCTCTTGACAAGTTCGTGGTAAAGTGAGACAGGAGTTGCTCCGGTAGTGAGTCCGAGCTTGAATTTGCCTGTATGTCCCTTGATGGATTTGATGATGATGTCTGCAATGCTTACGCTTGCATCGTGGGCCTCTTTAAAGATTTCTGCAGGTATCTTTTCATAGCTGTGCAGGAGATCTTTCGGCAGCCCCTGCTCTATGAGCCCGCCGTCCTTCGGCAAAGTAAAGTGTTTCATGTGTACTTTTATGTTTAGGAATTGCAAATGTAGCAAAAAACCTGCATTATGTATCCTTTTATTAAGGTAATAATGTTGAAAACTCTTCTATACGTGACTCAGTGGACGTACTGGTCCTGTTCTACTGTCATTGCTGGACTGTTCACTGAACTTGCTCTTCGCTTGCGCCCAGACCGTCGCGGTCATCTATGTGGTTTTGATACGAAAGTTTGTGTATTTTTAATCGAAACCGGTTGTTTATTTGGAAATAATACATAAGTTTGCACCTAAAACACTAAACTAATCTAACCAAGTTATGATCAATCTTTTTTATCTTGTGCCAGTTGCCGCTGTCGTGGCACTGCTTTTTGCATGGATTTTCTTCCGGCAGATGATGAAGGAAAGCGAAGGGACAGCAACGATGAAAGAAATTGCCCGTTACGTAAGGGAAGGGGCGATGGCATACCTTAAGCAGCAGTATAAGGTTGTCACCATTGTCTTTGTCGTGCTTGCAGTCTTCTTTGCCGTCCTGGCCTACGGCTTCGGCGTCCAGAATCCATGGGTGCCATTCGCATTCCTGACCGGAGGATTCTTCTCCGGGCTTGCCGGATTTGTCGGGATGAAGACAGCGACATATGCCTCTGCGCGTACGGCGAATGCTGCAATGCGTTCACTTGATTCCGGTCTGAAGCTTGCGTTCCGTTCCGGGGCCGTCATGGGACTGACAGTTGTGGGCCTCGGGCTTCTCGACATCTCAGTCTGGTATGTGATACTTGACCATTTCGTTGATGTCACAGGTGCCCAGAAGCTTGTCGTGATAACCACGACTATGCTTACTTTCGGAATGGGTGCATCTACCCAGGCCCTGTTCGCAAGGGTCGGAGGCGGAATATATACGAAGGCTGCCGATGTCGGTGCAGACCTTGTGGGCAAGGTCGAGGCCGGGATTCCTGAGGATGACCCGAGGAATCCTGCGACAATCGCTGACAACGTAGGTGACAATGTCGGCGATGTAGCCGGCATGGGAGCTGACCTCTATGAGTCGTATTGCGGTTCCATCCTTGCCACTGCCGCCCTTGGTGCGTCTGCATTCTACGGTGGTGGTGAAGCCCTGCAGATGAAAGCTGTATTTGCCCCTATGATTATTGCAGCCTTAGGCGTAATGTTTTCGATAATAGGAATATACACTGTCCGCACAAAGGAGGGCGCAGGAATGAGCCAGCTGCTCAAGTCATTGAGTGTCGGGACTAATCTCAGCTCTGTCCTTATTGCCGGGGCTACATTCGGCATCCTCTATCTGCTGCAGATTCCTAACTGGGTAGGAGTCTCATTCTCTGTGATAGCCGGGCTGCTTGCCGGAGTAATAATCGGACAGTCAACAGAATATTACACATCACATTCCTACCGTCCTACACAGAAGCTTGCAGAAAGTTCACAGACAGGTCCGGCAACGGTGATAATATCCGGAGTCGGCCTTGGAATGATTTCCACCGCAATACCTGTCATAACGATAGCCGTGGCTATCCTGCTTTCGTATCTATGTGCCATCGGATTTGACATGAAGAATATGCTCTCACCGGAAAATCTAAGCATGGGCCTGTATGGAATCGGCATAGCTGCAGTCGGTATGCTCTCTACACTTGGAATCACACTTGCCACTGACGCATACGGCCCTATAGCCGACAATGCCGGGGGAAATGCGCAGATGGCTGAGCTTGACCCGGAAGTAAGACGCCGTACCGATGTCCTGGATGCCCTTGGAAATACTACTGCTGCAACCGGAAAAGGCTTTGCAATAGGCTCTGCTGCACTTACAGCCCTTGCGTTGCTGGCTTCCTATATTGAGGAGATAAAGATTGGCCTCGGACATATCGGGCAGACTGTGATAGATGTTGCAGGAAGAAGCGTGGAAGTTGCATCAGCCACTATACCTGACCTTATGACATATTATGATGTCAACCTTATGAACCCGACTGTCCTTGTCGGGGTGTTCATCGGTGCTATGATGTCATTCCTTTTCTGCGGCCTTACGATGAATGCTGTGGGGCGTGCTGCCCAGAAGATGGTTGCAGAGGTGCGCCGGCAGTTCCGCGAGATTAAGGGCATCCTGACTGGTGAGGCGACACCGGACTATGCGCGCTGCGTTGAGATTTCAACCAAAGGTGCGCAGCACGAGATGCTTCTCCCTTCATTGATAGCAATCATCGTTCCTGTGGTTGTCGGTCTTCTGCTTGGAGTAGCCGGAGTCATGGGGCTTCTGATCGGTGGCCTTGGAGCAGGATTCGTGCTTGCCATTTTCATGGCAAACTCAGGTGGAGCATGGGACAATGCCAAGAAATACGTTGAGGAAGGCAACCTTGGCGGCAAGAATTCAGACTGCCATAAGGCAACTGTTGTCGGTGACACTGTCGGCGATCCGTTCAAGGACACGTCAGGACCATCCCTGAACATCCTCATAAAGCTGATGAGCATGGTCTCCATCGTAATGGCCGGCCTGACTGTGTGGGTGCACTGATTCCCGGTGTGATTGTAAATGTCAGGTATGCCAGGTGGCGAAAATATGTGCTGCCTGGCATACCTCTGTTTTATGATTCTGTGGTTTATTTTGTTGAAATACTTGCGATTATGGATAATATTCCTTTTCTTTACAGAACTAACACATAATCTAACGCTTATGAAACATTTTACTCCAAAGCGTTTGTATTCATTTACATTTACGCTGCTGGCCTTGATGTCAGCCATGTCGTGCCAGAAATCCGCTCTGGTGTCAGAAAATCCTGAAGCAGCAATTGAACCTTCCTTTGAACTTGCTGCAACTCCTAAAATCTCTGCCGATATTGTTGACCTGACAGAAAATGATGCTGTCATTGTCGCAAATCTGTTCCTGCAGTCATCTTCTGTCAAAACCAAGTCATCCGGTACTCTTCCTGTCAAGGAGGTCATAACTATTAGAGACAGCAATGGTGAGCCTGCCATCTATGCTGTAAATTATGCAGATGGCTATGTGCTTGTCTCTGCGACCAAGAAATATTGTCCGGTCTTGGCCGAAGTTGAGCATGGCAACTTTTCCCTGGCTTCCGGTACCGGGCAGGATGTTCTTGTCGGTGATTATGTCAAGGACATAGAATATGCAAAGAAAGAGTCATTTGTCACTCAGGAAAGAAATAAATGGCGATTGTATGAGGAACAAGAGAAGTTGGATGTCGTAAGGACCAGGGTTGCCAAGGATGACTACTATGATATGCTTGAGACATATCTTGACGAATGGTATCGAGACGGAAGAAAGGTCTACTACATGAGAAATAAACCGGAAAACATGCCTGAGGATCTGTATGAGCTGTTCTGTACAATAGCGCATGACGACATGGGGGACATGCCAGGGTATTCATATCTTGACTGTGCTATAATTACGGAGAAAGAGTATGATTATGTCAGTGAGACAGGGCCTCTGCTACAGACTCAATGGGGACAGGGCTGGCCTTTTAATTTATCTTTGAATGCTGACAATCCTTTGGGATGTTTTACGATTGCTACAGGACAGATAATGAGGTATCATGAATATCCAGCAAAATATGCGTGGGGCTCAATGCCGGATTATACATCTAATACAGTATTGAGCGATTTCCTGAAAGAATTGCATGATGCATTGAAGATAGATGACTCCGGTACAGGGTATTTAAATGATGTTGAGACCGTTTTTAAAAAGTATCAATATAATTGTAATACGATTAATCATAATTCATCAAAAATGGAACGTTCCCTTTATAATAAAAATCCAATATTCATGTATGGCTGGGATTCATCAAAAGGAGAAGGTCATGGCTGGGTTTGTGATGGTTCCATTACAATACAGCCTCGTACGGATTACCGTATGTATGAACTTATATTCTATTATAATGAGCCATATATGATGGATGAATTTGCAAGTGAGACAATATTCGGAAATAGTTATACGCGGTATCATATGAATTGGGGATGGACTGGAAAAAATAATGGCTATTTTTATGACAATTCTCTTAGAGTTCCATTGAATGGTACACATTATAATTTTAATTCAAATAGGAAAGAACTCATAGTTTCTAAAAAATAGGAATCATGAAAAGGAGTTTATATTTAATCATATTGCTGATATCAGCCGTATTATGCGGCTGCAGGCAGGAAGAGATGCTGAAAGGCGGAGGATTGATGTACTGTGACATTTATGTGTCTGATGGTGGGAATGTAATAGATGCACAAGGATATTCAGTTGAATTTCCGGCATCTGGAGGAACTGTCTCGCTTTTAATAGTAGGTGGAGGGGATCAGATACATGTCAGTAGCAAAGATTGGCTGAATGTAGAGAAAGATGGTGCACCTATGCAATTTACATCATCTTCGGATGATAAATTCGTGAAATATTCATGGTATGTCCAGAATTTTCTGTTTACAGCTCCACCAAATACGTCAGGTGAAAGCAGGACACTTACTGTAAAGGTCGTATGTCTGATCTACAATGGCTATGCTGCAGATTTTACCATAACCCAGGCCGGTAATTAAGCCAGTTTGGTGCTGCCTTGCAAGTCTCCATGGAAGATCCGGATTGTACGGAATTCTGCCAGTTTGATAAGAAATTCTGTCAAACTGGCTTTTTTCATTGCCTTTGGCAGTGCAATGGGGCTGTTTCCGTTGTGAGACCAGAACAAATGTTGTATATTTGTCCAAAACGTCTTAATTAAAACATTAAAAATCCGATGAGAAAAATCTTTGCATCAATTTCTGTCCTGGCATTGTCTGTTGCGGCTTTTGCACAGGACGGCTGGTCGCCTGCGGGTGACAACATCAGGACTCCATGGGCGGATGAGGTGAATCCTGCTGCGCCGCTGCCTGAATACCCCCGTCCGCAGATGGTACGTGCAGACTGGCAGAATCTGAACGGACTCTGGACCTATGCCATAACCCCGGTCTCGGCATCCGCTTTCGAGGCAGAGGGTGAAATACTTGTCCCGTTTGCCATAGAGTCATCGCTTTCAGGCGTCGGCAAGAGTGTCGGCCGTGACAATGCGCTTTGGTATGAGCGTGAGTTTACCGTGCCGTCAAAATGGAAAGGCAGGGACATAATCCTGCATTTCGGCGCAGTTGACTGGCTTTCAGAACTCTGGATAAACGGACAGAAGGTCGGTGAACACAAAGGGGGATTTACTCCGTTTGAATACAATATCACTCCATATCTCAAGAAGTCAGGCAGGCAGACCCTTACAATGAAAGTGTTTGATGCAACTGACAATTCCTATCAGCCGCGCGGCAAGCAGATCTGTGTACCTGAAGGTATCTGGTATACCCCTGTGACAGGAATCTGGCAGACTGTGTGGATGGAACCTGTGGCAGCAGCCCATATTACAGACTATTATGTAGTTTCCGACATTGACAACGCAAAGATGTCATTCGAGGTGGCTTCCGAGGGTGTCACTTCTGCAGATGTTGTGAAGGTACAGCTTGTCGAAGGCGCTGTGGGATATAGCGCGGAGACTCCCGGCTCTACAGTACTTGCAGAGGCTGTTGTCAAGGACGGCAAGGCTGAGATTGCAGTGCCGGACATGAAGACATGGTCTCCTGACGAGCCTTACCTATATGGAATAAAGATAAGCATCGTCCGCGGCAAGAAGGTAATGGACTGCGTAGACGGCTATACTGCAATGCGCAAGGTGTCCATGTGCCGTTCACAGAAAACCCGCTATAGCTACGACTACAAGAGAATAGGCCTGAATAATGCGCCTCTTTTCCAGTATGGTCCCCTTGACCAGGGCTGGTGGCCGGACGGTCTCTATACTGCACCTACAGATGAGGCCCTTAAATTCGATATAGTGAAGACAAAGGACTGGGGTTTCAATATGATACGCAAGCATATCAAGGTCGAGCCGGCAAGATGGTATTACTGGTGCGATGTGCTCGGAATGCTTGTATGGCAGGACATGCCAAGCATTGCTGACCATGGCCGCAGGGCATACCGTGACGCAGAAATAGAGAAGAATGTACGTAACAGATGGGCCGGTGACAGCTTTGTCGGAGGTACTGACTGTGTGATCCCTGAGGAATGGAAGCAGAACTACTACAGAGAGTGGACTGACATTATCCAGTCACTCAAGAAGTTCCAGTGTATCGTTGTCTGGGTTCCTTTCAATGAGGCATGGGGACAGTTTGATACTCCTGTGGCTGTTGAACTTACACGCAAGCTTGACCCTACAAGGCTGATCAACGAGTCTTCAGGCGGAAACTTCTCTTTCTGTGGAGACATTATCGATGTGCATCATTATCCGTTCCCTGCAATGAATGCCTTTGAGGCCAGGTTTATAAATGTGCTTGGAGAATACGGAGGAATCGGTCTTCCTGTCGAGGGACATCTGTGGCAGAAGGACAGGAACTGGGGATATGTGAAATATTCTAACGGCAAGGAAGTCCTTGATGAATATGAGAAATTCGCTGAAATGCTCAAGGTGTTCACCCGTACCGGATGCTCTGCAGCAGTCTATACACAGACTACCGATGTAGAGGGTGAGGTCAACGGAATCATGACTTACGACCGCAAGGTCATCAAGGTGGATGAGGAACGTCTCGCAAGAATCAACAGGGCAGTCATCAAGTCTATGGATGAGCCTCTCGTGAAATAGGGAGGCAGCCGCCATCCGAATATGTCAAGCGTGCCAGGTGAGCATTTTTGTTTGCCACATGGCACGCTCTTGTTTTGCAATGGCCTTCCAATAATGCCACAAGAGTGGAAGCACCTGGAAAACTGTGTGTCCCTGTGATTTGCAAATGAGTGAGCACGCAAAAGTACTATATATGAAAAAGGTTGCCAACCGGTTTGATGCAAACAAGTCAGCAACCTTTAAGTGTGCTCCGGACGGGAATCGAACCCGTACGGACATTTCTGCCCACGGGATTTTAAGTCCCGCGTGTCTACCTATTCCACCACCAGAGCAAACTTATCGGCAAAGATAGCGTAAAAAATTGTATATTCGCGAAAAATATTTTTGATATGGAAGAGAAATTTATGCAAAACCCCTATTATGCAAAGGCAATTGAGTTCATCGGGAATACTGACCTCAATGCCCTTGAACCGGGAAAACATCCTATCGACGGTGAAAACCTTTTTGTAAATATCGTTGACAGCCAGATGAAAACCCCTCAGCAGGCTCGTCTTGAGGTACATGACAGATATATTGACATCCAGGTACCGCTGTCGAAGGCAGAGACATACGGAGTGAAGCCACGTTCCGCCTGCCAGGAGCCTGACGGGGAATTCAACACAGAAAAGGATATCCTGTTCTACAAGGACCCGGTGGAGGAGACAATAACCGCTCAGCCAGGCGAAGCCGTCACTTTCGCCCCGGAGACAGCACATGCACCTCTGATCGGTGAAGGTACAATCCACAAGGCCATCTTTAAGGTACTTGTAGTAGAATAATCCTCAGCTACTTATGGATTATCGGGCTGCTCATGCCATCTTGATTTCATGATGGCATATCCAAAAGGGTGCGCAAGCAAATAGTTGAACTTTATCTGGATTAGCTCCACGGCCAACTACCAGCAGAAAGATGTAGAAAAACCCAACAGGAAAGAATTGATATATGGCTTTTGCTGCGAGAAACTGAATGTCTCATACTCGGCAAAGGCCTTTATCCTGAAATTTTCCCCGGCCCTGAGTGTGGCAGCGATCTCTGCCAGTACATCAATTCCATTGGTTGCGCCTTCGATATGGCTTTTCTGCTGCCATGCATATCCAATCATTGTCTTTATTTCAAATTCCAGCAGTTTAGGAAAAGGGTATTGCCAAAATGCTCCCACAAGGGCATTGTACATGTTGTAGGAATTCTCTGCACTGTTGGCCTGCAAATCTGTTCCCTCCATATTGCTCCCGTCCACAGCTATGAACAAAAGCTCATTGGCCGAGACCCTTGCTGCAATTCCTGTCCTCGGTACAACCGGTACATTTACGAATATTGCAGCAGAGCTTCCTCTCTGTGGCAGAATGCCTGCAGCCTTGTTGGAGGAGGATCCGAGCACAAACCTGCGTGCAAACGAGACTCCGGCCTCATAGTACCTGTGGTCAAAGTCGTATGCAAACATGTCCGGCTTCTCATATCCGTCATAAAGGTACTTTTCCTTGAAAATGAGGTCACTGAGGAAATATCCGAGATGTACGGAGCCTATTCCTATTGCCCCCCCCGCCAGGACATCGCTCATCCAGTGCCTGTTGTTGAGCATCCTGGAAATTCCGGTGACTGTCGCTACCGTATATCCTCCTATGCTGAACCATGGACTTCTCCAGCCATATTCCTTGTGCAGCATTGTTGCTGCCATGAATGCAGTCGCCGTATGTCCTGAAGGGAAAGAATTGCGTGAGGTGTTGTCTGGACGTAGCCTGCGTACTGAATATTTCAGACCGTTCACTGCACCCGCCATCACTGCTGCCGAAAAGGCATCTGAGACAAGCATCCTTCCCCAGGAGCTGCGCCCCTTGTATCCAAAAGCCTTGAGTCCGGCCATGAGAACGGCAGGGGAGTATTGTATATAGTCGTCATATCTGTACCTGAAAGCCGGCGCAGCATTGAACCTGAGCTGTCTGATATCCATATCCATTGAAGCCTTCAGCTGTGACACTTGCTGTGCTCCGTAAGCCTGGACTGCAAGTGTGGGCATATCCACAGTTGTATTGCCCAATGGCCTGATTGTCTGTGCCGAAACTGTGTGAAAGGCCAGGCAGATGAAAAATAAGGCAAGGAATATTGATAAAGCTTTTCTGTACATGGTTTTTCTTTCGTATTTTTGCAGAAGTTTCTGGGCACAAAGTTAAGAAGCTGTTTTAATTTTTCTACGAAAAAGTTTAATAATGAAGCGGTATAAAAACAACTCAGGCAAAAAGGTTGTGCTTGTCGAGGATTTGAGTTTCCTCAGCGACAGGCAGCATTTCAACTGGATTCAGAGGCATTACCGTAATATACGTCACCGCAGAGCATGTCGCGGATCGGATATCATCCTGGCGGCCAACGAAAAGGTGGCAACAGACCTCGTAAAGTATTATTTCATTCCCAAATCACGTATACATCTGCCGGAATAGCATCGTCTATACACAGGCAAGTGTGGCGACACTTATCCGTACATCTGTTGGAAATACTTCCCTGAGTGCCTTGTAGCAGGCATTGACTGTAGCTCCCGTTGTGAATACATCGTCCACAATAAGGATATGCCTGAAAGGGCTGCTCCATACCGTTGCCATGTCTTTCCGGGTGTCGTATCTGCAAGATTGCTGTACATTGAACCGGTGTATGAATCCGCAGTTGACTGAAAATGCTCCGCAGACATTCAGGCATTTATGCTCAATGTCAAGCTTTGTCTGTGTCTTTGTGTGTCTTCTCCGTACAAGGATTTCCGGATACACCTTGGTCCCGGTCACTGTGGCAATGGACCGTGCAATAACCTCGGCCTGGTTATATCCGCGTTTCCATTTCCTTGTCCAATGCAGGGGAACCGGTACTATTGCATCCACATCACAGAAATGCTGCGAGCAGGCAATCTTTTCTCCAAGCATCTTTCCGAAATGCTGTCCAATGGCCAGTTCTCCATGGTATTTCAGTCCGTAGCAGATATTACGGTAGTCCGAACCGGAACGGAAAAAGAAGAGCGCGGCTGCGAAAGAATATGGCTCATATCTTTCGAGACCGCGCTGTATCATTGCATTGTACCTGTCTGCCATAGGGTTGTGCGGCATGTTCCAGTTGTACGTCATAGGGATGTCTTCACGACAAGCTGTGCAGAGGTATTTCTCTCCAACGAGCAATTTCCTTCCGCACACTGCGCAATGTCTTGGCATAAGTACATCCGCAACCGCCCCTATAACATATTGTATTGTCATAACTATGAACTGCCCGCGCACATGTTCCTGCCTTTCCTTGACCGCTGCCTTCAATTCCAGTGTTTAGCTCGGAAGTCCCTTCAGGGACCGTCCCGGTCAGGGACGTGATCCCCCAGTGGGGGTGCAGGGGGGTAACAACGTGCTATGAACTGCATTAGCAGTTCATAGCACCGCAGCAATGTATAACCTGTCCACTGACATATGAAGAAAGTGGAGAAGCCAGGAAGAGGGCAACATTCGCCACATCCTCAGGAGTACCTCCACGGCGGAGAGGGATAGTCTTTGCCCACTCTTCCTTCACCTTGTCAGAAAGTGCATTGGTCATGTCAGTGATGATGAATCCAGGAGCTATACAGTTTGCACGGATTCCGCGTGGACCCATCTCCTTTGCTATGGACTTGGCAAGTCCGATAAGCCCGGCCTTTGATGCAGAATAGTTGCATTGTCCTGCGTTTCCTGAGACACCTACAACAGAAGACATATTGATGATGCTTCCTTCACGCTGCTTTGCCATGATTGGTGTGCAGGCGTGGATAAAGTTGAATGCAGATTTGAGGTTGACAGCGATGACAGCGTCCCACTGCTTCTCCTCCATCCTCATCATAAGGCCGTCCTTTGTAATTCCGGCATTGTTTACAAGGATGTCAATATGTCCGAACTCATTGTGGATTTCAGTGACAACCTTGTGAGTCTCTTCGAAATCAGCTGCATTGGAAGCGTAAGCCTTGACCTTTACTCCAAATGCCTCAAGCTCCTTTACGGTTGCCTCGGCAGCCTCATTGATTACGAGGTCAGTAAAGGCGATATCGGCACCTTCAGATGCGAATTTCATGGCGATAGCCTTTCCTATACCTCTTGCCGCACCAGTGATGACGGCAACTTTTCCTTCAAGAAGTCCCATAATAAATTTAGTTTAAGTTTATAGTAGTTTCTTATCCGTCTGCCTACCGTCTCCAGCCGTTTTCCTGCAGGATTCCGATAAACAAGACTGCAAAAGTAATCAAATTAATTGGAATATCGCCTGTCGTGGCCGTCCAATGCAATGAATATGAACAGCAATATGGTGAATGCCAGCAGTGAGGAGCCCCCATAGCTTATGAAGGGAAGCGGGATTCCGATGACAGGCATGATTCCGATTGTCATGCCTATATTTATGAACAGGTGCATGAATATGCAGCTTGCAACGCAATAGCCATATATCCTTGTGAATGCCTCCTTGCTCTTCTCCGCATTGTGCACAATCCTCCATATCATGAAGATATATATGAGGATGACTGCAGACGATCCGAGAAATCCCCATTCTTCACCGATTGTACAGAAAATAAAGTCAGTACTTTGCTCCGGGACAAATCCGTACGTGGTCTGCGTGCCGTTGAGGTATCCTTTGCCGGCCAGCCCTCCCGAACCTATTGCAATCATGGACTGGTTTACATTGTATCCAACTCCTGAAGGATCCTCCTTCATGCCGAGAAGGACCTCGATACGTTTGCGCTGGTGATCCTGCAGCACACTGTTGAACAGGAATTCTGTGGAAAACACTAAGAGTGTACCGGCAATCACAGCCGCTGCAGCAAAATATGTAAAGGCATTGCCCCTCCGGTATGCCTGGAACAGTGATATCGGAAGCACAGCCACCATTGCTGCTCCAAGTATATATAGTGGATTGACGGCTGCAGCTATCTCTTCCGGATTCTCGAAAAGCCCAGCTATATGCACAATGGCAGCAGGGACAAATCCCAGCGCAATGATGGCAGGAAGATATTTGATTGCCCACCCTTTAAGCCTGCCGGAATAGATTGCGTCACAGAATGTCGCCACAGCCAGCAGGAAAAGTATGGCCATATATGGCGATACTGTAAGCGTCATTATGAACAGGACTATGGCCATGCCGATCATAAACAGCAGCCATCCGGAAAGTCCCTCCCTGTAGAGGACAAATGCAAATCCCACATACACCAGGGTCGTCCCTGTCTCATTCTGCAGTATGATTATCAGCATCGGGAGGACTATGATTGCCGCAACCGTCAGGAAATGCTTCATGTTTCCCATCTTGAATCCGTACTGCCCCATGACCGTGGCAAGAAGCAGCGATGTCGATATCTTTGAGATTTCGGCAGGCTGGAACTTTATAGGGCCGAAGACGAACCATGACTGGGAACCTTTTGTAGATGTCCCGAGGAATATGACAGTTACCAGAAGGAGAATTGTCAGTGCATATATAGGTACGGAAAGGCTTTCGTAAATCCTCGGGTTGAATATGAACACAATCAGCACAGCCATCGCAAGGCTGATCATCAGCCACATGAACTGTTTGCCGCTTCTTCCGGACAGACTCAGTATCGAACCTGCCTCTGCGGAATGTATGGAAGCATATATGTTGATGATCCCGATAGCTGTCAGCACAGCATAGCACAGGACCAGAATCCAGTCAATGTTCTTGGATAATCCTTTTTCTGTCAGTTGCATATGGCTTTTATGCTTAGTTCGGTTTGACCTTGTGCATCAGGTTGCCGTCAAGGACCCTTTTCTCCAGTGGCTTGCGGGATTCCCCGATTTCCCCGTTCAGATACTTCTCGACAAGCAGTGAGGCGATAGGGGCAGCCCATGCCGCACCGAATGAGCCGTTCTCAACGTATGCAGCAACGGCTATCTTGGGGTTGTCCTTTGGCGCAAAGCAGATGAAGACGGAGTTGTCGTCTCCGCGCGGATTCTGCGCTGTACCTGTCTTTCCGCAGATGTCCAGGCCCTTGACCTCCGCTACGCTGGCCGTACCTCCGGAGCCGTATCCGCTGTTGACAGCCCTGTACATCCCCTGCACAACTTTCGGGAAATGAAGGGTGTCCACCATCGTGTACTGCTTCTCTTTGTATTTGTCATCAATTGAGACGTTTTCGGAGTCCTTGACAATGTGCGGGATATAGTAGAATCCACGGTTCGCGATTGTAGAACAGAGGTTTGCAAGGTGCAGAGGGGTGCATCCTATCTCACCCTGGCCTATTGACAGGGATATGATTGTGGTAGCTTTCCAGCCGCCTTTGCCATAGACCTTGTTGTAATATTTCGAATCCGGGATTGTGCCTCCAAGTTCAGCCGGGAAGTCGCTCCCGAGCTTCCGCCCGAACCCGAAACTCTTGACATAGCTGTTCCACACATCAAGTGCCTCTCCGATGTTGCTGTACCTGCTGTTCTCAAGCAGGTTTCTCAGGACATAGCAATAGTATGCGTTGCATGACATCATGATGGACTCCTCCAGGTTCAGCGGGGAACGGTGGGCATGGCATCCGAGCTTGTGTTTCCCGAAATGGTATCCCATACTGCATGGATAGCATGTTGAAGGTGCAAGGACCCCTTCCTGCAGGCCGATAAGGCCGTTGACGAGCTTGAATACGGAGCCTGGAGGATATGGTGCCTGTACAGCCCTGTTGAACATCGGCTTGTACGGGTTGGAGACCACTTCCCCGTAATGGTTCCCGAAGTCCGCGAGTATGTCCACGTCTATTCCAGGACTTGACACAAGTGTCAGAATCTCACCGGTGGAAGGCTCGATTGCAACGAGGCTTCCGACCTTGTTCTGCATCAGCATCTGTCCGTAATGCTGCAGTTCCGCATCGATTGTTGTCGTTATGTCATTTCCAGGAACGGCTTCCTTGTCCATCTCCCCGTCCCTGTAGCGCGTCATTATCCTGTTGTGCGAATTCCTCAGGTATACAGCATAGCCTTTCTCGCCTCTCAGGTCCTTTTCCCTTGCAGCCTCTATTCCTGTCATCCCTGCGTAGTCCCCGGCCTTATATTCGCCCTCGTGCCTGTTGATATATGACTGATCGACCTCGGAGACATATCCGAGCAGGTTCCCTCCTGCATTGAACGGGTATTCCCTTGCATTTCTGACCTGGCCGCTGAATCCGGGAAACATATACGCCACCTCTGCGAATTTCATATAGGTTTCCGGCGAAAGCTGCTTTATCATTACGACCGACTGGTAGCCGATTCTCCTCCTGTTCTTCCTGTATTCCCCGAATTTCCTGGTCACGAATTCCTTTTCCACACCGAGCACACGGCAGAATGTCGCAGTGTCAAATGCCTCCACGTCGCGTGGGGTGACAAGCAGGTCGTAGGTAGTCTTGTTGCCGACAAGTATTTTCCCGTTCCTGTCATGGATGATTCCGCGCACAGGATAGATTGTCTGGTAGACCATTGAGTTGTTGGACGCGTCAATCTTGAACTTGTCATCGATAATCTGTATGACAAACAGGCGTGCAATAAGGATTGCAGCCGTGATTCCTAATCCTATGAGCAGCTTGTTTGGCCTGTCCAGTTTCATCTGTCTAATTGTTTTGGGAGGTGAGGATATTCACAACAAACAATGAAAGCGGGAATGTGCACACCATGCTTCCGGCAAACCTTGCGGCGTTGAACCAGGAAGGACGTACACCGGCTCCGTCTGCAAGTATGTATATGACGAAAAATATCATCATGGCAAGGAACAGTGCGTATGAAATCTTTGCGGCCCCGTTTTTCCTGAACGAGAAGTTGTCCTGTCTTGTCAGCATGTCCTCTCCCATGATTATCCTGATTATTGTCTTCTGTGACAATGCTACAGGAACCAGTGCAAGCGTGTTCAGCCCGAGTATGCCCTCTGCCAGGAAATCTACTGCCAGTCCCGAGGCAAATGCGATTGCCATAACCCAGACAGTGTTTATGGAAACCGGAATGCAGAGAATCATGGCAGGCAGGATAGACAGCATGATGTATGGGCTGAAATTGAAGTAGTTGCCTATCACCACCTGGGCAATAAGCAGCAGCGGGAATATTATCCCGAAATTCTGGACTGCATTCTTCATCTTGTCTCCAGTTCCTTTAGTTCTTCCTTGTCAAGGTTGGCTGTCACAGTCACATACCGGACTTTACTGAAATCAGTAAACATCAGGATGTCAATTTCGTATGTCGCCCCGTTTATCGTCTTCCATGTCTCTATGGTCCCGATAGGTATGTCAGGTGGGAATATGGCGGAATACCCGCTTGTGTAGACCGTGTCGCCCCTGACAACCTCGATGTGCTGCGGGATTTCACCCAATATCGCGCTTCTGGTGTCCCTGCCATTCCATCTCAACGCCCCGACGGCCCCGTCTTTTCCAATCCTTGCGCTTACAGCCATGTCGGCGTTGGTGAACGCCCTTGCGTATGAATAATGCTGGCTGACAGCATCTACAATGCCTATGACACCGTTCCTGGTCACTATGCCCGAATGGGCCTTGATCCCGTCCATGGAGCCTTTGTTGATTATCAGGTAGCTGTGCTGGCGGCTGTTGCCAGCCTTTGTGATTGCAGCAGGGATGTACATGTAGTTGCCTATGCAGTAGGCTGACGTGCCGTCTTCCAATTTATCAGCCATGGAAATGTGCCCGTATTCCCTCAGCTTCCTGAGCAGGAGTGCATTCTCCTCTGCCAGTTCCTCATTTATCCTGTTGAGACGGAAATACCTGGATATGGACTCCGTCCCTCCCCAGACAGTGGACATGAAGCCATGCACGCCTCTTGAAATCCATGTGTCCTGGAGAATCCCGTTATATTTCAACATACCCAATGCAGCTACCTCCATTATGATGAAGATAGCTGCGACTGTCATGTAATATAATATGTTTCCTTTGCGGGACATCTTATCTCATGAGGAATGGATAATGTTCCGCGTTCTTCAGGGCAAGGCATGTTCCGCGTGCCACAGCCCTCAGAGGATCCTCTGCAACATGGAACGGGATATTCACCTTCTCGCTGAGCCTCTTGTCAAGCCCCCTCAGGAGTGCACCGCCCCCGGAAAGGAAGATTCCGTTCTCCACTATGTCCGAGTAAAGCTCAGGCGGAGTCTGCTCCAGGACATGCAGGATTCCGGTCTCTATCTTTGCAATGCTCTTGTCAAGGCAGTGTGAGATGTCCTCATATGTGATTGTCGCTGCAATCGGGTGAGCCGTCATCAGGTTAGGTCCCCTTACTGTAAATGGCTCAGGCTCTACCTCAAGCTCAGGAAGCACGGAACCTACTGCAATCTTTATCTTTTCAGCAGTGATTTCTCCTACCTTGATGTTGTACTGCTGCCTCATGTAGTACTGTATGTCGCTTGTCAGCACGTCTCCTGCTACACGGATACTGTCCTGTACCACGATTCCTCCGAGTGATATTACGGCAATCTCAGTTGTTCCTCCTCCTATGTCAACAACCATGTTCCCTTTAGGTGCCTCCACGTCAAGCCCGATACCGAGGGCGGCAGCCATTGGCTCGTATATCAGATATACATCCCTTCCTCCGGCACGCTCTGTGGACTCCCTTACTGCCTTGCGCTCGACAGGGGTGCTTCCGGACGGGATGCCTACCACAATCTTAAGGTTAGGGGTGAAGATTGACCTGCGTTTCCTGTTCACCTGCCTGATGAATCCGCGTATCATGATTTCAGCGGCATCGAAGTCTGCGATGACACCGTCCCTGAGAGGGCGGACTGTCTTGATGCCGGGATTCTCCCTTTCCTGCATCAGCTTGGCCTTCTGCCCGATGGCTATCATTTTACCTGTAAGGTTGTCAAATGCTACAATGCTTGGCTCGTCCAGTATGATCTTGTCATTCTGGAAAATCACCGTATTTGCTGTGCCCAGGTCGATGGCAAGTTCCTGGGTCAAAAAAGAAAATCCCATACTAAAATCTGTCGGTTTAATTTTGAGGTCGTAAAATTACGGAAAAAAGTTAAATTTGCGAACAAAAGAGAACAATTAAGTTACATGGAAAGGAAAAAATTTCTGATAGTCACGGCAGGAGGAAAAGGTGTGCGGATGGGAGGTGCTGTACCAAAGCAGTTTATGGAGATTGGAGGAAAGGCTGTCCTCAGGCTCTCGATAGAGCGTTTCCTTGAGGCTGTCCCGGACATAAAGGTGATGGCAGTACTTCCGCAGGAACATATTGCCCTATGGAAGGAATATTGCATCAGGACCGGCTTTGTATGTCCCCAGACGATAGTGCCGGGAGGATTTACACGGTTCCATTCCGTGAAGAACGCTCTTGCCAGGATTCCTGACGGAGCGGCTGTTGCTGTACATGACGGTGTCAGGCCCTTTGTCCCTGTTGAGATGATAAGGGATATGTTTGATGTGGCCGTGTCCGCCCCTGCTGTTGTCCCTGTTGTCCCCGTTGTGGATACACTTAAGGTATTGAGGCGTGTAGAAGGAGACGGCGGGACTGAAAGGCTTGAACCTGTGACAGGAGCATCTGCAGACCGTAGCGTCCTGTTCGGTGCGCAGACCCCGCAGGTATTCCATTCAGAGGTGCTGAGGGAAGCTTATATGCAGGCATTTGACCCTCTGTTCACAGACGATGCTTCTGTGGTGGAAAGAAAAAATATTCCGGTCAGATATGTGGATGGTGACCGGAACAATATAAAGATAACTACAAGGGAAGACCTTGTCCTTGCGGAGGCAATCATGTCGCTCAAGGCCATCCGGTGAGAAGGTGCTTACTCCTTTGTGACAATGTCCCTGGTAAAATTCGTGCTCTGGTATTCCTTTACCCAGACCTGTCTCTCGATAGCCTGGTCAAGTGAAATCATTGTTTCTGTGGACTGTACATATGGAGTCTTCTGGATCGTGTTTATCAGGACTTCCATAAGGTGGTCATGGTCAATGCAATATACTTTAAGCAGCAATGCATATCTTCCTGTGATGAAATGACATTCTACAATTTCCGAGATTCTCTTGAATGATTCGATTACTTCCGGATATTTGTTCGCTTCAGACAATGATACGCTGATAAAGGCGCATACGTTAAGGCCTATGGCCTGGGGCTTGACGAGAAGCCTTGAACCAGTTATTACACCATTGGCTTCAAGTCTTTTGACCCTCTGGTGTATTGCAGCGCCAGAGACGCCGCACTCCCTGGCAATCTCAAGAAACGGCATCCTTGCGTTCTTGATGAGAAAATAAAGGATTTTCTGATCGATTCGATCAATGTGATAGACCGGCATAGTTCGTTTGTATTAAAATAATTATCGCAAAATGCGAATTTATAAAAAAAATAATAAAAAACAACGGTTCCGTCAATATGCGCCATGAAAATTTCGGATAATAGTGGACTGTTGCCGGATATGTATGCACTTTATGGATAAAAGGCATGCGCTCCAGATGCAGTCAAAAGACACATCTGGAGCGCATCGGATATAGCCATTCGGCATTGCGCTTATTTCCTGCTTCTCCTGCTGAATTTCCTTGCACCGCCGGTCGGTTTGCCGTTCTCGATTATCGATTTGCAGTCAGATTCTGTAAGAGACTTTGCATCAGTGTCTTTAGGAATCCTGTAGTTGCTTCCGTTGAACTTGATGTATGGGCCATAGTTTCCGTTGATGACCTGTATTCCGCCTTCAAACTCAGATATGATGTCAACTGCAGGCCTGTTTAGGCTTGCCTCGATGATTTCCGCACATTTGTCAAGGCTGACGCTTAACGGGTCCGTGCCCTTTGGGAGCGAAATGTTCTTGTCACCATATTTGATATATGGCCCGAAGCGTCCCTTTGTACAGATTATGTCAATCCCTTTGTACTGCCCGACATTCCTCGGGAGTTCGAAAAGCTTAAGCGCATCTTCAAGTGTAATGCTCTCAATTAGCTGGCCCTGTGCGAGATTTGCGTACACTTTGTCTTCTCCGTCGCCTTTCTGTACGTAAGGGCCGTATTTGCCGTATTTTGCTGTAAGCATCTTTCCGTCCTTGGGGTCAACGCCCAGCTCGCGGCTCACATGGCTGTACTCCTTGTTGCTCATCGTTTCATCCACAGTCTTGTGGAAAGGTGCATAGAACTCCGCAATGACCTTGTTCCATGTCTCTTCTCCTGCTGCAATCCTGTCGAAGTCCTCCTCAACGCTTGCAGTGAAGCCGTAGTCAAGGATGTGCTCAAAATGCTCGACAAGATAGTCAGTTACAATCATTCCTATTTCCTGCGGAAGCAGACGGCCTTTCTCCACACCGATATTCTCTGTCTTGGATGACGATGAAATCTTGCCGTTTTTCAAGGAAAGGTTGGTTACTTGCACTTTCTCCCCTTCCTTGTCTCCCTTGACAATGTATCCGCGTCCCTTTGTGAGGGTCGAGATTGTCGGAGCGTATGTTGACGGCCTTCCTATGCCAAGTTCTTCAAGCTTCTTTACCAGTGTAGCCTCTGAATATCTTGAAGGGGCGGATGTGAACTTTGTGTCTGCTGTGATTCCCGTTTCTGTCATCACATCACCTATGCTGAGTTCCGGAAGCATCACTTCTTCTGCATCCTGCTGCTGTTCGTCGCTGCTTTCCATGTAGAGTTTGAGGAAACCGTCAAATATGACCTGGGCTGCCTGTACTGCAAAAAGTTCATCTCCCTTGTCAAACCCGACCTTTATGTCTGTCCTGCTGATTCTTGCATCGCTCATCTGGCTGGCCACGGTCCTTTTCCATATAAGTTCATACAGCCTCTGCTCTTGTGGAGTCCCGTTGATGTGCGTGTTCTCTATATATGTAGGCCTGATGGCTTCGTGCGCCTCCTGTGCGCCCTTTGCCTTTGTCTTGTATTGTCTCGGACGGGAGTATTCCTCTCCGAAATTTCCGCAGATGAACTGCCTGGCTGTATTCACCGCAAGTGAGGACAGGTTGGTTGAATCGGTACGCATATAGGTGATGAGTCCCTGCTCGTATAGCTTCTGTGCTATGCTCATTGTCTGGCTTACAGACAGATGCAGCTTTCTTGCTGCTTCCTGCTGCAGTGATGATGTTGTGAACGGTGCCGCAGGAACACGGCCTACCTCCTTCTTCTCTATGTTCCTTATATTGAAATTTGCCCCTATGCATCTTTCAAGGAATGCCCTTGCGCCGGCAATGTCAGGGAATTTCCGGTCGAGGGACGCCTTTACCACGAGCCCTTCTGCTGTACCCTCCGGGTGGAAGAATGCCTCAACCTTGTAATATTGCTCCTTCTGGAAGTTCAGGATTTCCCTTTCCCTGTCAACGACAAGACGGAGCGCAACAGACTGTACACGTCCTGCGGAAAGCTTCGGCTGGATTTTCCTCCACAGCACAGGTGACAGTTCGAATCCTACCAGGCGGTCAAGGACACGGCGTGCCTGCTGGGCATCAACCAGGCTCATGTCAATGTCCCTTGGATTTTCGATTGCATTCAATATTGCATTTTTCGTAATCTCGTGGAACACAATGCGCTTTGTGCTCTCTTTCTTCAGGCCTAACGTCTCATACAGATGCCAGCTTATGGCTTCACCCTCACGGTCCTCATCGGATGCCAGCCAGACTGTATCAGCTGCCTTGGCGGCTTTCTTGAGTTCGGACACGACCTTCTTCTTGTCATCCGGTATCACATATTCAGGCATGAACCCGTTCTCGACATCAATGCTGAGTGAACTGTCGTTAAGGTCACGTATATGCCCGAAACTGGATTTCACTGTGAAATCCTTACCGAGGAATTTCTGGATAGTCCCTGCCTTTGCCGGGGACTCTACTATGACAAGATTCTGATTACCCATATATAAATCTGTTTTTAAGCGTATGGCAGACATGAAATTCCCATGTCCCGTCCAAATGAAAATGCAAAGTAAGAAACAAACAGGGCAATTTTCCAAATTTTGTTGTTAATTTTGCAACTTTATGTGCTCTGCCGGTGTGTGCAGGCCTGCAGGTACGGTTTTCCTTCGGGAAGCGGAGACAGGAGCTTGCACAGGGCAGCATTTCGCCATGCTCCCGGGCCATGGGCACAGCAAGTTAAGGACATTAAATATAACAGGATGAAAGACAGCACCAGGAAACGTATAATAAAATGGTTCTGGATCATTGTTGCAGTTCCGGCGGTATCGGCGGTCCTGCTGCTTCTTGCAGTATGGGCGTTTGCTGACATTCCGTCATTTGAGGAACTGGAGAATCCGGACAGCAAGTTTGCTACACAGATAATAGCCGAGGACGGGGAGATTCTGAATACATTCCATATCGAGAACCGTTCATACGTGAGCTATGGAGAACTTTCCCCGCATCTTGTCAATGCAGCAGTGGCAACTGAGGACCTCCGTTTCTACAGCCATTCAGGAATTGACCTCGTGAGCCTTGGACGTGTCCTGTTCAAGACTCTTCTCATGGGTGACAGCGGACAGGGAGGAGGAAGTACCATAACTCAGCAGCTTGCCAAGACCCTATATCCCCGTGCGGATGCAAGGAGCCGTATCCCCGGTGTCTATCAGGTGAGGATGGTGTGGATAAAGCTGAAAGAATGGATTACTGCTGTCAAGCTGGAGAGAAACTACACAAAGGACGAGATAATGGACATGTACATGAATGCCATTTTCTTCGGCAGCAACGCGTATGGTGTCAAGGCTGCTTCGCAGACTTTCTTCGGCAAGAATCCTTCAGAACTGACAGTGGAGGAGAGCGCAATGCTGGTCGGCATGGTCAACAAGCCCACACGCTATAATCCTGCACTCAATCCGGAGCCTGCCCTGAAACGCAGGAATTTTGTGCTTGGCCAGATGGAGAAGGCCGGTTACCTTACTGAAGCACAGAAAGATTCAATATGCGGAATACCGATTGTGCTGTCATACAGGATACAGGACCACAATGCCGGCATTGCTCCATATTTCAGGGACATGCTAAGGCGTACAATGTCAGCAAAACAGCCTAAGAGGTCTTCCTACAGCCAGTATGAGGACTATGTTGTAGACTCGCTGCAGTGGGCTGACAACGAACTGTATGGCTGGCTTGAAAAGACAAAGAAGGCAGACGGCTCACGATATAATCTTGACAAGGACGGCCTGAGGATATATACTACGTTGAACTACAGGATGCAGCAGTATGCGGAGGAAGCTGTGGCCGAACATCTCGGGAAGGATTTGCAGAATGCGTTCTGGAGAGACATGAAATGGAAGAGGAACAAGCCGTTTACAGACAAGATAGACCAGGCTACAATTGACCGTCTCATGAAGCAGGCGCGCCGCTGGAGTGACCGCTACAGGATGATGAAGGCCCGTGGGGCATCCGATGCAGAAATCACAAGGAGCTTCAACGAAAAGGTGCAGATGAGGGTGTTCTCATGGGGGAAGAGAGGGTACATAGATACCCTTATGACTCCCAATGATTCCATTAAATACTATAAGGCACATCTCCGTGCGGCAATCATGGCGATAGAGCCTGTTACAGGCCATGTAAAGGCGTATGTCGGCGGCCCGGACTACCGCTATTTCAAATATGACAATGTTCGCCAGGGAAAACGCCAGGTCGGTTCAACGATAAAGCCGTTCCTCTACACTCTGGCGATGCAGGAGGGGATGTCCCCTTGCGACAAGGTTGTCAATGTCCCGCAGACTTTCATCGTCGGGGCTAACCAGGACGATACATGGACACCCAAGAGTACTGACAAGGATGAATGGATAGGGCAGACTGTGACGCTCAAATGGGGATTGACCAAGAGCTCCAACAATATATCCGCATATCTGATGAAGCAGTTCGGCCCACATGCCATGGTTGACATGATGCGGAAGATGGGAATCGGAAGCTATCTGCCTGAGGTTCCTTCTCTATGTGTCGGCTCTGCTGACCTTACATTATATGAAATGGTAGCCGCATACAACTCATTCCCTTCTGGCGGAGTCTATATCGAGCCTATATTCGTGACCAGGATTGAGGATAATATGGGCAATGTAATCAGTGAGTTCAATAACCGCAAGAAAGAAGCCATAAGCGAATATACTGCATACCTCATGGCAAACCTGATGCAGGGCGTCATCAACAGCGGTACAGGTGTACGTCTGCGTACGAAGTATGGCCTGAAAGGTGAGATTGCCGGAAAGACAGGGACAACCAATGACCAGGCGGATGGCTGGTTTATGGGATATACCCCGTCGCTTATGGCTGGAGTATGGGTCGGTGCCGAGGACAGGCAGATCCATTTTGAGTCACTGGCATTGGGCGGAGGCTCGAATATGGCACTTCCTATATGGGGACTTTTCATGAAGAAGATTGTAAAGGATGGAACCCTTGGAGTCTCTGAGGCAGACAGGTTCATCGCTCCTGCAGGAATGCACTTGAACCTTGACTGTGACGGAAGCGACAATGATGCGGCTGGAAAGGGAGACGATGCCTCCAGCTTCTTTGACTGATTATAATGGATGAATTTGTAACAATAAAATGAAATACAGGAATATAGCAGTAATATATGGCAGCGATTCCTCAGAATGGGAGGTTTCATGCAAGAGTGGGGCATTCGTAGCTTCAAGCATTGACGGCTGCAAATACAACATATATCACATCTTTGCACGTTTCGGTGACTGGTCCCTGCAAGGATACCGTGAGAATGGGGGAGAGACAGTCTCCATTCCGGAGGACTGCCGTCCCCGGATTGACAAGACTGACTTCTCAGTGGTTCAGGACGGCAGGAAGGTAAAGTTTGACTATGCTTATATTGTACAGCATGGAACACCGGGTGAGAACGGCCTTATGCAGGGCTATCTGGAAATGCTTGGCATACCGTTCAGCAGCTGCAGTTCATTTGTGTCTGCAATCACTTTTGACAAGTATTCATGCAAGAGCTATTTCAGGGATGCGGATTTCGTGAAATGTGCCGATGACATCTTTATCCGTAAAGGCGATGATATAGACGCCATTGCGCAGAAGGCTGTTGAGCGGCTTGGACTGCCGATGTTTGTCAAGCCTACTGACGGAGGCTCAAGCTTTGGCGTGACAAAGGTCAAGAAGGCTGAGGATTTCAGGGCGGCAGTTGAGTTTGCATTTTCCGAGGGCAAGACTGTACTTGCGGAAAAGGCTATTTCCGGCAGGGAACTCACTGATGCTGTCTATTTCAACGGAAAGGAGAATGTTGCCTTGCCAGTGATAGAGATTGTCACTGAGAATGAATACTTTGACTATGATGCAAAATATAATGGGCAGAGCCAGGAAATCTGCCCTGCGCATATACCGGATGATACAGCGGCAATGATTCAGGAAGTATCGAAGAAGATATATGCCTATCTTGGGTGTTCCGGGCTTGTGCGTGTGGACTATATCCTCGCGGAAGACGGGCTTTATTTCCTTGAAATCAATACTATACCGGGAATGACTTCGGCTTCGCTTGTGCCGCAGATGGTGCGTGCCGCAGGCATTGACATGTCAGAATTCCTCTGTTCAATAATCGAAAACTCATAGCCGATGCTCCTTCGGGAACTTATAGCTGAGTCCAGGACGGCGCTCTCTTCACTTTATCCGGAAGAGGAAGCCCGTTCCATTGTCTCGCGCCTTGCCGGTGATGTACTTGGAGTTGAGTCATATACACATGTCATAGACCCGGGGAGGACGGTGCAAGGGGAAAGCCTTGAAATTTTCCTGGCTGCATTGTCGCGTCTTGAAAAGTCTGAACCTCTGCAGTATGTACTTGGATATGCTGATTTCTGCAGACACCGTTTCCATGTGACTCCGGATGTCCTGATTCCACGTCCCGAGACCGAGATGCTCTGCATGGAGACCATATATGAGGCCCTTGTTGTGCAGGGGCAGCGAGCCGCGGCATCTGGATGCTGTGCATCGATGAGGGAGATGTCACGTCTTAAGGTACTTGACCTGTGTACAGGCTCAGGTTGTATCTCATGGACACTAGCAGCCGGGATTCCCGGTTCAAGGGTAGTCGGCGTGGATATTTCAGATGCTGCCCTGAAAGTTGCCCGTAGTCAGTCTGACACATTGCAGGAGTCTGGTTACAGCTTGTCCATGGAGCTTGAGGCAGCTGGCAATATGTTTCCTGAGTTTGTGAAATATGATGTGCTTTCCGGTGCGGACGGATTCTGTCCGGACGGCTTGCCTGCGGAGTATGACATAATTGTGAGCAATCCTCCGTATGTCCGCGAATCGGAACGGAGCATGATGAGGAGGAATGTCCTGGAACATGAACCGGAGCTTGCGCTTTTTGTCCCGGATGACGATCCTCTGAAATTTTATCGCATTATTGCAGAGTTTGCATTTAAACGGATAATTCCGGGAGGATTCGGCATCGTGGAGATAAATGAGGCTTTTGGCGATGCTGTGGCCACGATTTTTGCTTCTGCAGGAATGTCGGAAATTGCCGTAATAAAAGATTTTGGTAACCAAAATCGTCTTGTGAAATTCAAAAAATCATAGTTGTGCAGAGTTCTGCTGCTGATTTTGAGATTTATCCGTGTGCTGTTTTGAGAACACGGATATTTTTTTATTCCTTTGCCTCATGATGGGTAATTCCTGCCTTTCAAGGCATCTGCCGCGGACGGTGCCGTAGCTGGAATACTCTAATAAACAATGAATTAAATTATTCTTATTATGAGGAGAAACTTGTTTTTGTGGATTCTTGCAGCATTGCCGATGGCAGTGGCAGGGTGTGAGGAACTTGATGATGACCCTGATAAGTATCTGGAGCCGGAGGTCAATGTCTCGCTTGAAGACGTCGCACTTCTGCTTTCAGGGATACAGATGGACAGCGGGCATCTCCGTGAAGTCTATGATGCAGTTACATCATCTTCGTGGAACGGATATGATGAGGAGTATATGATGCGTGACCTGTTTGTTGTCCCAGGTGCAGGCGTCGGGGATGACAGGATTCCGGAGGAGACAAAGGCGGCCCGGAGAAAAGAGATGGGACGTCCCGTGACCAGGAGCGTAAATGAATACCAGAGACCACTCCGGGAACTTATTGCAGAGACTCTGGAAAGGAATGCCAACGGAATACTGTCAAAGGCCGGAGCCTCAATGGAAGGAACACAGGAAGTGACTCCTGAGAGATACATGTCGATACTCCAGCAGTCCGACATCCAGATATATTGGCCATATTCCGAAGCCTGGGACGGCGAGGAATACCCTGTAATTACATTTGACCCGGATGGGAGTTCGACAGCCAATGTTGGATACCGTCTGACAGAAGACAATTCCGGGAGACCTTCTGTTGAGGAGATTATAATTGATGAGGAGTTTGCCATGAAGCATCCTGTGTGGGTTGTCAACAGGAATGATGACTGTACATATACTTCCCTTGAGCTTCTCCGTATGTCGGAGCCGGAATGGGGAGGTGGCGGTGGAGAGATCATTGTCCGTCCAAGGCCGTCCTGCTCATATATGGATGCCATAGGCAAGGGGACTTTATCGGCAAAGACTGTTGAAAAGCCGTTGCAGACACTTATCCTCAGGGATTTCACGATGAACAGGAACTATGATTCCTGGTTTGCCGGGGCGTCTGAGTTCTTTGTAAAGATAGGCGGAATTGATGAATTCTATGCGTCTACGGAGGCGGAACTGAGACTGTACAATCCAATGGTTACTGATTTCATGATTGTTGTCAAGAGAAATCAGGTAGGGAAGCCACAGCCGTTCAATGCAGTGTTGCTTTCCGACTGGACAGAACAGCTGACGCACTGTGCATTCATGATTGTAGAGGACGATGGCGGGACACGGACCTCATGGAACTGCTCTGGAGTTGTAAAGATCAATTCCAAGAGCTATGGTTTTGAGATTACCTTTCCGCTGAATATACGTGATGACATTGTCTGGAGAGGTCAGCTCGCAAGGAGATATATTGAAGAAAACAACGGAGCCGTTGCACACTATGGCGACGTAGACCTTGTGTTCGAGATTGTGGAATACTGATTTAGCCTGAGACTGTCATCTCGCATCTGGCGCAGTCGAATGTAAGGGTCAGCTGTCTTCCGTTGTTCATGAGGTAAAGCGGACTGCTGTCTTTGCTGTGGTGGTAGCGTGGACATAGTCCAAGCTCGTGGCGGATGCAGTATCTGCTTCTCATCAGCTCGGCATTCTCCCTATGGGTAAGTTCATACGCACTCTCATTTACGGCCAGTCCCGCTTCGGTGAACAGGGCTTCTGCAAGATGGTTGGATATATTTGCCTTGTAATCCAAAACCATGCAGTCCGTGCCCTGTAGCCCGTCGGCAGGATTACTGCAGGCTCCTGTGCCTACAGCATGTCTTGATATGTAGAGCGGGGCTGCCTTGCATGGCTGTCCGTCCAGCTGTGCAGACAGTTCTCTGCGCAAAGCGTTTACTGCGGATGCCGGCATGTGTGGAAGGACAATGCTTTCCGGAATGCTGTCAAGGTTGAATGTGTATATTCCGGAGGTCTTGGAAAGCTGTGCCTTGAATATGGATTTCATCCGCTCCTGGTTCTCGGCAGCCGCCCCTGGAGGAATTGTGAGCCTTGCTTCTCTCCCGTCCTGGCTTATGGCCATGATTTCAATGTGGGATGCCGTTTCTGCCGTGGCCTTGCTGCCCAGTCTTGTAGCTTCCATGACTGCCGTGCATCCCGTGCAATGTGTGGCCTGGCAGTCCTGTGCGCTCCTGTCTGCCATATAGTCGTTGATGGCAGATACGGATATGTTTACATCAATGAGCCTGCGGCATGGATTTGACTCCATGGCCTTTTCAAAGGCGATGCTGTAGTTGCGGAATATCCTTGCACCGTTGTAAAGCTCCGGTGAGGGCTTGCACTGTACAGACATTCCGTTGCAGACATCTGCCCTGACTCCTGTCACTTCTCCGCTTCGGCTGATGAATGAAAGTCCGTCTCCATTGCTGATGGCAGGTGCGGCTGCCTGTACTCCTTTCTGTCTGTCTCCATGTACGCCTTTGCGTACGGGATGGACAATTGTAAATCCTGTATGGCTCCGGTTCAGTCCGGAGACTGTTCCAAGCTCCTCTCCCATGGATTTGGCTGCATCCATTGATGCCCAGCTGCCTTTTTTCCCGTCAAGGAAAAGTTCTGTGTAGCCACGGTTGAATGTCTTGTACGGATCCGGAGTGAATCCGCCTGTCACCAGCCCATATGAAGCCCTGGTGAAACGTCCTGCATTTTCAGGCTTTGCTATGAACTCGTCAAGTGCAATGGAATAGTACCTTACGATATTCTTGACGTATGAGATGTTTTTCAGCCTGCCCTCGATCTTGAATGATGTTACCCCGGCCTCGGCAAGGTCTCCAATCCTGTCCCTGAGGCTGTAGTCCTTCAGGGAAAGCAGGGACTTGTTCCTTGCTATGGTGTTGCCGTCCCTGTCCATAAGGTCGTACCTGGAGCGGCATGCCTGTATGCATGCGCCCCTGTTCGCGCTTCGTCCGGAAATCATTTCCGACAGATAGCATTGCCCGCTGTAGCAGACACAGAGTGCACCATGCACGAAGAATTCTATTTCGCAGCTGACACTGCCTGAAATCTCCTTTATCTGCTCCAGTGACATCTCCCTTTCGAGAATAAGGCGTGAGAATCCCGACTGTTCAAGGAACCGTGCCTTCTCCGGTGTCCTTATTGCGCACTGGGTCGATGCATGCAGCGGTATCCTTATCTTTCCAGGAGGTGTTTCATCTTCTTTTCCGGGAAGTCCGTGCTGCAGCATCCAGGGGAAGGCCATGTCCTGGACTATAACGGCATCAGCACCGGCTTCCTGTACGGCAAGCAGTGTGTCAATTGCATCCTGAAGTTCTGAGTCATAGATTATTGTGTTGAGGGTTACGAATATCCTTGCCCCGAACAGATGGGCATGGCTGCACAGCCTTGCAATTTCATCGATGCTGTTTCCGGCGGCCTGCCTTGCCCCGAACCGCGGAGCAGCGATATACACAGCATCGGCACCGCAGTCTATTGCCGCGATGCCGATGTCAGCGTTCCTTGCAGGAGCAAGAAGTTCAAGTCTCCTCATCAGAATATGCTAAAGTGACTGGAGCTGCTGTTTGGCAGTCTCACCGAATTTAGGGTCTGCTACTATCTTCTGATAGTATGCCTTTGCCTTCTCCTTGTCACCAAGCTGCTGTGAAAGGGCTGCAATTGTGTAGCACATCTGGTTTGCATCCTTTGCATTAGGTGACATTTCAAGATATTTTTCAAGATAGTTCACTGCATCTGCATTCTGCTTCAGCTGTGATGCTGCTGTTCCTGCTACCTTGTATGCCGTTGCGTTCTCAAGGTATTCATTTGACTTGAGTGCAGCGTTGATTGCCTCCTGGTATTTCTTTGCCTTGAGGTTCGCAGCAGCATCCTTGACGTATGTGTTGGAGAGCAGCTTGTATGCGTCTTTCTGCTGTCCCATCTCCGCTGCTTTCAGAAGTGTCTCCTCTGCTTCCTTGCGTGCACCTGTCTGGAGCAATGCCTGCCCGAGGCTGAAATATGTCCTTCCATTATCTGGGTCAACGGCAATTACATCCTTGTATGCCTGCACTGCCTCTGCGAAGTTCTTGTCACGGAGCAGCCCGTTTGCCTTCTGCAGCAGAAGCTGCGGTATCAGTGCAGCTGCATCTTCGGCAACTTCATCGTTTCCGTATTCCGTTGCAACCTTTATGGCTTCCTGTATCTGCGGGATAGCCTTGTCATATTCCTTGTTCTGTGCATATTCCTTTCCGATGGCAAATACGAGCTTTGGAATGATGTCCTTGCAGTTGTTGACTATATCTGCACCTTCTTCTCCACAGGCCTCTGCAATGGAAAGTGCCTGCTGGAATGCTGACAGGGCACCTGCATTATCTCCCATCTGGAGAGCCATGGCACCGTTGTTATAAGTCTCAGTGGCTGTTGCCATATCCTGTGCGGATACAGAAATAGCGGCAAGCAATGTCGCTATCGCAATAAGAAAAAAACGTTTCATAATAATATGGTTCATTAAAATTTTCCTGTTAAAACTGTAGTTATGCCAGTGCACTTTGATGCGCACGAATTGCAAAATTAGCAAAAAAATGTTTTAATTTTGCAATTCACATTGTAAAATTGGAATTTACATAATGTAAAGGCCATTTTTGCAATGGATTGAATCCGTGGCTGACCCCAAAGTCCTGAAAGGGCCGTAGCTTCGAGATACCCCTGACAGGCCGTGAGTGCCCGGAGAACAGTCCTGTGGACTAACGTGCCGGAGCAGCAGGGCTTTGCCCGCCGCCAAAAGGGTCAGTTGCGCGAAGAAAAGCAATAGATGGGGACTAAAGGCTTACTTTCGGTCACCCCGGCATGAATTTTAACAGAGGCTGTGAAGATGAATAAAATACCTTATATCCTGTTTCTTGTGTTGTCTGTCCTGGCACTGATGCCTGCCATGTCATATGGACAGAATATACCGTCCCTTCCTCAGGACCCTAACATCGTAAAGGGTACCTTGCCTGACGGAATCTCATATTATCTTGTCACAAACAAGACTGAAAAGGGCCTTGTGGATTTTGCACTGGTACAGAAGCGTGTTCCTGCCGATACGCTTGATGATGCTGTGGACCGTGTAAGGACTTCCCTTGGCCAGATCCCGAGATTCGGCAGATGGGGAGCACGCGACTTTATTGTCCGCAACGGTTTCCTGAAGTCAAGGAATACCCCTGCAGACCGTTCCGGACTTGTCAATGTCCGTGAAGATGCGGCTGTGTACCGTTTTGGGACAATGCCTGCAGCAAAAGGGGAGACCGCCATCGACTCAACCCTGCTTATGATTTTCGGGATAATCGAGAAGACAGGGGGATACGGGAGCGGAATGATGCCAACTTCCGCAAATGCGATAATCGTGTCTGGTGACATTGACAAGGATGCCATGCTGAAGAAGATGCACATGCTTTCGCTTATGCTTCCTCGGAGCATGGATTGCCCGCAGGATGAGGAGACATACAGATGGCAGCCATCTGATACCGCTTCCTGTATTGTGGTGGAGGACACGGATGCACGTTTCTCGACGGTCAAGGTTGTCTACTCTTCGCCGAGGACTCCGAAAAATATGATGGGGACAGTTCTTCCTCTTGTCTCTGAAAGGCTTGGCGATATAGTAGGCACAATCCTTAAAAAACGTATATACACTGAGATGAAAAGGAATGGCGTACCCCTCGCTTTCGTCGGGTACCGCTATTACAAGAGTGCCGAGCAGTCCGGTGATGAAAAATATGAGATAAGCATACATACGGACCGTGAGCATACAGGGCAGGCTGTCAGGATAATGGCCGGTGTCCTGTCTGACATTGACAGCAAAGGAGTGCTTCCTAAAGAGTTCGTGGATGCAAGGGGTGAATATCTTATGGAACTGTATGGCCAGTCATTGGCTCCAGTGACACCCAACAGGATGTATGTGGACCTATGCATATCTTCGTTCCTCTATGGGACAGACCTGTCAAGGAAGGATGACCGCTTCAGGTTCTTTGTAAAGGGAAAGGTCGCGGACTCGACACAGACAAGGATGTTCAACAGGTTTGCATCGGAACTTGTGGATATGGCAGCAAACATGACGCTTTCTGTAAGGTCTGATTCCCTTGAATTCGGCCCAGCGGAACTTCTGGAGATATTCAATGAAGGATGGCAGGAGAGCTCCAGCGAAGACCGGTATATCTCCTATGCGGCAAACCAGAGCGATTCTGTTGCCATGGACAATGCGGCTGCCAAGGTCAAGGCAAAGATAACGAGGAAAGAACCTGTGTCCGGCGGTACTCTGTGGCAGTTCGACAATGGAGTGAATGTGGTCTACAAAAGGATGAGTACAGGAGGGCTGTTCTACTATACAATGGTTATCAGGGGAGGATATTCTGCGATGCCTGACATCAAGCGCGGTGAGGGGGCATTCCTTTCCGACATGCTTGAAACATATAATATATGTGGACTGAAGCCGGAGGATTTCAATTCCATATTGCTTTCCAATGGCATAACCATGTCCAGCAAGGTCGGGCTTTCAGACATGAGGATATATGGCATGGCACCGAGGCCGAGCCTTACTCTGCTGATGAAGTCCCTTGCTGCAGTTGCCAATGAGAGAAGTATCGTACCGAAGAATTTTGACTATTACAGGGCATGCGAGACTTTGCGCCTGGAGTCAAGGAAGAATTCTGTGGCTGACCGTATTGCTGCAATAGACAGCCTGATGTGCCCGGCATACAATTATTCTTCAGACAAGACTGCAGGTGCCCTTTATCCGGATCTCCAGGAGAGGGCGATGAAATTCTTTGATGACCAGTTTTCGCGCGTGAATGACGGTGTGATAGTGATTGTCGGTGATATGGAGGAGAATGCGATGAAGAAATTCCTGCAGGGCCAGCTCGGGGCATTCCGTACACAGGACCACGGTGCGGTGCGTGTCAAGCTTCCTTATCAGCCTATTTCCGGCTGGACCACATATATGGTTGACGGGAAAAAGTCAAGCGTGGATGTAGCAATGTCCTCTCCGATGCCGTACAGCGCGGAAAACTATATGCTTGCCAAGGTCACCGCACTGGCGGTGCAGGATGCCCTCAACAGGGCCTTGTGCGGGACAGGGACATCGCTCAGGGTCTCTTCGGACCTTGTCATGTATCCTCAGGAAAGGTTCAGCATGCTTGTCTCGGTAGAGAATATACCGCTTGACAGGCTTCCTGCCGGGGAGGCATACGAGAGTGCCGTGCATATATTGTACAGGATACGTGAAACGCTTTCCGAACTTTCATCAACGCCTCTGCCGCAGGACAGGCTGAACATATACAGGACAATGGTATCCAATGAAATATCATCATCTCAGAATGATCCTGCATATTGGCTGTCCGTTGTCACTGCAAGATATGCGGAAGGAAAGGACCTCAATACCAAGTATTCGGACAAGATAAATGCTGTCACGGCAGAAAAGGTCAAGGAAACAATCAATTCCCTGAATACGGGAAGTAAAGTAGAATATGTTATAAACCAATGGGAAAACAATACCAGACAATAATTGAGATAGGCGACTGCCTTGTCTCTTCGGAAATATTGACAGAATATTTTGCCTGTGACTACCAGAAATGCAAGGGATGCTGCTGCATAATCGGTGATTCGGGTGCTCCTCTTGAAGAGCAGGAGCCGGAGGCAATTGAGAAAAACTATCATATATTCTCGCCACTGATGCGTGAACAGGGGAAGAAGGCCGTCGGGGACAAAGGCTTCTTTGAGATAGACATTGACGGTGACATGGTCACTCCTCTCGTTCCAGGAAGCGAGGAATGTGCATATACATGCTTTGACGAGGCAGGAAACTGCTTCTGCTCAATGGAACGCTGCTGGTTCAAGGGAGAAGGTGATTTCCGCAAACCGATCTCTTGCTGGCTCTATCCTATAAGGGTATCAGTCCTAAGCAACGGGATGCGTGCCCTGAACCTGCACCGCTGGGAAATCTGCAAGGATGCCTTTGCCAAGGGACGTAAAGAAAAGGTCCGCGTATTTGAATTTCTACGCGAACCTATTGAACGTTATTTCGGTGAAGAATTCTACCAGGCCCTTGCCGAGACTGCAAGGCATTTTGAGTAGACAGGCATTATCTCGAATATCACGGCATTCCCTTCAATAATGATGTGAGATGCATTCTCTTCCGTCCTGATTCTCTGGAACGGGGAGGTAACTGCTGTCTCCGAGATTGCTGTCCCGTCCGCCGACATCTGCCTGACTGATACCGTAGAGTCTTCAGGGAGTGTCCCTGTAAGCAGTATGTATTCCTTTGTGCCAGGCTTTATCCCGAATGACAGGGTGCCGTTGCTGTGGAATGAAGTCTCCGGATTCCTGTCAAAGGCATAGGCAGCCTTGCTCATGTCTGCGGCCTCGATTTCAAATCCAAGGTCTTCGATGTGGACCGGATTCACCTCAAATGTACGGATAGATGCCCAGTTGTTCCTTTGCGAGTCAAGCCTTCTTAGCCTGATGTATCTGGCCTCTACAGCTGAACCTGTCCAGTGGATGTCATATTGCTTTTCAAGGTCTTTGACAAGCGGCGTCCAGTCGCGCCCATCCTCTGAATATTCCAGGACAGCATGGTCAAAATAGTCGCAGTCATCTATGGAGTTGCGCCCCTGGAGGATGTTTATTTCACGTACCTCCTTTTTCTCGCCAAGGTCGGCCCCTATCCAGCTGCCCTCTTTCTGGGAGTCTCCGGAAGTGTAGTATGTCGAGTCATCATTGTCGAACATCAGCTTGCTCTGCATGGTATTGATGTTTGCGAATGAGCCTATGCCCTTGCATGATGACGGAATCTGGCCTGTCAGCCTTGAATAGAAGCCGTCCCTCATGCCGTCCATCGCATTTTCGTAGAATGGCTGGAGCTTCATTGTTCCGGATTTATGTGCTTCGTATGCCTTCCTTTCTTCCTGGGTCATGAGATTGTCAAGATATGCGTTCCAGAAGGCTGCATTGTCGCCTGATTCATATATTTTGATGAGTTCGAGGGCTTTCCTGCCCCTTGTCCCGAGCTTTCCGAATTCTGTAAGCCATGGCCTCAGCTCCTTTAGCAGTGCCTTGTTTGCGCATCCGGCTTCCATCATTGCAGGAACATGCTCAATCTTTTTGAATTCCTCCATCAGGCTGTTGAACTGGCTGTCAGTGAAATTGTCTATCCGAAATGTTTCTGTCTCCCATGATTCGTCCCTCCTGTATCCGGTCTCAGTGTCACATGAGTGTATCGCAAATGTCCTGTATGCTCCGGCGGCATCTCCTGCAAGTTCTACAAGACCTCTCTCCCAGTTGTCTATAGGATTGTATGCTTCAATGTTCCATGTGTAGTCAGCCACTCCGTAGAGGGCAAGCCTTGATGCTTCACCATGCTCCATAGGGTTGCTGACAAACCCGCTTAGGTCATTGGATGTCAGACTTCCGTCGAGACCGTATACCGGGCCTTGCATCATGATGTGGCGTGCATAGTCAGTCACTGGATAGTTCCACCAGTAGAACGCCGGTCTCCTTATCCTTGAATTTACCCATTCGAGCGTTTCCGGGGTCAGGTCGCTGCAGACCACATCCCCAGTCCAGAATACCTTTATCGAAGGGTCAAGGGTCTTTCCGTAGATGCTCAGGCTGCCGTCAGGTGCCGGGTTTGCCCATAGTTTCGAATAGTCGGTAGGGCAGACAGTCAATGGGAAGACGTCTCCTTTTGCTTTGACGAATTCTTCGTTGAGCCTGTTCAGAAGCTCGACCTGCCTTGCAGGATTGGTCCCTTCTCCTGAAATGTCATCGAAGAATATTGCAAATGAACGCACTCCGAGAGAGTACATCATCCCGAACTTGTTGACAAGATTAGTGTAGTCCTCCTCATTCCATTTTATGTCCTGGCCAGGATGTATCGCCCATACGAATTCTACCCTGTTGCGGTTGCATGCCTCGACCAGTTCCTTTATGTCTGCAGCCTCCTTTTCCGGATATGGCAGTCTCCAGTCCGGACAACTGTGATATGGGTCGTCTTTCGGGCCATAAAGGTAGCAGTTCATCTTTGACTTGCCGTAGAAATCAATCAATGAAAGCCTTACCTCGTGTGACCATGGTGTCCCGTAGAATCCTTCCACGACACCCCTGTACGGCAGGTCCGGATAGTCGCAGATCTCAAGGCATGGCAGCTTCCCGTCCTTGCATGCCGGGCTTTCTGCAATCTGTCTCAGTGTCTGGATTCCGTAGAATGCACCTCTTTCGTCATATCCGGTGATTGTGATGCCTTTTGTGCTGATTTTCAGCATGTATGCTCCGGATACTTCCTTGACTCCATCGGCTTTTCCCGTGCCGAAGTCTATTGTCAGCCTTACCCCTTTCCTGTCTTTTGCGAGAAATCCGAAATCATCGGCAAACCTGCCTGTCCTGTCTTTCAGCGATATCCCTGCTGCAATGTCGAGGAACTGTCCCGGAACAGTCTTTGTTTTGTGCGGGACGGGATTGATTATTAAACCGTTATGCTCCAGCTTCATTCCTGGTACAGGCGGAATCTCCTGTGATTCGGACCTCTGTGAGGAGAGGTCGAAACTTTCCTGTGCAAATGCGTTGCAGAGCAGGAGCATTCCGGCGATGGATGCTGCAAATGTTTTTACTTTTGACATATGGTTGAAATGTTTATGTGATTTCCTGTTATGCGGGATTCTGCTATTCTGGATCCTTTGGGTTGAGGTTGTATTCAAGTCCTGCTGCGATGCGGAACACATCTTTCCTCAGTCCCTCGACTGTCACCCCGCCAAGCTGTGATGTTATTGTGATCCTGTCCTCGAAGATTCTTGTAATCCTGTTCAGGATACCCCTGTGCCTGAAAGTCATGACTCCATCCTCTTCCTTTTCAAGGATGTAGCTGCGGTTTTCCATATAGCTCCGGATTCCTCCCTTTGTCTCTTCCCAGCTCCCGGGGAACATGGCCTCCCTGTTGACGAACCCGAATTTTGGATATATGGCTGCTATGGCAACAAATATCAATGCAATCTGCCATAGTGAGTCGTATCCGTTCCTGAACATTGTACTGATGTCTGCCTCGGCAGCCCCGATGAGAACAAGTATCCCGAGGATGACTGCAAGAAGCACGATAATGGAAATGTAATATTTCACCGCTCTGATAAAGTATTTCATGATATTGTCATTTAATAAACATACAAAGATATAAAATTCATCCTTGCCATCTTCTGACGTGTGGAAATTTATGACCAATACTTTTCTGCCATCGGGTCAATGGCATTCCATGAGAGGCGGAATGAAGGGTCGTACATCCTTGCACCGTAGTCAAGGTACGGAAGACCGGCAAATGACTGGGACTCCTTGCCGTTGAAGCGGTTGTCATGGAATAAAGACTCAGCGTTCCAGAAAGGTCGGCTGATGTGCCAGTCTGGAACGCTGAGCATGGATACAGGCGTCTGTAATGGCTGCATCTATGGCCAGGTTGGTGTATTAGTTCACCAACCTGGAACGGGTATCGGTCTCTCAGAGCATATAATGCAGGTCAGTGGCGCAGGTTGGTAGTAACAATGACCAACCTGGAACAGTCACATTGCTTCATGTGTTGTTCTAATCATGTCTTAACATCAATATGGAAATGTCATTATAAGATTACACAGTTTATATTTATTTTGGAGTGTTTTCATGCATACGGGCTGACGGAATAATACTTGGCATAATACTTTTTTGCAAGGGGGGTAACGGCATTCCATGAGAGGCGGAATGAAGGGTCGTACATCCCGTAACAGTTATAAAGATATGGCAGGCAAAGTCATAAAGCTTCACCTGCCATGTTCATCATAAAATGCCAGCCTAATCCCGGAATGATATTATCTTTTTGGCAACCACCAGATATATCTGGAAACCTATGTAGATCAAAAAGACAAACAGTGCACAAAAGTAGAGAATCAGATTTATAGAAGCTGGCTTTTCGAAAAGATTGATTGTTGCCAAGACCACTGTGAGGAACTCAACTGTTCCCCACAGATTTTGCAATAGTGGAGAGGCATCTTTCCATCTCACTCTTTTAACCTTCCCAAATAAAACATGTAATAACCCTATGAAGAGCAGTATAGAAATACTCCCCGACAAGATCACAGTCCATTTCGGGCTTAAATCTGCAAAATTGTGCATACCCTGTGAAATTAAAGATAATGCTATTATGAGATCAAAGTCTAAAAAGTGTGCATACCGTTCTATAAGAATTTCGTATTATATTTTTTTGTATCCTTAATTATCTGCTGGGGTTCATCATTCTGCTCTTCTTTCTCCTCGTCAAGCTGTTCTTCCGGCTGGGCTGAAACTGAGTCTGGATTATCCTCATTATTCTCATCATCACCCTCTAACAGAAGCAAGCCCTCAATAATAAAAGAATTGCTTTGAGTTAAAGCTAAAAAAGTGAATAATGCAGCACGAAACTTATTATCTTTATTCCTAAAATTAGGCCCATCATTAGGGTCATAATTATCAGGATCCGGAAAATATTTCTCGATTGCGTCCTGTACATTAAGCTGTTCTTTATTCAGTTTGTCCCTGGCCTCACGGTCCTTCCTCTGCTGGTCTTTCCATCCTGACAGGTCACTAGCCTGGTTCTGGGTCAGCTTGTGTGCAGTATACGCTGCCACAGCTGCTGTTACAACCACTTCCAGGTAAGGTAATGCAGGCAGGACCCAGACAACTTTCCCGTTAGGATCCACAAAGTTAACAGGATTTCCGCAGCAGAAGGCATACGGGCTGACGGAATAATACTTTTCTGCAAGGGGGTCGGGGACAAACCAGCGTCCGGTATCGTAATCGTACATCTTTGCACCGTAGTCAATGTAAGGTATGCCGGCAAAGGTCTGGAGCTCCTTGCCGTTGTAGCGCCACAGGTTGGACTGCAGGGTCGGAGAGGAGGATGCCCAGCGCATTCCGAACGGATAGTAGTCGTCACGTTCCAGGATTTCACCGCTCTTTCCGTCAACCACGGCGCGGACACTGCCGAGATGGTCTGTCACATGGAGATGTACATCAAGGCTGTCACTTCCTGTAGTCTTTACTTTATCTGCAAAATTCGGGTAATTATATTCCAAAGAAAGGCCATGAAGTTCACATCAGGTGACTATCTTCATGGCCTTTCTCTGTCTACTTTCTCTTCACTAAGATACAAATGGTTGCTTAGACAGAAGATGCTCCGTAAATGAGGCTAATAAGCAATTGACGTTATTTTTCATTGAATTCACATTAATCTACAATTTTATTATCCAATAGAATGATTTTGTTCAGAACATTATCAAACACATTCAAATCTTCTTCTCTAACAAAATAGTATGCGACCCCGACATACCCGTCAAGAAAAGTGTCATACCTATAAAAAAGCCCATCACTTTTAGCTCTAATGGACGTCCCGCCATATTGATTGTTTCCATTATCATACACCTCATATACTGTCCCCGGGTGAAAATATGAAGTAAGAGGATGCCCCAAATACACCAAAATATACGAAGCCGATTGACAACTGTGAGTCACAGCAGTATACTCCCTTTTATATACATAATGTATCATCCTGTATGGCGGATCTTCCTCCTGTTTAAGATTCGGAATACTTAGTTCTATAAAACCTGTTGTGTCAATCACGACACTTCTATTTCTATACCGCAAAGTATCATAAGCCTGTCCATTCATAGACAAGAGACTGACCCATAAAAATATAATAGCAGAAATAATTTTATACATCATCTTCTATACCGTTTTTTATAATTTTCTAAAGCTTGTTTTGTCACATTGTTAATTTGTTCTACAAGTTGCTTATTAGTGTCCACTCTAGCTGACGCAGTAATATAAAATTGAAATTCCGGGAGCCAAATTTCCTCACCATTTACAGACTTAAAATCATGGAACGGATTTACATCATATCCCTGCTGTTGAAGTTCATAAAAATAAGCATGTCCATATGCCTCATGTGCAACATTTAAAACCTGATCTTGTTCCGATAGTTCTGAATTGGTAATAATATACACATTATTATCCGGTGAAGAATCTACTACTGCATTAGGAATCAATGTTATTCCCTTTACAAATTCAGCCTTTGTCACAAAATCCGCGGTTTTTTCTTTTGACGTATATTTTGTTCCTATGCTAAACACGTAAGAAATCTTGCTATTTGATAGAGCCTTTAGAGCCGTCATATTCTCTGATTTACTTTTTGACCGATTTACTTTTGACCTTTTCAGTTCTCCGCTTGGCTTGAACTTTACATATTTTGCCTCTTCTTCAGAAAGAGTCAGTTTTATATTGTTCCTTGAGGCCTCGTCTGCAGTAAAGACTTTCTCCCCGTCCGAATCCACAAAGTTAACAGGATTTCCGGAACAGAAGGCATACGGACTGACAGAATAGTAATTTTCTGCGAGGGGATCGGGGACAAACCAGCGCCCGGTGTCGTAATCGTACATCCTTGCACCTCATATAGAGATGATGGCAGGTAAAGCCATTATGCTTCACCTGCCATCATCATCCGGGAATGCCGTCCTAATCATAGAACAATACTTTCTCTTCATCTTACTTTGCTTGTGCAGACAGAATATATGAACAGCTCGGTCTGTCATCTTCTTGACAGATGACGTCAAAAACAGTGTCACGAGAAATGCAATGTCCCCAATTATTATCCAGACTCTCCAACTGTATATAGATCCGCTGTGACGAATTATCTGACAGATAGGCATAATGAGTGATAGAATTATTCTTGATAAATAGAAAAATTCTAGAATACTCATCAAATCCGATCATGTGTCTTGGCCTAAGTGACCATCTTATCAATGGAGAAGTATAATGTACACCTGTTTCTTTCGAGACGATGCTGTCTGGAACCATTGGATTACATACATAGCAGCTGTCAAATCCGATTCCAAATACACTCTCCAATGTTATACGACAGTATGGTGAGCCTGACTTTGACAGTTCTTGTTCTATATAATTGCACATTTTGCCATTGGCATTGACAATGATTCTATATGGATGACTGGAAGTTTCAATAACTGTCAACAATATGCCCGCAAACAAAAATGCACTAAAGACAACTATTATTTTTTTCATATTATAGAATTTACTTTTCTCTTAATCCTGAATTATCTGCTTTCATGAGTTCTTCCACTGCATTCCTATATTGTTCTTCATTTAAAGTCTGTCTCTCTATTATATATCTGTCGTCTGATTTTCTGACAACCCATAACCCTTCGGTAAAATAGAAATCCAGTACTTTACTGGCCAAATCCTTATTAGTATTTCCTTTGTTCTGAGTCCCAATATATTGACCTATCGTATTATTCAATAGATCCACGGCTCTATCAGCATCATTCAACAACATGAAACTCTGTTGAGAAAAATCTATGCTATTATTGTTTTCATGGCTTATTCCTGCTAAAAACGCTATACTTGCATCAAAATTCGAAGTAATCATTGCCTGCCATAAAGTATGGCGAAAAGCATTACTTTCGCTTCCTTCTCCCAATGATGTACCCGTTGCATTCCTAAAGTTAATAGTAAAATTTCCTGCTGCCATCGAAATAGGCATCATATTATGTGGCAGGAGATTTAGTCTCTCGTCATAGACAGCTATAGCAGCGGCTGCATTGGGAAATGCAATGGCAAATCCCAATTCTTTCCACGTATTTTTACTGGCTGTCATTAAAGATAATCCAATACTTTTTGTAAATGGTAATAATGGATACGTTTTCTCCCCGTCCAAATCCACAAAGTTAACAGGATTTCCGGAACAGAATGCATACGGACTGACAGAATAGTAATTTTCTGCGAGGGGATCGGGGACAAACCAGCGTCCGGTGTCGTAATCGTACATCCTTGCACCGTAGTCAATGTAAGGTATGCCGGCAAAGGTCTGGAGCTCCTTGCCGTTGTAGCGCCACAGGTTGGACTGCAGGGTCGGAGAGGAGGATGCCCAGCGCATCCCGAACGGATAGTAGTCGTCACGTTCCAGGATTTTACCGCTTTTGCCGTCAACTACGGCGCGGACACTGCCGAGATGGTCTGTCACATGGAGATGCACATCAAGGCTGTCATTGACACGTCCACCGGCAAAAGCCACGCTCCCAAGGCTGTAGCCGGCTTCCGACTTGTCATATATCATGCTGCCAACATAAATCTGGCCTGATGATGCCCCGTAATATGAACCTGTCCTGGTGCCGTCCGGCAGATATGAATAGCGGACAAGCAGGCTGTCGTTTCCGGAATCCCTTACTTCATCTACGAGATTGAGGTAGTTATATCCAAGAGAAAGGCCATGAAGCCCGTCAACTGTCATATTTCCATTGGAATCATAGCTGAAATGTGCCCTCGGGTAAGGCGCGACCGGGACAAGCAATATGGTGGACATACGGTTGCCGGCATTATAGCCATAGGCATATTCTGCAGTCAGCACGCCATCGTCTGACCATCTGCGGAGAGAGCGCAGGTTGCCGTTCAGGTCATACGTCACGGATTCTGAGTTTTTGCCAAGTACATAGTCCCCATTCTCATAAAGGAACACCCCTGAAAAACGCCCGAGATTGTCATAATCAAGGATATAGCTGTTCTCCACATCGTCACCGGAATGCCGCCAGCTCCACTGGGTGATGTTGCCGGCATACAGAGGCTTGGCATCCGGAATGGAAGGTGCATCATAATAAAGGTTGTATGAAAAGGCGTCATTTTCCGAGGATTGCTGCCATCCCCTTACATTGAACCGTCTATAGGTTCTTGACGGGAGGCCAGCAATGTCACCATGCCCGTAGACTTCTGAAAGTGACTGATTTCCCTGGGCATCATAGCCTGAACGTATCGGGACAGACACGACACCGTCAAGTACGAAGTCGTCAGCAATCTGCCTGCCGAGATGGTCGTAGCGATATTCATGCGAGGCATAATGTACATTTGAAAGGGAATCCCCATGCTCCTCCTTCATCGAAAGCACGTTGCCGGTAAAATCATGTCTGAAGCATGTCAGGCTCTTTCCTCTCATGACATTGTCTGCCCTTGTCTGGCACAAGTTGCCATAATGGTCATAATAGTATGCAGAGAACAGCACCTTGCCTGTACCGAGGTCATGGCAGACAGAAGCGGTCAAAAGGCCAGTGCACGGCTTTGTCCTGACCGGGTCACTTTCCGGGCATGGAGCATAGGCGAAATAGTCTGGAGCATCCCCGAGACAGCTGTAGTCATCATAATAGTTGACCTGCATTATGTCCATTCCTGCAAAGGCTGACGGAATATCGTATTCGCATCTGATGTCACCGGTACCGGAATACTGGACAGAAATATCTGAATCCATCAGGAGATATGCCTGGGAATCTGTCATCATGACAAGTCCGGACACGGCCTCACGTCCCAAGGCATCAAGTAATGATGCGCTCCACTCACTGCGCTTCATCTGTTCAGGAGACTGTTTCAGGAGAGGGTAACCGGAACGGTTGTAGACAATCCTGTTATAGCCCTGGGAATCAGGGGCGAAATATGAGACAAGGCGTCCTTTGCTGTCATAGCTATAGACCCAGCAATAGTTCTGCAGGATATCTGACGGGACATCTCCTGATTCCGGAATGCCGGACATTCCCATCGGCTGCACCACACATCTCAGGTTTCCTATGCCGTCATACAGATAATAGGTGTCAACTTTTGAGCTGCCGTCCATCTGCCTGACAAGGACATCATGTCCCTGCTTGTCCGTGAACACAAGTGTCCTGCGCCCGTCCTCATCCGTATTCTCCACCACAGACAGTTCTCCTGCCGGGAAATTGCCGTCCGCAGCGACCGCGAACAGGAACAGTCCATGCATTCCCTCTGAATCCCCCGAAATTACAAGAGACGGACATGAATAGTCTCCGGATACCTCATTTACAAGATATTCTGTCCCGCTGTACTTGTCTTCAATATACCATCTCTGACCAGGGCCATACGATTTTACGGGACGGCGCATATATGTACTGTCGTAGACTGTGGCTGAATATGCGGCCGTATCAAGCAGGTTGGTACCGTATGAAGCCTGCCTGAGGCCAGGCAATGCCACATATTCTCCGGAACATCCAGGCACGGGCCCATTCGTCCAGTCCTTTACAGGAAGTCCATACTCATATTCCACAAAGCCTGCACAGTCCGTCACAGACAAGGCACCGCCACGTACGACTGTCTCTAACGGACGCCCCATCATGTCAAAATATGATACCTCAACCACCGCATCTGAATCCATCATATTGTCTGCTGCCACTCCTTTGACCTGAGGCGTAATGGACATTACATAGTTCATGGAAGA
The DNA here is from genome assembly GCA_023667095.1 of Bacteroidales bacterium. Classification (GTDB taxonomy): domain Bacteria; phylum Bacteroidota; class Bacteroidia; order Bacteroidales; family UBA932; genus Cryptobacteroides. The sequence continues at coordinate 59,910 of JAMPAT010000009.1, forward strand.
GGTCGGGCGAGGTGCCGGCAATGAGGACTGTCTGCCATAGCATTCAATCTTTGTCGCCAACAGTGCAGAAATGTCACGGCAGCGCACAGTATAAAGGTATTCTCCTGCAGAAATTTCAAGGGAGATATATGGATTTGAGTCATCAGGTGTAGCCGTTGCCACAATTACATGGTCTGATTTCCGGCGCAGGTATCCTGTGATGTCGGAAGCAGCACACCCGCCATTTGAGAACACGGCAAACACGTCCGAGTCAAGTGAGAGGCCATATGTAACTTCACTATAGAAATTACCGGTTTTATAATATCGCATATTCCTTATGTCGCAGAACAGGTATTCCCCTTCGGCACGTCCTGCATCTATAGGATTGTCAAGGCTGTTTCCTTCACGTGAGAAGTCTGCGCTTTCAATCGTGGTTGTCACCGGGACGGACGATTTTTCAGTAAATCCGGTCACTACAATATATCTGCCCGGAGAAAGGTCCATATATTCACGTATCTTTGAGTCCGGCATAAAATCAACATATTTTCCTGAACTGTCTTTAAGGTTTATGCTTTTCCCGGTTGTACTGAGCTTTATATCCTGTGAATGTGTCAGAGTAAATGTGTAGTAGACAGTCCCGTCACGGTACCATGATGCATCACGGCTGTCTGTGTATTCAAATTCGGCAAGGTCATCTATGTCTGTATCTATGGCAATTCTTTCCGTCTCTCCTTCCGGAATTATGCAGTTGATGTTTGTCCGCAACATGCCATTGTATATTTTGGTGACAGAAGCACCTTGTGAATATGCACCTTCACTGATAAAATAATACTCTCCTGCATCAAGCCAGCCTTTCCAGCAGGCAAGCTGAGGATTATAGTTCTCGACTCCATGTACAGCATCGGGCAGATATTTCAGTGAATCCTTGAGGTCTTCGCTTCCTGCCGCGGATGCAATCCTTGTCAATGTTGCCGGTGCAGATGAACCCAGTCCCTTGGTGACTTTCACAATATACAATCTTGAAAGCGCATATGCATTATCCGGAATGCCAAGCTTGCTTCCCCACTGGTCTATTACAGTATAGGCCGGAACATCCAGTGTGATATGGAAGAACACATCGTTTGGAATATCTCCATACGAATTCATACGTGGATTCTCCATATTGAGTATCAATGAATAGGAGTATGATGAGTCATGGCTGCCGAGCTGGTATGCCATACTGTAGTCCTCACCCTTGTGCCCTGGATAAGGATTACGTTCGCATCCGGCTATCGAGAACTCACCTCCCTCTGACATTATCTGTATGAGATAGCTCCCCGGAGGTAGATCCGGATATTCGATACCTATCCGCAATGGATTATAGGCATATTCCCTGTCACCGGAGCCGATTGTTTGGGAGATGATTTCGCGGTCTGGATATGACAAAAGAGTGCACATGTCAGCGAAAGTGTTTGTCCCGTATTTTCCCGCAGGCTCAAATGTATTCACGGTCACATCCATCGTATCTGTAATCGTAAACAGGTAGTAGTCAGCTGTTATCTCGGATGAATAATGGAAAGCGGAGCTGTATTCTCCTATATCTATTGTTTCGCCGGGAAGCAATGGCAAGGCTGATGCTGTCAGAAACAGCGACAGGCAAATCAATAAGTTCATCATGATGTTTTCCTCCTATTGGTTTATCAGATTATATTCATATCCTTTTACAAGGCTCCTGTTCCCGTCCACATCATCCATGTAGACTGCAGCCAGTCGTCCGCACGGATCATACACATACCATGTGGTCATGCCGTCAGGTGCGGTTGAAGAGGTCATGCCGACATATGGAGAATATGTGAAGGTTGTAACCATTGCATTCTTAAGAGATGACCTTAGGACATCTATCGCATCCATATCAGGCTCTGCAGACGAAGAGATTTCATCAGGACCGTAGTCTCCGAGGGCAGCAATTACATCATCATAGCTGGCATTGTCAATTTTCGCGACTATATATTTCCCATAGTAGCTCCACAGGTACACTGTCCTGACCATGCCGTCGCGCACTATATACAAAGGATTCCCATAGCAGTCATATTCAGGATATACAGCTCTTGGTTCCGGAAGGTGGACTCCATAGGAAAACAGCAGGGTGTCAACGACTGCATTGTCTCCGATGACTGAATAGTCACGCTTCAATGCAAAAGTCTGGACAGAATCCACAAGCACTGTCTCGGATACAACCGGAGAAACCATATTAAGTTCCTGCATCCGTAATGATACAGTATCGCCATAATCCAACGGATAAGTATACCTTTCCACTTTTTTCTTCCCGTCTGACTGCACGGTCCCACATGTATTGACATATCCGTATCTGTCGTATGTCATATTCTCCATGACAGTCATTTCCTGGCCATTGCTGCCATGGTCCATCACAGTGCTTCCAGACTGGAGATAGCAGAAAAAAGGTACATCGACAACCTGGTTGTACGATCCTATCAATGACGCTCCGTCCAGCTTGCTGTAAGGATATATGTATGGCACATTCCCCATGTCAATTTTTGTATAGCTGTATGTGACTTGCCTGTCAATCTCACCCTTGGCATTATAGCAAGTCTCCGACAATATCCTGTTGTGCATTTGTGACCAGTATTCAGGGACGCCCCAATAATTGTCAAGGAAGCCTTTAAAGAAATTCAGGTATACCTGGTCAGAACAATGCCTGTATATGCCATAGAAGGCATTGGACTTAAAGACAAGGCAAGGATCTGAGAATCTCGATACCTTATATGGTCCATCAAACTTCATAGGTCTTGGATACCGTGCCGTGAAATTCAGGACAAGCATAGGGTCAACATGGATGTCAATGCGATAATATCCATCTCCAAACATGGATTTCGGATTGATTGTTATCTCCTCCTGCCTGTCAGGGAATGTGTATGACATGATTTCCTTTCCTCCTTTATATATTGAGAAGCTTGCATAAAGATTGCGTACAGGGCTTGATTCACCGTAAAATGTCCATGTGGAAAGCATTTCACTTTCTGGCATGTCACCGACTGTCAGATAGATGGATTTCTCTATTGCCTGCCCGTCAATAGGATGAGTGGAGACTGTATATACAGAATCCGGCCGTTCTGATTCCGGCGGCCTGTCATATTCGATTACCTTTCCATATTCGATATAGCTGCTGAACGGCTCCGGCTTTATCAGGTATATGCCCCAGGCAGGATCTGACATATATGAGCCGTCCGGTACAAGGGAACTGTTTACCGGCACCGTGCACAGCCTCAGATAATATTCGCCTTCCTGCATCAGCGTCCCGCTGCTCCTTGAAAAATCTGAAGAATATCTGTAGTATTTGACCTGGGGCTGCGATGAAATGCCGTCAGTGTATGATTCTTTCAGCAGCCTTGCACCTCCGCCAAGTTTCTTCATTGACATTGTACCATAAATCTGCCACTTGAAATCAAGCGGGCCCTGGCCGTAATATTGGCTGTAATAATGTGGCTCGTATTCATATTCCTGTTTTCCTCCAGTAGGGAATGTGACAGATTTCAGCATGAATACGTCATACTCCTTGCCTGTGGGATTCCTGTTCGCATCGTCCGGGTCACGGTCATACGTCCATGTATTCATGTTCACTTTTGGTGGTGATGCTGGAACCTGTGTATAGCCTGTATTTGCACCTTTACTGCTCCAGAATCCCCACATGTCAACATCTATGGTCAACGACTTGTCAAATGTCCCGTAAGGAAAATATTGCATATCATAATTACCTGTCCTTGAATTATGGACACCTGTCAGAATAAGCCTTTCCTTCTGTACACTGTACTTGAATTCAGCCTTTTCCATGACATGTCCTCCTGACCTGAAGACTATGGAATCCAATTTTGTCCCACAGCCTCGGACAAATTCATAATATGTGCTCCCTTTCTGGGAATCCATGCAGAAATATGGCGTCGGAAAACTTGAGAAACGGAACTCTATTTCAGCATCGTCTATGGAGATTGACCTTACCAGAGCAACTTTCGTCAAGGTATAGCTCTTGCCGCATTGCTCCAGGGAGCAATTGAGGCCATTTGCTGACAGGGAAACTGAGACGGAATAATTCTTCTGGAGATCCGGATACTCCTTTTTCATCATCGAACCGTACTCAATAAGCATTGACGGCTGCTGATGGAGTGAGGAAGGTACGCTTGAGTCATACCATATCTTCATTTTCCGTCCATTCGGTGCAATCACTTCCGAAAGATAGAATGACGTGGGGATATTGCGCTGTGAACTTCTGTCTTTAAGGAACTTGTCATAATTGACATTTACGACTGCACCTGTCGTGTCACCGGAGGAATATGACGAGGAATAGAAATCTGACCATCCCTCTGCTGTATAATCCATTGCATCATAGTGTCCTCCAAAACAATACACATAACCGTCGTCCGTAGTTATCCTTATTACGGAGCTGATGTCTTCATTGTTCTTCCTGCGCCCAAATCCTGACAGGTCTACTTTATACCTTCCTCCTGAATACGACACAACCTTTATGCTTTTGTCAAAGTCAATCATGAACATTCCGGAATGTTCACCAAAAGAAAATCTGAAAATATCCGGAGAGAGTTCCGTGTCATTGTTCTTGGGGATCACGACCTTTGTCGAATGCCCTTTCCCGACAAGCACTTCCCTGAGGCCCATATTCTGGGCGTCACCATCAAGGAGACGCTCCTTAAGGCCGGCTTCCTGTGGAGACCCTGCATACATTCCGCTGACATTTGCATGTACTGCATTGATGAAGTTGGTATCAGATTCAAGGTCATAGAATTCATCCGGCACTCCATTTACCTCCCTTGTAATCACACCTCCAAAATTCAGATGCCATCCCATTCCCACATAATTGTCTGGTGCCATCGGCTTGAATCCGTCTGTCGCATAGCTCAAGGAAATATTCAAGTCAAAGTCCGGGTCATCTGCCATGATTACCGGTATTGAGACACTTGCCCTTCCATGTGCTATGTCGCTATATGAATTATCATACCTGACCATATCCATGGCCTGCGGAGTGTGTATGCTAGGAAGATTATAATGATCCGGCATTGACGATTCATCCAATGGGATGGTACCCTGCAGAATCCGATACTTAAGTGAATCAGTAGCCGAAGGTGAAGCGACATTCATGTTCACCTGGCCGAGGCAGTGCAGGCAGCACATCGCTGTAAGAACTGCAATAAGATAGAGTTTCTTATTCATAGCCTCTAAAATTTGATGTTTATAAAAAAAGTCATAGCCGCACGGACACTTCTTTCGAGGTCAGTACGGCTATGAATATAAATCTGTGGTTCCGGGAACATACTTCCCGTGTCACGTGGCGCATATTGGCAAAAGGCCTGCCGGAAATCACAACTGGGGAGAAAAACGTGAGCAGCCAACGACAGCTGGACTGGATTATGTGCCTGGGCAGAAGGGCACGATTGTCAATAAAATTTTGAACTTACAAAACTGAAGTAAAGTATATCCATAAAATTGTTTGTATCTATAAAAGCGAAATTCCTATATTTGTCTTTTGGAAATTCCTGGACGGTAATGGCCGGGTTTTTGAATTCGTCCGCACCTGGAATTTTATTGACGATGTTTCGCAGATGCGGGACTGAATTTTGAAAAATATTATTGCTATGGAAGAGAATAAGAACAATGCTAAGGAAGCTGGACTGAAGAAAATCATGTATGGGATGATTGTCCTGGCTGTTGTCCTTGTCGCTGCACTTGCGTATGTGTGGTTTGAGAGGACTTCCCTTGTCAACGACCTGAATGCAGAAAAGGAAGACCTTACTGCACAGATGATGTCGTTGCGTGATGACTATGCGTCACTGTCATCTGACTATGACACAATCAATGCACAGCTGGATTCTTCACGTGAAGAGGTTTCGCAGCTTATCGAGAGAATCCAGAAGACAGAGGCCACCAACAGGGCCAAGATCCGCCAGTACGAGAAGGAACTTGGCACGCTCCGCAGCATCATGAGGAACTACATCGTGCAGATTGACTCGCTCAATACACTGAACCAGAAACTTACAGCTGATGCTGCAGCTGCACGCAGGGAAGCTGCTGAGAGCCGCCGCAGGAACGAGGAACTCAACAAGACTGTCACTGCCCTCAGCGGCCAGGTGGCTACAGGTGCTGTCATCAAGGGACGTGCAATCAGGATTGATGCCTACAATTCCTCCAACAAGGTCACAGACCGCAGCAGCAGGGTAGTAAGGCTTATGGCTACACTCAGCCTTGTCGAGAATGACCTCGCACCGAAAGGGCCTGTACGTGTGTATATCCGTGTCAAGGATCCGGATGGCGCACTGCTTACAAATTCATCAAGCGTTGAATTCACATTCAACGGAGAGCCTATGATTGCTTCGGCCTCACGTGAGGTTGACTACCAGGGACAGGAAGTAGAGATGAGCATATACCTCAATGACATATCAGGATATGTAAAGGGCATATATACGGTCGAGGCCTATACCGCCCAGTCACTCCTTGGTTCGGCAGAGCTCATGCTCAGGTAATATGAGACGGGCCTAATTGACAGGTTGTGATATATATACATGTACCATATTGCAGGAGTTTCTGTACATATTGCGGATTCTATTCGGAAATACCGGTAAACGGATGCAGCCGTTATGTGGATGCCGCCTGTGCAGAAATATCCTATAGGAAAAATGAAATTGCAGCATCAGCCGGGTGCTGCAATTTTGTGTCTTCAACATTCTCTCCCGGTGTTCCTGGTTCTTTGGGGGCTTGCCGAATGGAACCGACAGGGCAGGACGGACTGAAAAACACTTTATATGTTGGTGGAGGTACACCTTCTGTGCTCTCTCCCGGTGAATTGGCGAGGATGGTGGATGCTGTAAAGGCGATATTGTCTGATGCTGATGGCATTGCCCCTCCTTTTGAGGAATTTACCGTAGAGGTCAATCCTGATGACATAGTTTCCAGAGGCCCCGAATATGTTGAAGGGTTGCGTGTGCTTGGCGTTGACAGGATAAGCATGGGAGTCCAGTCCTTGGATGACAATGTCCTCCGCTGGATGAACAGGAGGCACAATGCCGATGCAGCCAGGGAAGCATACCGTATAATACGTTCTGCAGGAATAGATAATATCAGCATAGACCTTATCTTTGGCTATATGCTGCCTGGAATCTGTAGTGAAGAACATTGGCTACGGACCGTGGAACAGGCCCTTGACATTGCCGGTGACGGGACTTTGCCAAATCATGTCTCGGCCTACCAGCTTTCAGTGGATGGAGGAAGCGTGCTTGCGGATATGGCAGCTGCTGGGAAATATCAGGAGGCTCCGGAGGAACTGTGTGCAAGGCAATATGAGATTTTATGTGGATTGCTGTCAGAAGCCGGATACCGCCATTATGAAATCTCGAATTTTGCGCAGCCTGGCTATGAGGCAAGGCATAACAGCGCATACTGGCAGCATGTCCCGTATGTGGGAATCGGTCCGGCGGCCCACAGCTTCATCCAGGCAGGGGGAACTGGCCTTTCGAGGACATGGAATGTTGACAATATAGGCAGATATGTCAAGTCAGCCATGGACGGGCATTGGGATGACATCATTTCAGGGGAGTCCCTGGACGGGGCCCTGCTTAGGGAAGAGAAGATAATGCTTGCCTTGAGGACTGATAGGGGAATCCTGCGTAAATATATTGATGAAGACCCGGTTGCGTCCAGGGCAGTGGAGAAATTCCTCCGCTCAGGCGCGCTTGTCCCTGTCGACAGTGAAACCCTTGAATACTATGGATATCCTTCGGATGAATGCAGGCTGCGCATCCCGGAGGGACGCTTTTTTGTCTCAGACGACATCATATCTGAACTGCTCTGACAGCTCCCTGCTCAGACCTCGGTCCAATGTATCCGGACACCATGCCTCTCCATCCCGCGGAACCATGTCATCTGTCTTTTGGCGAACTGGTGGATTGCAATCGCAAGCTGCCCGCGCATCTGCTCCCATGTCAGCTGACCGGTGAGGTAGAGTGTGACGAATTTGTATTCAAGTCCGTAATATATAAGGTCTTCTGCCTGAATGCCGCTGTCCAGCAGACTTTTGACTTCCTTGACCATGCCTTCTTCAAGCCTCGCGTCGAGTCTTCTGTCAATCCGTGCGTTACGTTCGTCCCGGCTGACAAGGGTACCTATGAAATAGGTCCTCTTTGGCATTGTCATGCTGTGGCCTATCGGGTGTTCTGATTCGTAGATGGCAATTTCAAGTGCGCGTATCAGCCTTTTCCGTGTGTCGTAGTCAGTTGAATTGTGCAGCGGCTTTAGGCTGGCAAGCCTTTTAATCAGCTCTTCTGTCGTCTCCTTTTCCAGTTCCTCACGTAGCCGGATGTCCTGTGGTACAGGCGGGAGTGAATATCCTTTTGTTACGGCATCAATGTAAAGCCCTGAACCTCCGCATAATATCGGTATGTTCCCACGCTCCTTGATCTCTTTGTAGGCTTTGCTGAAGTCCTGCTGGTACTCATAGATGTTGTATTTCTCTCCGGCATCCCTGATGTCTATGAGATGATATGGAATTTCTTCATATTCAGACAGATCCTTTCCGGTGCCGATTGTCATCCCCCTGTATACCTGGCGTGAGTCGGCTGAGATTATCTCCGCCTGCCTGTGGCTCCTTGCTGGCTCTGCATTGTGCTCGCCTGTCTCTATCAGGTGTCTTCCGTTCTCTGCAGATTGTTCTTCTGCCTGTGCGTCTCCAGCATCATGGCTTCCGGACAGCAGCGCATTAAGTTCCCTCGCCAGCCTCACTGCATACCGTGTCTTTCCCGAAGCTGTCGGTCCAAGCACGCATATCATGTCGTATTCTCCGCTTTCATATGCATCGAGCAGTCCGGCAACGTTGACTTTCTCAGCTGCCGGGAGTTCCGCCATAGGCGGTATCGGGGTAAATGTCTTTTTCCTGTTTTTCATATTGTGCAAATATAGAATCTGTTTTAATTTTTCGGAAATTCTTTTGTGTTTACCTCCTTTTCGAATCTGACAAAAATGCTGTATATTTGTCGGTTCAGGCCGTAAATTTGCAATGCGGGCTTGCTGACTGTCAGCTATGACAGGGTAGAGTTGGGAATTAAAGTTTGTTGCTATGCCAAAGGCAAAGAGTAAAGTAGAGATAAAGAACCGCCGCGCCTCGTTTGACTATGAGTTTCTGGAGACATGCCAGGCAGGTATAGTGCTGACAGGCACAGAGATAAAGTCCATCAGGGCAGGGAAGGCCTCACTGGTGGATGCCTTCTGCTATTTCAATAACGGTGAACTCTATGTCAAGAATATGCATGTGGCCGAATATTATTGGGGCACATGGGGCAAGCACGACCCGAGACGTGACCGCAAGCTGCTGCTTACAGGGAAGGAGCTTCTGAAGCTTAACCGTGCTGTGAAGGAAAAGGGGCTTACAATAGTTGCTGTGAAGCTGTATGTCGCAGACAACGGGTATGCCAAGCTTCTCATTGCGCTGGCACGCGGAAAGAAGGAGTACGACAAGAGGCAGTCAATCAAGGAAAAGGATATGCGCCGCGACATGGAGCGTATGTAACATGCTGTGAGAGCGTTCTGTATAGATATCTTTAGCTGTGGCAGTACTCTGTTTTTTCCTATATTTGTCCTTACGGACATATAAACGGCAGGGCTTCTGCATACATTCAAGCAAGCTTGATGTCTGCTCTCAGCTTTTGCCTATATTTTCCAAGGGTAAGATATGGCGGCGGCAGTCTTATATGTACGGTTTTGCTGTGTGCAGCTTGGCTGTTTGTGTTTATAGGCTTATCTTTATGTCATGAAAATCCGGATTTGCGCCATAGGTTTTGGCAACAGGACCAGGAAATATCTCAAATATGTCCAGTCTCATCCTGATGAGGCTGAACTTTGCGCTGTAGTGGATCCTGATATCTTGAGGCTTGCAGATGCGGTATCGCATTATGGGGTATCTTCCGGTTCGTGCTTTTCATCTGTGGATGAATTTCTTGCTTCCGGAGTTAAGGCAGATGCGGCTATTGTGGCCACACCGGATACTTCACATTATGAAATCGGGATGAAGGTCCTGAAGGCAGGAATGCATCTTCTCCTGGAGAAGCCGATGGCAGGTACACGCAGCCAGTGCCTGGACCTTGTGCATGAGGCCGAAAAGGCTGGTGTCGTGGCCGGGCTTTGCTATGTGATGCGCTATCACCCTTATTATTTGCGGATTAAGGAGATTGTAGACAGCGGTATTCTCGGGCCTATGGTTTCGATAAGGCATAAGGAGATTGTTGGTATAGACCGCATGACCCATACATTTGTCCGTGGCAACTGGTCCAGGGAGGAGGATTCCTCTCCGATATTCATCTCGAAATGCTGCCATGATGTGGATTTCCTCTTGTGGCTTGCCGGAATCCGTTGCTGTGAGCTCCGCTTGCCGGAGGATGTCCGGAACATTGTGCAGCATTCCGGAGAACTGCCGGTGATGTTTCCGGATTTCCCGTGGTCTGTGGTCTCATCCAAGGGTAGCCTGTCAAGATATTGTGCGGATTCTGCACCGTCAGGTTCGGCTGAAAGGTGTGTAACCTGCCCTATAGAGAAAAAGTGCAGATATTCAGCAGTTGACCTGTATCTCAGGAGACGTGAGTGGATAGGAAATTTCCATGTTGAAAACACTGGTGATGTTGAAAAGTCAATAGTACGCGAACTGGAATATGGACGTTTCGGCAGATGTGTATATTATTGCGACAATGACGTTATGGATTATCAGGAGGCCAGACTGGTGCTTCCCGGCGGCGTAACTCTGGATATAGTGCTTGACGGCATCACGGACGGAGACGGGCGTGAGACTGTAATCGGGTTCCGCGATGGCCTCTTGACAGCGAAGGATAGCCGTATCCGTATATGCTTGGCGGACACTGCAACAGCCTGTGCATTCCCTGTGTTGCTACGCTCAGCCACCCTCCCGTGTGACGGGACTTCAGCCGCATCTTATGGCGGATGCAGCCAATGGCAGAATGAGATTGTCGAGGATTACAGCGGATTGTGCACCGGACCACTCCATGCAGGTGCCGACCTGGCGATAATGGAGGATTTCTGCCATGCAATCCATACCGGAGCAAAGATGCAATGCTCCCTTTCTGATGCCCTCCCGGGCAGCCTTGCCTGCCTTGATGTAGAGCGGAGAAGGTCATAGCCGTATTGCCTGTCATTTATTGAATTGTATTTTGCAGGTCCCGTCCTGGCCGACACGGGACAAAACTTGACTATATCTTCCAATAAACTCACTGCCGTCTTGCATATTATCTGAAAAAAGTTCTAACTTTGCGGCTGTTTATGGAAAATTTATATTTCATATCTGTCATGTCCAAGCGAATGCATCGCTAAGATGCATCCGTAAACCCTGCCTTGTGAGTGCCAAGGGCATTTAGAGGCGTCTTGATTAAATCTCCAGAAAAAATCTCCGGACATGTTCCGGTTTTCCACAAAGGACATTGTTGATAACTTTTTTGACAGACAGATTATGATCCGTTGCGAATACACACTCGAAGAACCGTTCGAATTTGAGGCAGGAGGCCAGGCCAGGCAGATGAAAATCGTCTACCATGTCTCGGAATCCGCCACCTGCGAATCCCGTAAAGTGATATGGATATGCCATGCCCTGACAGCCAACTCGGACCCCTCAGAATGGTGGCCTGAACTCGTTGGCCCGGGACGGCTTTTCGACACGGAGAAATATCTTGTGGTATGTGTCAATATGCTTGGCTCTGCATACGGCTCTGCTGGCCCTTCATCCATAAGTCCGCATACAGGGAAACCATATCTCCTTGACTTCCCGAAAATCACGGTACGTGATATTGTCCGCGCAAACATAGAGGTGAGAAAACACCTTGGAATTGATTCAATTGACCTTATGGTCGGAGGATCGATAGGCGGTTTCCAGGCCCTCGAATGGTCGATAATGGAGCCTGATATTGTAAAGAGGACAGTCATGATAGCCTGCAATGCCAGAGTAACTCCTTGGATGACAGCATACAATGAATCCCAGAGGATGGCCCTTGAGGCAGACCCGACTTTCCGTGCATGTGAAAATCCCGGAGGCGGCAAGGCCGGACTGCAGTGTGCGCGCTCCATCGCGCTGATTTCGTACAGAAGCTATGAAGGATACAACTCTACCCAGGCTGAAGACTCAATGGACACGCTCCTTGCTGACAGGGCTGCATCCTATCAGCGTTACCAGGGCAGGAAACTCTCTGACAGGTTTGACGCATATTCATACTGCTATCTCACATGGTCTGTTGATTCTCACAATGTAGGGCGAGGCAGGGGAGGAGTGGCGGCTGCACTTGGCCGTATCGCTTCGGACTGCACGGTCGTCGGGATAGACAGTGACGCCCTGTTCCCTGTGAATGAACAGAAAGATCTTGCTGGCGGCATAAGGGGAGCGCATTTCCACATGATAACCTCGCGCTTCGGCCATGACGGCTTTCTCCTGGAGAACAGCCAGCTTACAGAAATCATATCCCCCATCATAAACGAACTTGAAAAATGAAAGGATTATGCAGGTAATGAAATTCGGAGGCACATCAGTTGCCAATGCAGACGCAATGTCCAGGGTTGTGGAAATAGTTTCCAGGGCTGTAGAACGTGACAGGACCATACTTGTTGCCTCGGCCATAGGCGGCTGCACAGACACACTTGTAAAAATCGGAAACCTTGCTGCAGGGCGTGACGAATCCTACAGGTTGCTCATAGATGAACTCCAGGAAAGGCACCATTCAATAATCAGGGAACTTCTCCCGCTTGAAAAGCATGAGGAATCCATGGAAATATGTGATGCTGGATTTGCTTCTCTCCGTGGAATCGTCCAGGGCGTCTGCCTGCTTGGTGAACTCAGCGAGACCAGCCTGGATGCAATCCTGGGGTTCGGTGAACTCTGGTCGACACGTATCCTTGCAACCAAGCTTGCTTCTGTCGGCATTGCAACCAAATGGATTGACTCGCGCGACATCATCCGGACTTCAAGTGTGAACGGAAAGAACACTGTGGATCTGCAGGAGACATATTCAAGGATATCTTCTGCCGTGGAGGACAATCCGATAGCACAGCTTTTTGTCTTCCCGGGATTCATTGCCTCTGACGCCCGGGGCCGCACCACAACCCTCGGACGTGGCGGTTCTGACTATTCCGCATCTCTTCTTGCTGTCGGCTGCAAGGCAAGGATACTCGAAATCTGGACAGATGTTCCCGGAATGATGACATCCAACCCGAAGGTCGTTCCTACGGCAAGGACAATAGGCAACATCTCGTACCGTGCAGCACTTGAATTGTCACATTTCGGGGCCAAGGTAATATATCCTCCTACAATCCAGCCTGTTGTCTCGGAAGGCATTCCAATATATGTCAAGAATACTTTTGAACCGGAGGCAGCAGGTACGCTTATCGAAAAGAACCCTCCACGTGGAAAGGAACGTCTTATCGGCATATCAAATTCAGATAATATTGCCCTTATCTCATTGGAGGGCAGCGGAATGGTAGGGATTCCTGGATTCTCCAGCAGACTTTTCGGGACATTGAGCCAGAATGGCATCAATATAATACTTATAACCCAGGCGTCATCTGTCCATACAATGTGTGTCGCTGTATCTGAAAAAGATGCAGACAAGGCAAAGGATGCGGCAGACAGATGCTTTGCATACGAGATATCCCTCGGCAAGCTGAATCCTCTTAAGGTGGAGAAAGGCTTCTCTATAGTCTGCCTTGTGGGTGATGACATACTGAGCCAGAACGGAGCTACAGGACGTATGCTCGCTGCCCTTGGCCGTCACAGCATTCCGGTCCGTGCAACTGCCCAGGGTTCTTCGGAGAGGAATATTTCTGTAATCGTCCGTTCCGGTGATGTCAATGCAGCCATAAGGCATATCCACAATGAATTCTTTGACAGGACAGCCATAAAGGATGTCAACCTGTTCATTGCCGGATATGGGGTTGTCGGAAAGGCATTGGCAGATATCATAGGAAAGAACAGGGAAAAGATAGCGGAGCGTACCGGCAAGAGATTGAATGTCTGCGGACTGTCAAACAGCAGGAAATTCATCCTAAGTCGTGACGGATTTGATCCGGCAAAGGTTGACGCATTGCTTGCGGAAGGTGAAAATGCTGCAAACGAGGCCTATTTTGAAGCACTTGCGGAGACCTCTATGGAGAATTCCGTATTCGTGGACTGTACAGCAAGCTCTGACATAGCGTATAAATATATGAATCTGTTCAGGAGAGGATATTCCGTGGTTGCATGCAACAAGATTACATTCTCTGCTCCGTACAGCCAGTACCGGATGCTGAAATCTGCAGCCCTTGAAAACGGGGCCTCGCTGAAATATGAGACAACAGTGGGGGCTGCACTGCCGATACTGGAATCCATATCAAGAAGTGTGAACAGCGGAGATGAGATATTGAGGATAGAGGCTGTCCTGTCCGGGACGCTGAACTATATATTCAGTACATACCGTGGCGGTGAGGGTGGAACCTTTGCGGAGGTTGTCCGCCGTGCCCAGGATGCCGGGTATACGGAGCCTGACCCACGCCTAGACCTGAGCGGACGGGATGTCCTGCGCAAGCTCCTCATACTGTCCCGTGAGGCCGGTGCCGGAATTGACGAAAAGGACGTTGAGATATCTCCTATACTTGGCCCTGAATTCTTTGAGGGAAAGGTGGACTCATTCTACCTGAAGCTGGAAGAGAATGAGGCTTTCTTTGCAGAACGTTACAGGAATGCCGCCTCCAGGGGATTGAGACAGCGTTTCATTGCCTCGCTTGTCCGTGATGAAACGTCACCGCTGGGCTATAGGGCACGTCTCGGACTGGAGGACGTGGCTGAGGGACATCCGCTTTTCAATCTCTGCGGGACAGACAATGCTGCAATAATAAGGACGGAGTTCTATCCGTCTCCGCTTGTAGTGCAGGGAGCCGGGGCCGGGGCACGTCAGACTGCCTCCGGAGTCCTTAATGACATACTTATGTAGGATGCTCCCTTAAAAGTTATGAACATAGGTAACGTGAACAGAATTTGTGCGGTGGAAAAAGTTTCGCAAACTGCATAAATGCACGGTTATCAATAAAATTTGGTACTTGCGAAACTTAAGTAAAGAAAAGATATGAAAGTAGCAGTAGTAGGTGCGACCGGACTGGTCGGGACAAGAATGCTGGAAGTCCTTGCAGAAAGGGATTTCCCTGTAACGGAACTTTATCCTGTAGCCTCAGCAAAGTCTGTGGGCAGGAAAATAATGTTCAAGGGGAAGGAATATGCCGTAGTGAGCGCGGATGCTGCAATCGCTGCGCATCCTGACCTTGCCCTGTTTTCTGCTGGCGGTGACACTTCGCGTGAACTGGCTCCTGAATTCGCAGCTGCAGGCTGCCGTGTTGTTGATAACTCCTCATGCTGGAGGATGGACCCGACAAAGAAACTTGTCGTTCCGGAGATAAACGGTGATGTGCTGGAGGAATCCGACTATATCATCGCCAACCCGAACTGTTCAACCATCCAGATGCTCCTCCCTCTTGCCCCTCTCCACAAGGCATATAGGATAAAGAGGATTGTAGTCTCTACATATCAGTCTGTTACAGGCACAGGCTATAAGGCTGTTGACCAGATGAAAGCTGAACGTGAGGGAGGCAGATGGGGAGAATACCCTGCGGTATATCCTTATCCGATTGACCAGAATATCCTTCCGCACATAGATTCTTTCCTTGAGACGGGATATACAAAGGAGGAGATGAAGATGGTAAACGAGACACATAAGATTCTCCGTGATGACACAATCGGTGTATCCCCTACAACGGTGCGTGTCCCTGTCCAGGGGGGCCATTCCGAGTCAGTGAACCTTGAATTTGAAAATGACTTTACGCTTGAGGAGGTGCGCAGCCTTATGGCGGAGATGCCTGGAGTCACTGTCCAGGATGACCCTGCAAACAATGTCTACCCGATGCCGCTTTTCGCGTGGGGCAAGGATGACGTGTTTGTCGGACGTATCAGGCGTGACCCGTCTGTGAAATATGGACTCAATTTCTGGTGCGTGGCTGACAACCTCCGCAAGGGAGCTGCCACAAATGCAGTCCAGATTGCTGAATATATGATTGAAAAGGGCTTCCTGCCAGGAGATTAGTGTTCTGCATGGAAGTGGTGCCCCGAAGTGATGTATGGGTGTGCCGGAAGTGAAGTTTAGCATTTTAGATTTGCACCGTGGTCCTAATTCTGGATTACGGTGCTTTTATATACCTATCATGGGATGATTTCAAGAACAATGCAACCCCTGTCGCCTTTGCAATCACACATTCAAACCGCGATGACCTCAAACAGGTATATCCTTCATTCCAGTATATGCAGGCTTCCATCTACGTCCAGGATGAACTGAATATCAGTGACTATTTCAAGCTTACTGCAGGCCTCCGCATAGAGTTGCCGATCTATCCGGCAATTGCCGGAAATGAGAATAAGGAATATCTTGAGCTTGCGAAGGAGGGTACAAGCCTTTATGGCACCTCCACTGCGGACATGCCCAGGACATTTCCGCAGCTGAACACCGGTTCCGGTATCAGTTTGTAAAAGAGTATAACAACATAACATTTCATGTCTTCGGCGCATGTCCCTTTCATATGGTGGCCCTTCCCGGGGCAACCTTTATTTTTGCCATTATGTGACGCAATTCTGTATTTTTTTCTTATGTGTTGATGGCCATTGTTTTGCGTGTGCGGATTTCCTTTTTCGTGTTGCGTTGATATACGGTCATTCACTGTGTCTGGATCCTTTGCTTTTCTGCATCAGTGTGTGGTCTCTCTCTGTCTTAATGCATTGGTGACAGTTATAGTTATGTCTCGGATAGGGCCTCTGTCAAGCTATAACAAGCTGCAATTGAGTAAGCATACTTTAAAAATGTAAATGCTTGGTATATAGCTATTTCGTTTCTGGAAGTGTGCCAAAGCCGGCCAATTATAGAGCCATCTGGCACACGAATCCTCATTATACGCTCTCTATGGCACTTTTGTGTGCTCGCTCATTGGCAAACAATGGACGGCAAACGGGCTAAACGGCAGGCCGCATGTTTATGAATACTGATATATTTCCGGAACAGACAATCAGAACTGTATAAGGTTATATGACAGTCCGACTCCGATATATGGAGCCGGACTTACGTTTCCTCCATGGACACAGATTCCGTAGCCAGTATGTATGCCTATTCCCCATCTTTTCCTGATTGGCTTGGAAACCGTATGCACTGATGTAATGCATTGCATACGGGGATATATGCAGATTGTATCCAAAGATGGCCTATATCCTGAAACAACTGCCATATATGTACTGTCCCTATAGACACGCTGCTCCATCGGAAGAACGATAAAGGATGTATCATGCAGCACGACAGTATCCCTGACGGCGACCATGACTGTATCTGCCATTCTGATTTCCACAGGTACAGGTATCTCATGAAGAATCGTATCATAAATCACCAGTGTATCCACAGAGACATGGCATGCGTGTCTGGAGGTGGACCGTGAGTCATACATCCTGCCGCCTGCAAATCCTATGCATAGGAATACAAGAAGGATTATGGAATATGCTGCAGTCTTCATGGTTTTCTGCCATTATAATCTTTGCTGTAGAGTACCATTTTGCGCTGTCTTCCACGGAGGCTATGGCTGAAATGCACAAAGGACGGATACAGTATCATCTGGTCAAATGGCAGCTTCAGTGCTATGGCCATTTCTGCGAGTCTCCACGGCTGTCTGCATGAGATGTCTGCTGCTTCACCGAGTACATGCTGGCTTGAGGGGACGCCGCCAACCGCCTTGTTCAGCTCCTGGCAACGGTATCCGCTGCTGATGTGCAGAGGCTTGCCCCAGGCATCACGCAGTGGCTGCAGCACATTCTCCACAAGGGCCTTGACCGAATTACGGACTTCATCGGAAACAATCCTGTTCACTATTCCATTTGAATCAGCCATGTCACTTGCCTCAAACTCATGATAGCTGAAATCCCTACTTATAGTTCCCATTGCTGTCCTCCTTATATCTGTAATGGTAATCTACTCCAATCAAGGCACCTGCAAAGGTCGCTGTCTCACCGAATCCGACAAGGACAGACGGGTCAATGATGCCTGCCGGAGGCAGAAAGCATCCGATATATAGCAAGGCCATTCCGGCAAACGTAACAATGACACCGGCCACAAGCTGGACTGTCAGCCGGTGCGGTTTCTGGCACAGCATATCTCAGACAAATTCAGGGCATGGCCCTTCTGATTCGACATTGAGTATTACATCGCAGCGCACACCTGCACAGTTGTCGATGAACTTCTGCTCAAATGCTGTAAACTTATGTTCACCTACATTTATTCCCAGGACAGGAAGAGTCTGGAGAATGTCTGTCAAGGTCACAATCCCGGTGCTCTGTATCTCAAGCGAATTGTCACCGGAGATTTTGTCAATATAATAAAGAGAAAACCCGTATGAGATTGCATCGAGTTCAATTCCTCCGGCATGCTCACCCTGAGAAAAGCCAAAGACGCCATATTTCACATCAGTGCAATTCTCCAGCTTTGAAATATCATTTTCGACAACCATCTGGACTGTAGGCTGATTGATCGCAACAGCCGCGATTGTCTTTACAAGATCAAGTAATGTCATAATTCATCTGCATTATTCTGAAACGGCCATCTCTGCAGTTGTATCATTCATGGCGTTTCATGTTGAACTTCTATAAAGGGGCCGGGCCACTTCCGGCACAGCCCCAGGAGCATTAAGAAACCCCGTTAACCTATAAGGTCTTCCACGATAGAGGCATCTACCTCATACGGGAAAGTCTGGGCATTGTCCATGAGTGTCAACGTATAGTTGTTGGCATCTGTCCTTGCTGTACCGGTCTGTGCGCCTCCTGCCGAAGCTGTCACAGGCTCGTCTTTGCCGAGATACCAATACTTGCCGTTTGCATCCTTGACAATGATTGCCAGGTCATTGATGGAAAGAGCAGTCATCTCCACGCGTTTGCTGGTCTCCATCCTTGAGAACTGGAGTGCAAGTTCGGTCGAGACATAGTTCACTCCGTTTGCTGCATCCACATTGAGGGTGGATGTCATGCTTCTGGTACCTTTTCTGAAGCAGTAGCGTTTGAATTTTGTAGATGTCATCATTGTGATTGTTGAAATCTGCCCGTCTGCAACTGTCACGCCTTTTACATCGTCATAGTTCGCGATAAGGGCCTCTACAATTCCTCCCATTGAGGTTGCACAGTCACGCGGAATCCCGCCAAGTGTCTGGTTTGTTGTCATGATTAATTAGATTTAATTGTATTAACATTCCAGTCCCATGTGGACCTTCGCAGATAAATATATTTTTGTCCGGAAGTGTTAACCAATCTCTATGCGGCTCTTCTGCATCATGCAATTGAAAAATCCCCCAGTCAGAGTGAATTTACACTGACTGGGGGAAAGACGTTAAGGCAGACTTTTTTGAAAGTCTACTTAAGATATTGTATAGTAGGATATTTATTCTGACAATTTTGCCATAGCTCCCTTAAGCACCTTTGTCGTGACATAGCCGACAACCGGTGATAAGGCATCTTTCCTTGGATTCACACCGCCTGCAGTAGCTGCAAGCAGTTTCTGGTTGTATGTACGGCGTGCATACTCTGCATCGCCATTGGTTATAAGATACGTGCCCTTGGACACTTTATAGAGAGTAAGGCTTTTCTCTGTCTTGGTATCCTTTATGACGACACTTGACTTGTTCTTTGCCTTGTCAAACCAATTGTACATGTCAGTCAAGGTCAGAAGTGCACTCTCCTTGTCCTTTCCGAGGAACAGCTCAAGGGTAGCATTGGTGTTCTGAAGCTTGTCAGATGCAATGAAAGAATAGCTGCCTTCGCTATTGCCCCTGACACTGCAGTACATGTCCCTGCTTATGGTGTCATCACTTGATGAGGACTCCGTCACATTCAGCTGTGCGAAAGCCGAAAATGCGCAAAGGCAAATTGCTGCCAGTAGAGAAAAAATCTTTTTCATAGTATTAATTTATAAAATAAGTAAATATCATACATGGAATTTAAGGCCATGTTCTACAAAGATAGTTGATTTTTCATATATTGGAAAAGTATAATTCTATTAGCATATGATTAAAATTGTAGATTTACGCTGGATTCGCTTTCTTTGCTGACAGTGCCGGCAGGCCAAGACCGTTTTGCGAAATGTTAAATCCACAAAAACAGATCAACTGACATCTGCCTATAATCTGGATAAATAGTGGTATTGGTACGTGCCAGCTAAAGATTTTCGATTTCTGATGCCTGAAGACAAGTGATATCAGAAATGTCAGCTTTCTATAACACTTCTATCTCGGAGACCTGCATACCGGTGATTTTGGCAATCTGCTCTATAGTCAGGCCCTCTGCCTTCATTGCCTTGGCAATCTCAATGTTGCGCTGGGCTTTACCCCTTGCCTCACCCTTGACCTCTCCCTCCGCGAACCCCTTGGCATAGTTCTCAGAAATAGCATACTGCTTGTCCAGCTCGTTGATCATGTCATTCTCGTACTTTAGTTTCTGCTCATCCGTGAAGGCGGCATATTCACAGGCAGTCGCAACCTTATGGAGGAAAGGCCTGCCGCTGATCGCTGCAGGGACAGACTCGAAGGACTGACCGTGCAGGAACCACCAGAACAGATAATCCAGGTCCGTAGAGCACTCCTCAAGCGACTTCGTGAAACGCGCCAGCTCTGCAAAGGTAACAGAAATTGTCGTACCGGCAAACTCTTTTGTTCGGCGTTCCATGAAATCGTAGTGGGAGACAACATTGTCAGTGTCCCACAGGCTCTCGTCATCGTGCACAAGCTTGTGGTTCAGTATGCTCACGACATATACCGGCCTCAGCATACGGTATGACTCGCCGGACATGAGCGGAAGATGATAGCCCCCGGCAGCGTAGTAGACCACGCGCTGGAAGAAGTCCGTATAGTGCTCGTCCTGTACCTCGACGATGAAGTGCGATCCGTCCGCTCCACGGCAGATGAGGTCAAGAAGGCTCCTCTTCGAGTTCACGGTGTCCTGTGGTTGCTCCCGGTCGCAGTATTCGACTATTTCATCTATTGTCACCTCCTCCGGCAGCAGGTGGTTCAGCAGTTCCTTGAGAAGCTCCCTGTTTGAGTGGCAGGCAAAAACTGCCTTGAATCCGGCGTCCGATATCAGAGGCACATACTTTTTACTGTAGATTTCCATTGCATATTGGCTTTAGTTATATAAATACGAGTTCAACGGAGAGTCAGGAGGGACAGGAACCAAAGTCCATGAAGCCCTGCCTCCATCTTTGTCCGCTGCCAAAAGTAGCAATTACTTCAACACCGGCCCCGCACCTAAAGGCCGCCAGATGCAGATTTTTCTTTTTCTTATAATTATTTTTCTCTTTTTTAATGCTTTTTCTTTTTTTGTATGTCTTTTCTTTGCATGTAAAATTTGCCATTTCTGCAGAACGGTATCAACTATCTTATCTACTTTGGAAACTGTATTGCATTTCTATGAAAGATTTGTTTACTTTGCTGACGGTGTCGACAGATTAAGACGGTTCCGTGATATGTTCAACCACAAAATACAGTTCAACTGACATGAAAAGATATATTTTTGCACTGATATTCTTAATGATATCATTTTATGGATATACTTATGGTAACTGGAAGACACACACGTCTGCCTGTCAGGTTTACAGTGATTGTATTATAGATTACAAGACTGGAAAGACAATTGATAAGATTATCCAATACGGAGACTTGGCATATATCAATGACTATAAGACCAATAAAACAGTCTATAAGATTATATAATACTGATATTTTTTCATAAAAATACAGCAAGGCTCACTGCAATTTTGTGTATAGCAGTGAGCCTTTGCATTTTAGTTAGAAGGTGGTTTCATGTTCTTGAATTTCAACCCGTTTACCGTTGGCTTCCAGGTCTGACGACAGGATATAGACTTTCTGGTCCTTTACCATATTGTCAAGATGAGCCTCTTCCGATGAACTTGTAAGGTTATGGACAGTCAGGACTTCTGTTTACGGCTCAGGCGCACGGAGTGTTGCCATCGGTGTCGGAGACGGAGATGACGAGTTCTCGCCTGAGGTACTGGTTCTGGAATGTGTTGGAATCAGTGGAGAAGTACGATGTAATTGCATTTCTGCTCTGAATTTGTTTACTTTGCTGACGGTGCCGACAGATTAAGGCGGTTCAGACCATGTTTAACCCGCAAAACACAAACCGACCGACATGAAAAGATATATTTTTGCTTTATTAGTTGCCTTATTTGCATTTTTGGGATGCACTGATGACTATGAGACATTTATACCTGTCTATAAGATTGACGGAAATTATATCAGAGATTATAAGACAGGGAAGATAATTTATGAGATTGACACAAACAAATACACAGGTATTATAATACTTGGAAGATAATCTCTTTATAGATTCGAGAAATTACATTATGCTTTATTGGTTTATCTTCTATAAATAGTATAACGCTCACTGTAACACAATTTCATGTATTATGGTGAGCGTTAGTTTTAGAACGTTGTCTCCCGTTCCTGGACTTCCACACGCTTGCCGTTAGCTTCCAAGTCGGATGACAGGATATAGACCTTCTGGTCCTTTACCATATTGTCAAGATGAGCCTCTTCCGATGAACTTGTAAGGTTATGTACAGTCTGGACTTCGGTCTGCAGTACAGGAGCCGAGACTGATGCCATCGGTGTCGGAGACGGAAATGATAGACGGTTGTATTTCTGCTCTGAATTTGTTTACTTTGCTGACGGTGCAGATAGATTAAGACAGTTTAGAACCATGTTTAACCCGCAAAACACAAACCGACCGACATGAAAAGATATCTTTTTTCGCTATCAGTCACTGTCCTTGCATTCTTTGGATGCATAAAAGAGGGTGAGTATGAAAAAGTTACGTACGGAGATGCCATTTATTATATTTTTGATAATTACGTTAAAGACTACAATACGAAAAAAATCATTTACTATGTAGATATAGATAAATATAACAGTTATATTAGAGACTATAATACATGGAATATTATTTACTATGTAGATAATTCTTTCATTAGGGATTATAACACTTGGAAGCTTGTCTATTATATTGATTTTAACAAGAATATCAGTCCCGTAATATACCTATAATATTTTTAAACCAAAAACATAAAGCAACAGACATGAAAAACTCTATTTGTGCACTGCTCGTTGCATTAGTTTCAGTTGTCGGGTGCTGTGACATTCCGGATGAATTGCCGTTCCATACAGGAGACGCAATCTATTATGTTGACAGCAATAATTTTATTCGTAAGTGCGGTACTGGTGAATGTGTCTATTATGTTGACAGCAATAATTTTATTCGTAAGTGCGGTACTGGTGAATGTGT
>JAMPAT010000009.1:83416-122313 GCA_023667095.1 Bacteroidales bacterium
CTATTACATAGATAGCAATAATTTTATCAGATCTGTTATATATAATAAATAGCTGCAACTTATTTACCTCACATAAGCTGCAGCTAAAAATCATGTATATTTAAAAATTCTAGAACGTTGTCTCCCGTTCCTGAACTTTAACCCGCTTGCCGTTAGCCTCAAGGTCGGATGACAGGATATAGATTTTCTGGTCCTTTACCATATTGTCAAGATGTGCCTCTTCCGATGAACTTGTTATGTTATGGACAGTCTGGACTTCTGTATGCAGCTCAGGCGCATGGACTGTAGCCATTGGTGTTGGAGAGGTTGAGGATGAATTTTCGCCGGATGTACTGGTGCTCTTTATTTTCTTGATATTTGCCACACCGGCTGCTATCACAGTCGCGCTATTTATTACTCCCATTATAGGTCCAGCTATAGGTCCCAAAGACATTGCACCGGATACGGCTTTGACTACTCCGGAAAGCATCTCCATAGTAGCCCCGGCAATCTGCATGTTTTTCTGCTTTTTAAGATAGTCAGAATTCGTTTTGGCATCGTCCTCATATAATTTAGCAAATGTATTGAACATTTTTGCCATTCCGTCAGTACTAGTCCCAATGGCATTGAGTGTGGATTGGGTCATTTTAATCCTCTCTTCTGCAAGATTCTTCTCCTTGACCTTTAAATTATGATTGTGTTTATCCTGTATCTCTTCCTTTTGCCTTGCAGTCTCCTTTTCGAGTTCTACTTCAGCCTTTTTATGCTTGATTAAAGCATCATAATAGACAAGGGAATATTGAATTTTTTCATCGGCCTCTTGTTTATAGAAATCGGATTTCTCCTTCAATTCTTTCTCCTTGCTCTTTTCTGCTTTTTCAGGTTGCGTTTCCGGAGCATCGGGAGAAACTTTTTCTGAAGAACTTGTATCATTTCCAGAAGGTACATTTGAGGAACTTTCTTCATGGGTGCCATCTGATTTTCCAGACTCAGCATTCACTGTATCCGTCACGTTTTTTGATGTCTCAGACACTTTTTGAGCCTGTTCCGAAATATTTGTCAAGACCTCGACGTATCCGTGCATAATTGCATTGATATCTTTTTGGCAATTAGCCAATTCCTCCTGAACTTTCCTGAATCCATCTGTCGCTTCAGCCAGATTCAGCAAATTTGCTTTAAGAGTCTGAAGATACTCTATGTATTCTTTAAGTGTTGCCTTTTCAGGCATGATGTCAACATTATTTTCCATATCTTAATTCTTTTTTATAATTTCAATTGCCTCTACTGGGCACAGATATACACATTCCTGGCATACTGTACATTTATTTTCATCAATTGAATAATTTCCATCCTGAGAAATTGCATTATACCGGCAAACAGCTTCACATGTTCCACAGGAGATACATTCATCATTTATCCTTGCCAGATAGTCTGAGAGGGCAGGCTTTGAACCTGCTGGAAAATCGTATGATGTATCTATTTTATAATCATAGGGACGTTGACCCTTGTCATATGCATGCTTGTCATATACCTGCACAAGTTCCACCTCAACCATGTCATCTGTAGTTATGGAGTAGTTTGAAATCCTGTTCATTGTCCACAAGGTGTTCTCGAACCAGTAAAATTGTCTCAGCAGGCCATATCCGACATTCAGGCCACGCAAATCCATCTTGCACTTCATGACCTTTGCCTGTGAAAATTTACCATATCGGTCTTCAAAGTAACTTTTCCACATTTTTTCATAAACAGTTACATCAGACGGATAAGCAACAGAAGGTATTCCGATTTCTTGCGGCCTGCCCAAATCAAGGCTTACCTCTATGGATTCATTTTTAATGATATATCTCGAAAATACCGGCAATCGCATCATGTTTATTATCGGAAATATCTCTTGTGTCAAATCCCAGCACATCTTGCCTCCATTAAGTTCTTCCATCAGGTAAGAATCGTCCGTCAGATGGAAATACTTGCATTCTGTATATCTTCCTGTGGAGAAGAGCAGTATATTTGAACCGTCTACAGATTTTCCGTCTGAGCCATGCAGCTGCAGCTTATCTGCGCCGGAGTAATCGTAACCTTTATATTTTGAATGCCAATAATGAACCCTTGCTGCGACAGTAGGACGTGATATGTCCAATGTCTTTGCCTCTTCCTTTCCATCTGAGCCTACGTTCCAGAGCGTGTATGTATTACCGTTATCTATAAACACAGATGGCAGCGGTATCTTGTCTTTTGTGATGTCATTGTAATACACAGAATTCTCCAGCAGCGATATGGCATTCTTGAATACATTGTCATTCATTACTCCAAATGTGTCTGAATTGAAGCCATATTGGGTGTCAAAACGCTCTATCCCATACCCTTTACCATATTGTGCCTTATGGAAATCAGAAAATGCTCCTCCTGCATCCGGCAATGCAAATTCATAATTTTTAGATGAATATGATAACGGTTCGATCTTGATACTGTTTCCGTCAATCCTGTCCGTAGCATCTATTACTTTGTCCTGGTACAATGTATTGCGCCGGTATATCTTTACCGTATTGGACACATGGTCATACAGCATATACAGGCCGAAAATCTTGCAGAATGACAGAAGATAATCCGCTGGTGTCCGGGTAGAGCCCAGGAGATGACGTTTGTCCACAAATCTTCCGGACATGCGCTTTGACAGCAGAATGGCAGAAAATGTATCATTCTTCCCATTTTGAATCCTTGTAACACATCCATTGCTTGCCGGCACAGACAGGTAATCTGATGAAAATCTTTGAGAGGCATATAGTCTCGGCGAATTATTTTCAAGTTCTTTGAAACTTTTCAGACTTTCTGCAGATTCAACAACTTCATAGACCTTTATCCTGACATCAATATGGTCAATCAAGGCTGTTTCCATGCTGAGCGACAAATCTTGGCTAAACTTATAACGGCAAAGATCCGAAGCTATATAATTAAAAACTCCTGTAATTGCTTTGCATGTAGGTTTAGAGTCCTCTGTGTAATACTCTGGGACATATTTGACAAAGGATTGAAGAACTGTTATCTGAGAGTTGTTCTTAAGGTTATGCAATATAATGACATCACTTCCGGAAACGTCTTTGCCACTGTCGTTTACACCTACAGCCTGTATGAAAATAGCAGTGGAAGCCCTCTCGTTAGCCCCGGATTTTTGATTGCTCAAATATAATGTCTTATTTCCTTCAGCCGGATTTGCCTCATACTGCAAAGCAAAATTAATGGTACAGCCTGTTGAATATCCCTGCAGTTCATTTCCAAACTCCGGTTTATATGTTGCCACTGTAGAAGATTTTGACCAAGGAGATTGGAATGAAGCCACAATGTCATGTGTCTTAGGATCTTCTTTAAGGACCTCCTTCAGCATAGGCAAGGTCATCCATAAGTCATTGGCCAAAGGAAAGTCCTTATTGTCCATTATGTCTGAAAAGTCGACATAGTATCCACCGTTATTTTTAGGCTTAGCAGTGGCTTCCAGGATTTTACGCATGTTGATAACTGGACGCTGCAGATATGACCTCAAGTCCTTTACCTCCCATTCTGTATGTGACTTGGCCAATTTGATCAGAGCGTATCCGTCCTTGGTCTTATAGACTTTACTCTTATCTTCCTTATCCTCTCCCTTAAGCCCGATGCTTTCGGGTTTTGCGATAGCGACATCCGCGCTGAAATCATCCGGAATGCCATTGTATGCCGGTGTGAAATTTATGACTTTCCATAGCTCCGGGACAGGCCTGCCCCAGCACGCTCCCCAGGCTTCACCTACAGCCTTCGCGGTAATGTTGAAATCAAGTTCGTGCTCCGGATCATCCGTACCCAGATAATCCAGGTCCGCCAATGAAAGCTTGTCCCCATCTTCATTGTACATTAGGGAATAAAAGAATGAACCGAGTCCTCCGAACAATGATATCGTATAGGACACAAGTGTTCCGGACCGGTTCACATTGTCAAGACGCATATATCCGCTCTCCAATTTCTGGCCGATTTCATCATAGATTGCAAATGATGTCCTGCGCCAGGGCTTGAAGTTTGCCCCAATCTCAGGCAGATCAGTCCCGAGATACTCCTGACGGATTGTGTCAAGTTTGAAGATTTCACCGAAAATACGGTTGTTGTTCGCAGTACCTGGCAATGTGACCTGCTGCGAATAGGAGTTCTTGACGGCTGCCGGATTTGTCAGGTCATCCATCTGATAGTTGTACAGAATCAGGGAGTTGTCTGACAAGTCCACTGGCCGGTCTCCAATAAATAGAGTTACTTTTCTTCGTGCCATGTTTAATCTGGTTTTTCAAGGAAATATAAAAGTGGCACTGCCTGTAAATCGTCAAATTACAAAAAGAAGAATCTGTCCTAAAAGGATATAAAAATTAAAATCACCCCTGTCTGAGTGAAAAAATTCTCTCTGACAGAGGTGAATACGGTAAAGGCAGACTCCTTGGCCGGCCTCAAAGCATAGTAATTTAAGGATATTGTCAGATGTCAATATCCTTGAACCGTTCAAGATATGCAAATATTTCATTGCGTACCTCATCTACCATTTTCCTTACGGTCACATGGCTTACATCCAGCATGGCAGCAAGCTTCCTGAGCGACCTGTATTCCGCATACAGCAGAATGATGGCCCTGTCCTGAAGCAGCAGCTTTTTGTTGATGATATATTTGAGCTTTCTGATCTTCTGGTCTTCATCGCTCATCATGTCCGGATCGAATACGATATCGTCCAGAAAGTTGCGATAGGCATTCTGTACCTTTTCGAAACTGTATTCCCCTTTATTGCTTTTTGAGGCCATATTCTTCTACGTATTTGCTGATTTCGACACTTTGCTTCTTGAATCTCCTGTATGTCGCATAGAAAGGAGATGTCACTGAACGGTACTGGTTCTTTATTATCCGTGTTATGAAGTAGTCAATTTTCAAGCCCTCCCATAGTTGGATAATTTTGGCGTCATCCGAATCGAGAAGGATACCATATGTGATTTGGCAAAGGTCAAACAAATCATCAGACAATGAGCTGTGGGCGATATTGATGACTATTTTTTCAACACGTCTTTCCTTTGCAATCTGTTCTACAATCTGTACTTTATTCATTTATTTTAAATGGTTTATAGTATGTATTTATTCGACTGTCCTGCCAAGTGGCATCAAGTTGGATGGAGGAGGAGAGCGGCAGCGGGGAGAGCATTTCGTGAATAAGCCGCAACTGGCCCTGACGGTATGGAGACCGCCAAAGCCAGTTCATATATTCTGTCCTATATATTTCAATTCAAGGCTATAGGTTATTACATCAGACAAAGATGAATTTTTCTTTGCAAAAGATGCAGAAATTCCTGTTTATCTCCTTACAAAATCCTTTGCGACCTGTGCTGTAATGGTATATGTCACAGGTGCACGGCTTTCACCCTTGTAGGTCTTGTAGTCACAAGAGGCATCCGTAAGCACAACAGGGGTGAACGAACCGTCCTCCATGTCGTAGAGCATTACATTCACGCTTCCTATGAGGTGATGCATCAGGCCGGCCTGGTCATCTGTCAGCCATCCTGTGGAAAGTCTGTATGTACGGGTGATGTCGTTCTGGTAATTCACGTTCTCTCGGCTTGACAGCACGGAATCGGCCGCCCTCTTGAAATTATGCCTCTGGTATGAATCCGACCTTGCTGCCCTTCCGTCTACCACCAGCCAACGCCAATAGCCGTATGCATCGACATAATACAGGGCGTAACGGCAACCTGTACCGGTAACCTTTATCTTGGGGTACGGCATTTTATTGCCGATAGCAATGGACATCTGTATTTCAGATATTTCTGTGTTATCAGGCACTGTAAATATTTCTCCTGGCTTACCATAAAGGACATGGGAAACTGTGCCGCTGTCATCGCTCAGTGGCATCGATATTTTAATAGCAGGGCCTGAGGTCCCATCAAGATAATTTGCACGTATTATAAAATTCTGTGCTGTTTCCGCATCAACTACACAATGTATGATAAGAGGCATCCTTGGGTCGATTTCCGGCCTTATCAATGTCCATGGGACATTTAGCTTGACACTTTCATCATACGAATAGTTGTTGGTAACCTTAAGCACATACATGTCATGGCCTGCAAGAATCTTGAATGTACGGAAGTAGTCCGGAAGAGGTATGACATGTGTAACCGGATCAAGCTTTGAGACATCAGGGAATTCTGTCTTCAGGTAGTCTGCAATTATGCTGTTCAGGGCAACATCCACTGATTCTTTACCAGGACGGGCATATGCATGGATGGTTGCAATGATATCGCTGAAATCATTGGAATAAATAGGGAAAGACACTTCCTTATAGTTAAATGTGATTTTCTGGTCTTGCCAGACAGGGAAATTAAGTTTGTAATCCATAATTCAATTTGATTTTTCATAGAAATATAAAAACAGCATAGGCTGTAAAGAGGTCAGGGCAAATCCCTGCATGACAGCTCCAGGTCAATGTGTCCTGCGCCATTTCTCCAGTTCCTTCCTCTCGTGTTCAATCTTGTCCTTCCTGTAGCTCAGGAGGTTGAAGAATTCCATTATGCTCATTTCCCAGACAGCACTCCACGGACAGCGTACCAGTTCGGAAACAGCATCGACGTTCGCAATCCATCCCCAACGCTGATGAAATCCTTCTTCGCCTTCATCATGCTCTCCATCATCTCTGTCCTCGTCTTCTCCGGCAGTGTCTTCATCCCTTGCATTGAAGAGGTTAGGATATCCTTGATTGAACGCAGAGATTTCCTCAAAAAAAAAGCCGACAGTTCTGCTGCATCATAGATTGACATATTATCTTCAATCGCCTTGTGCACCTGGGTAATGTCATATCCGTCATTATACCTGCAGCCTTTAGGTATGAGAAAGCACGAAAGCATCTTTGCCGTCCTGCTGTCTTCTCGGCAGAATGTCTGGAAATCAACGTACTGTGCAGTTGTTATCTTCCTGATGTCAAGACTCGGGACCAGCTCCCATTTCCCCAGGCGGTATATTGACGCCGCCTTGCGCCCGTTCATCTCAGGCATATCCATTTCAAGGAATGTCGCCTTGGATGCAATCTCCTTGAATTCGGCAATAGGCATGTCCAGAAGCTCTTCTTCCGGAATATCCGACAGGATTGCGAAGACCGACATCTGCATGTCAAACTGCGGGATAGACTCGTCCCTGCACAGTTCCATAATTCTCTGGTACTTGCCGATTGGCAGTTCCTTGTAGCTTGTAATCATTGTTTGCTTTATTTTACAGTTATACCAATAAATATGGATTTGGCTGTTTCTGTAAACTGATGCGGCCCTGTTCGTAGTAATAGTTTCGTAGCCGTAAAGAATGATTCGGAGAGGAATAGGGAAGAGCCTCCGATGCGTACCCTCTGTTAGAGGTCTTGGAACAATAGTCCTTTGGAGTATTGTACAGAATTCCAATAAGTTATGGAAACAAAAAAAAGACATCCTCATTCGAAGATGTCCTTTTTGTGCGGGCGAAGGGACTCGAACCCATACGCCTCTCGGCACCAGATCCTAAGTCTGGCTTGGCTACCAATTACAACACGCCCGCCCGTTTAATTTTAAATGCAATTGTACTGCAAATATAGGCATATTTCATGAAAATGCAAAATAATTATCAATTGTGCATTTTTGCGCTTCGATTGCACTGCGATTTGTACTTCGGTTTTGAATTTGCACAGTGTTGACTTTACAGTCGTTTCCTGCTGCATGGGAAATACTGCTCCGACAGCAGTGTGTCACAGCCTGATGAATTTTGCGCAGCACCAGTTGTCAAGCGAGTCACAGCCGGCCGCCTGGAATCCTGCCTCCTCAGCTGCCCTGGAAATCATCGGAAAGTCCTCCATATAGAATCCGCTCATGAACAGGATTCCTCCTTTGCGTACACAGCGTGAATATGTCGGAATGTCCTGAAGGAGAATGTTCCTGTTGATATTGGCCAGAAAAATGTCGTAGCTTCCTGCCTGCAGCAGAGATGCGTCACCGCAAAATGTCTCCACTTTTCCTGATACCCTGTTCTTTCTTGCATTCTCCATCGCAGAAAGGGCGGCAACTGCATCGATGTCAATTCCGTAGACATGCTGTGCCCCGAGCTTGGCCGCGAGGACTGCAAGTACGGCTGTTCCGCATCCCATGTCCATCACTGCCTTTCCTCTTATTTCCTGCTCATTGTCAAGAAGGGCCTTGCACATCATATAGGTAGTCTGGTGATGCCCTGTCCCGAAAGCCATGTTCGGATTGATTGTGATGTTGAACCTTGTCCTTTTGAGCCCTTTATGGTATGGAGCCTTTATCGTGCATCGTCCATCCACGATTATAGGTGTGAATCCGCTTTCCCATGCGGCATTCCAGTTCGCTGCCTTTATGAGTATGGCATTGAACTCATCCGCATCAAATCCATATTCCAGGCCTCTGAGCACAACTTTCAGGACCTGTGGCTCATACAGCTCCTTCTGGATGTAGCATTTGAGGTATGGCTTCTCCGTATCGAATGACTCAAAGGGCAGCTCTGCAAGTTCTGCCATAAGGATTTCCGCATTCTCCTCTGTGAATGGTTCTATCTTGACAGAGACCTCTATGTATTCCTGGCTATTCATCTGTATTTCCCTCCTTTGCACCATCGCCCTCGCTTCCGCCGTCCTTGGCCTCACTGCCCTCGGCACTTTCCTGCTCAAGCTTCCTGTTCTCTTCTGCCGACAGTTCCTCGATCGGCGCCTCTGCTGCATTTTCGTAATTTATCTTTTCCTTAAGTTCCTTTATTGCCGCCTGGTTCTCGTTCTCCCTGATTGCCTGGTTTACGCCTTTGCTGAATATATTCTTGATAGTCTTGTTGAGGTTCAGTCTTGTCTCGTCTATTACAGATGAGAATATAGGCACCTGTGCGCTCTTGTACCGAGCCTTTCCTATCTTGAACTTGAAATTGTCAAAGTCTCCCCAAAGGTTTACGCCGAAACGGACGAGAAGCGGTGACTTCAATATTGAGATATGGTATTTGAAGGTCTGGTCCATATTCTGTATTCCGCTCATTGCCAATGTGTATCGGTCAATTGCCAGAACAAATGGGAATATCTCTATCCTGTTGTCCGCAATCATTCCCTCCACTGACATCTCATCTATATGGATGCTTTTGGTATCCTTGAATTTCAGAAGCTTAAGTATCTTGTACAGGGACTCTGTCTCTTTGAGCCCAAGATTTTTGCCGCCGACTCTCACAACACCATTGAGACTGGGCATGACTATATTCATGCATGTGTCAAGCTGGGCAGTTGCTGCAATCTGGCAGTTGAGCAGCCCCTGGAACGACTTCAGCATAGGCATGATTGAGTCAATGGCAGGAAGCATTTCGATGACTTTCTCTGCTGTTATATTGCTGAGGCTCAGGTCGAACCCTGTCTTTATGTCATGCTTTGTCCTTGTTGAGTAGAATCCGTCCAGCTGCGCATCCCCTACATTTGTGGAGGCTATTGTGTTCTTTATCTGGATACATCTTTCCTTCATCGTCAGCTCTGTCCCTACCCAGTCCATCTGCAGCTTTGACCATGTCACATTCTTGGCTTCGAGTGAAATGTCTGCAATCAGGTTGGCCGGGACTACGAACATTGATGTCTCCGGTATGGCGTTTTCCAGTGTATCCGTGACAATCATGTCCTGGTATTTGTCATCGTCAATCTCATCATGGACAATTGATGAATCGTCTGCAATATACTGCGAGCCTTTGGCCAATGCGCTCAGCAGCTCGTTTGCATTAAGCCTTTCGGCAGCTACCTTAAGGTTCAGGCGGAGAGGTCCCCTGCCGGCAAGTGCCATACGCATTCCGGCGAGCTTGCCGGCAGATGAAATCTCGGACGTACCGCTCTTGACGGTAAGCCTGTTGATTGAGACTGCGTCATTTGTCACATGGCCGCTGAAATTCCTGACACTTGTACGTATTGGGAAATATGGGGTGACTACAGCAAGGTTGCCGATGTTCATGTCTCCCGAGAAGTCCCATTCCCTGTAGTATTTCATTATGGCCTCATCCAGCTTGAATTCGAAATCGCTTTTCCTGAAATCCTCTTCTGACAGCCAGTCAGGAGTCACTGCCGGGCCCCTCATTTTCCGGAGATGGCGAAAAAGCGAGTCCCTCGGGATGTCAGGATATACCTTTGCGACCGAATCTATGAATTTTTTCGCCATCTTGCGTCTCCTGACATCACCTCTTGTCGCGGATGCCTTTATATTCAGGTTCCTGACAAAAGCCCTGTTGGATGCTGCCTTGAGGGCAATTGCCCTGTTGTCGCTGGTAAGTGTCATGACTGGTATTGCCTTGTCTTCCCTTGAAGGGGAAATCTTGAATACGTTGTCTGAATTTGTGAGGAATATCCTGTTGGAGTCCATATCCGTCAGAATGAGCCTGCCTATTTCCAGCCTGCCCCCGAAGGGATAATATGGCGATGCATCCTTGCTGTCAAGTATCGCTGCATCATTCTGGGCTTTCAGTGAAAGCTTTTTACCATTGAGTTTCAAACTGTTCTTGTAGTTGATGCCTGTACTGTCAAGCTTGGCCACGACTGCTATCATCCTTGTACCCTTGGCTATGCTTGTGTCATGTTTGTTCCCGACTGTTGCAAGAGTCACGTCAAGGCTGTCTATGTGTATGCCTATGCTGTCTTTTTCAGAACCGATCCTAAGCCTGTCGCTCCTGATGAATCCGGCCATATTCGCATTTGCAAACCTGTATGGGCTGAGCTGTGATTTCCTTATCTTGCCTTTTACCTCAGCAGAAAGCACTCCACTGGCATTGTATCCGCTTTGTTCCATTATGAATTTCCTCAGGCGGTCAAGTGATATTGACAGCTTGCCGTCAACGTCAAAGCCCGGGTCTTCCCCGAGAATGTCTTCTGCATTTCCCTTCAGGAATATCCCCAATGCCTTGCCGTCAAGGTGGAAATCTTCTATCCCGATGTAAAGCTTCTCTTCTCCTCCGCCTTTTGCCCAGATGTCCGCGCCGATCCGGCTGTCCAGCCCTATGCCTTTGTGGGTAAGTTCAGCCTCAGGGATGTTGAACGTGATGTCGATATGTGGGATTTTGCTTCCGTCAAGGCTGTAGAATCCGTTTATATCCGCGCCCATAGATATTATGGCATCCGTATTGAGGTCCTTTGCACCATCCCATATGTTTTTCCCGCAGTATTTAAGCACTTCGCTTACCTTGCAGTCATCAATTGAGGCCTTTGCCTGTATCTGGAGGCTGTCCGTAAGGTATCTGATGTCCGCATCTGCCTTGAAAGGGATACCGGCAACCTTTGCATTGAACTTCCTGATAGTTACAGCAGGTACGCTGTCCTTGGGGAATTCCAGTCCGGTGCTTATGTCAATAGGGACGAACATCCTGCCTATGGCAGGCATTGACACACCGGTCTTTGCATGCAGCTCCATGTCATAATGGCTCCTGTGCCTGCTGATTCCAAGATTTTCAACCTTGACAGCTGCGAATATCGAGTCCTGCTTGCTGCAATATACGAGAAGCGGGCTATTGTCCATGATGACCTTGCCGAGCATGATTGACGGCAGGCCGTCTGATTCTGCTACCTCCAATGTGTCTTCCTGTATCTCTTCGGAGGCTGTCCTGAATATGTTCCAGTTGGCCGTGGAATCATTGTAGCTCTTGGCAAACACCCGTGGCTTGCTAAGGTGTATATAAGGAATGCGTATGCTTCCTGCAATAAATGATGCTGCATTTACAGCAACGGAGAATTTCTCGAATGAAGCCAGGGTGTCCACATCAGTTCCGCATCCGCGTCTGAGCATCCTGCTGTCCGGGCCTATGCTGTCATACTGTGCAAATCTTTCGGACGGGTATGTCAGTGAGACGCTGTCAAGAGTCACACCTATATTAGGGAAATGCCTGAATACTGAGACTGAGGCGCGTCCGAACCGGAGTTCACCGTCAATGTAGTCTTCCGCTGCACTGTTAAGCATCCTTGTCAGAACTGAGGGGGAGAGTGCCACCTGTATTATAATAAGTATGACAGCCCATATTGAGGCTATCCATATAAATGCCTTAAGGAGGCGTCTCCTTGTCTTTCCCTGAGAAAGTTTCCGGTCCATCTGCAATATGGTTTAAAATCCCACAAAGATATAAAAAGAATGCCTGTATATACAAAAAAAGACGCAACCTCCTAAGGGTCACGTCTGTATTGTGCGTATTGATAAAAATCAATTACTGCTCGTCCTGGAGCTGGAGATGCTGAACATAGATTGCCTTCTTGATCTCATCTCTTCTCTTGACTGACGGCTTTACAAACTGCTTGCGTGCACGAAGCTCACGGATAGCACCAGTCTTCTCGAATTTCCTCTTGAATTTCTTGAGAGCCTTCTCAATGTTCTCGCCTTCCTTTATAGGAACAATAATCATAGCTTTATCACCTCCTTTTTATTTTGCGGCTGCAAAGGTAGTCAATTTATCCGTTATACAAAATTTTTTTATAACATCCGCTCCGACAATATCTTTCTGAATGTCTCCATACCCGCTGTAGCCGGCTCCTTGATGTGTGTAAGAAGGGGATCATGCACCGGTACATCCTTTGGGTCTATAATAAATATAGGTGTGTCGGCTTTTGCATATCTGTAAAGTCCCGCAGCAGGATATACCTGCAGTGAAGTCCCTACGATAAGGATAATGTCGGCAGCCTCCACTATGTTGATTGCAGCCTCTATTTTCGGGACCGCCTCCCCGAACCATACTATATGGGGACGCAGCTGTGCCCCGTTGGGTGCGAGGTCGCCAGGATGTATCTCTCCGTATCCTATGTCAAATACAGAATGCTCCGAGAACCCGTCATATTCATTGCAGCAGTTGACAGGGCGTACCTTTGTCAGCTCTCCATGGAGGTGCAGCACCTTTGTGCTGCCTGCGCGCTCGTGGAGGTTGTCAACATTCTGTGTGACAACACTGACTGAATAATCCTTTTCGAGTTCAGCTATGGCCGTGTGTGCATTGTTCGGTTTCACTGTACCCAGCTGTCTCCTGCGTGCGTTGTAGAAATCAAGTACAAGCCCCGGATTCCTGTTCCATCCGTCAATCGATGCGACATCCTCGACATTGTATTGCTCCCAAAGCCCGTTGCTGTCCCTGAATGTGCTGATTCCGCTCTCTGCGCTGACACCGGCTCCTGTCAGCACTGCCATTTTCCTTTTCATTGCTATATGCTCCTTTCAAAATAAAATCTGCTTACCCAGTATTCGAACAGCGGGTCAAGTATCACCGGCTCCTGCCTTTCATCGAAAGTTATTATCTCCTTTTTCATAAGGGCTTCCTTGACCCTCTTGACATTGGCTGAGGAATTGAGTGAATACCTGTTTATTATCTCGGTCGCGCTGAATTTCACAACTCCGTCCAGGACTGCCTGCAGGAGGCTTACCTGATATCCGGTAAGGCTATACATTATGGACTCGAACCTTGGCCTGTGTATGCTCAGCAGGATGTTCAGTGCCTCCAGCATAATCCCCTCGTTGATATATCCGAGCGACAGCGAATTGCATATTGAACAGAAATGGTTGATGTACCAGATGTTGTTGCGGAACAGCCTGCAGGCCCCGAGTGCCTGCTCTTTCTCAAAGACTTTACCGCCAGAGAGGAACCCTTTCCTGATATGCTCTATTATTTCCCTCTCGTCAATCTGGCCGACAGGCAGATGCTCCACCTGCCTGTAGAAGAACCTCCTGTCCTCGAATATGTATTTCATCGCATTGACCTTCGAGCCGGAAAGGATGAATGTACACCCGGGAACATTATCCGGCATCTTTTCTGAGAATATCTGCTCCATTACCTTGAACAGGGTCTCATACTCCTTGTCTTCCAGGATATTCTGGAACTCCTCAAGTATGGCTATGAATTCTTCACCACGGTCTGCCGCAATCTTTCCCGGGAGTCTCATCATGGCTTCCATGTCGGCCCTGTCAGGATTGCATGGGAGCGATATGACTTCATCGTTTGCTGAGAATGCATCCTGGTCAAATGTGAAATGCGTCCCTGCAAGATACTTTCCTGCCACTTCTGCATATTCGGCCGGGGAGGAGAACGAAGAACGCACTATTGCCGAACCGAACCTGACAAGGAACTTGCCGATGCTCCTTATGTTGAACATGTCCAGGCTTGCAGCGCAGAAACGCCTGCCGCTGCTCCTCATGCTGAACAGGGCCTGCTGCACAACTGACTGCTTTCCGCTTTTGGACGGTTCGTATATGACAATGTTCTCCCTCTTGTCAAGAAGGTTTGACAAGGCATTGCATTCGTTTTTCCTTCCTATGAAGTTTTTGCCCGTAACAGGACGGTCATAAATGAAAGCCGGTTCCATTCCCAAAATTTTGGACACAAAAATAATAAAGTCTCTTTGCCTGGCAAAAATAATGCAGGCCAATCATACGGATGTCCTATACTGAACTGTATCTTTTCCTGGTCTGGCGTGCGATTATCTGTATGTCAATGTCCTCTATCCTGTAGCCGCGGAATTTCCTGCGTCCCAGGTGCGACTCTATCATTTCCATAAGCTCGTCATCTACCAGGTCCTTGTACCTGTGGTTCTCGCAGTCATATATATGTATGTGCCTGAATGTGTTGACATCGAAGTACATCTTGTTGTTGGAACTCAGCCTGTGGCGGTATATTCCGAGCAGGGCGAGGTTTGTAAGTATATTATATACGGAAGCCACAGTGACCTTGGTGTCGCTGTGGGCCTTGATTTCATCGGTCACCATGTCTGCCGAGGCGTGTCCGAGCTTCATCATTGCCTCATGTACGGCTATGCGTTGCGGTGTCGCCTTCATCGAATGCCTTTTCAGGGCAGCCTTGAACTGCTCAATCCCGTTACATCTGTTGTTCTGTGTCTGCATCAGTATCAATATATCCTTGCAAATTTATGAATAAATGTCTCTTGCTCCAAATAAATAGAATTGAATAATTCAAAATTGGAGTGTGCGGCCTTGCCAGGGGCTGTATACTGTCACGTGATTGCATGAGGACTGTACCGGAACAGGGGAATGGCTGTTTGGGGCAGCCATAACAGGAAAGAGATGGCTGCATGGCCTGGCTCCAGTAAAAATTTAAGGCAGTTTCTCAATATAAATCAAAACAGTTTCCTAATTTTGCGGTCCGTAAAACATTGTGGAAGATGATAAAGATAACTCAGGATAATTTCAGAGGGTATGGTGCCTATGCCCTGGTGACGGGGGCGGCTTCAGGTATGGGCCGGCTCTATGCACACAAGCTTGCACAGAAAGGGTACTCTCTTATACTGGTTGATATTAATTCGCAGAAACTGGAGGAAGTGGCCGGGGAGATACGTTCCGAGGTCGCAGGTATGGAGGATTTCCGTGCCGACTTCAAGGATGGATTCTGCCTGAAGACTGTTGTACAGGACCTCTCTCAGCAGGATGCGGCAGAAAAGGTATATGCGGCTTCAGACGGCTGTGAGGTTGAAGTTCTTGTCAACAATGCTGGCCTGATGTATTGCCAGACAATAGCCAACACATCCCCTAAGTTCTTGTCCTTGATAATGATGGTGCACAACTACACTCCGCTTATGCTTTGCCGCCGGTTCGTGCCGGGTATGCAGCAGCGCGGATGCGGCTATGTGCTGAACATATCTTCACTTGCGGCGTGGATGGCCTGGCCTGGAATCGGCATGTATGGCAATACAAAGCGTTTTGTGAAAGGCTTCTCCCGTTCTTTGCGCGTTGAGTGCCGAGGAACCGGTGTAAGCGTGACGAATGCATATTTCGGAGCAGTGGACACTCCTCTTGTGCCGCTCAAGCCGTCCCTGAGGAAACTCGCACGCAATCTGAGGGTCATGATTACTGCGGACAGGGCGACCGACTGTGCGCTCAATGCCACTTTCAAGAGGAGGAAAGGCACGATGCCAGGTCTGCTCAACAGGATATTCCTGCCGTTCATTGCCCTTATGCCTGACAGTGCCCTTTCATGGGCGCTCAAGAAGTTAGGGCCATATATACTTATGAAAGTCTGATAAAATTGCTATATTTGCAGATTGACTGTCAATCTGAGCATGACTGTTGCAACGGAAGGCAGCTTTATTTGAATTTTATGGAAAATACAAAATGTCTTATTATCGGCGGCGGCCCGGCGGGCTACACAGCTGCGATATACACGTCAAGGGCCAATCTGTCACCTGTCCTTTATGAGGGCATACAGCCAGGTGGCCAGCTGACGACAACAACTGATGTGGAAAATTATCCCGGATTTGAGAACGGCATTGCCGGGCCTCAGCTCATGGAATCGATGAGGGCGCAGGCGAAACGTCTCGGGGCAGACCTCAGGAACGGGATGGTGACATCAATAGACCTGTCAAACCGCCCGTTCAAGGCTGTCATTGACGGGGAAAAGGAGATTATGGCGGAGACTGTTGTAATCTCGACCGGAGCGACAGCCAAATATCTCGGACTACCGTCGGAGGACAAGTTCAGGGGGATGGGAGTATCGGCATGTGCGACATGCGACGGCTTCTTCTACAGGGGAAAGGATGTTGCCGTTGTCGGTGGCGGTGACACAGCCTGTGAAGAGGCAACATACCTTGCTGCAATCTGCCGGAAGGTCTATATGATTGTACGCCGTGATGTCTTCCGTGCCTCTGCGGCAATGCAGGAAAAGGTGAGGAACACGGAAAATATCGAGGTGCTGTGGAATACAACAACCCAGGAAATCCTCGGTGACGTGTCAGGTGTGACTGGGGCAAGGCTCCAGAAGAAGGACGGAGAGGTCTTCGATATCGCTGTGGACGGCTTCTTCCTTGCCATAGGACATCATCCGAACTCTGAAATCTTCAAACCATGGGTCGAGACCGATGCAGAAGGATATATATTGACAGAAGGGAAGACTTCAAGGACAAGCGTCGAGGGAGTCTTCGCTGCAGGTGATGTCCAGGACCCGATGTACAGGCAGGCCATTGCGGCTGCCGGCTCGGGCTGCCGTGCTGCAATGGATGTAGAGAAATTCTTGAGATAGAAACAGATAAACAAGGGTATACAATGAAGTATGTAAAAATATTGATTGCGGCATTTGTTGCATGTTCTGCAGTCACAGCATGCAAGTCACAGTATGAGGCTCTTCTTAACAGCAATGACGCTGATGCCAAGTATGAAGCCGCATTCGAATATTTCAACAACAGGAAATACAACAAGGCCGCATCTCTCTTTGAATCGCTTTCTGTACAGACAGCCGGAACAGAGAGGGACGATACCGTGCGTTACTATTGGGGGCTGAGCAATTACCGTTTCAAGGATTATCTGACTGCGGAGGCCAATTTCGGCCGTTTCGTGGAAAGCTATCCGAGAAGTCCGTTTGCATCTGAGGCCAGGTTCCTGAGGCTGGACTGCCTGTACCGTTCCACGCTCAGGTATGAACTGGACCAGACTCCTACCTACCGTGCAATGGAGGCCATATCGCAGTATATGGCCGAGCATCCGTCGACTGCTCATCTCGAGACATGCAATGAGATGATGTCGGACTTGCAGACAAGGCTTGACACAAAGGCCTTTGAGGCTGCAAGGCTCTATTATCACATGGAGGACTACCTGGCAGCGAGGGTCGCGTTCAGGAATGTGCTGAAAGATAATTCCGAGAATCAGTTCAGGGAGGATATACTGTATTTTACGGCCATGTCTTCATACAAATATGCCAAGCTGAGTGTGCAGAAGAAACAGAAGGAGAGATATCTTGTATTCGTTGATGACTACCTGAACTTCATTGGGGAAATTCCTGAGTCAAAGTATCGGAAAGAACTGGATGTGATGTATAAGAGGGCACAGAAGGCACTTGGACGCGAGACTGTTGCAGATGACGACATGGACAGGAAGGACAAGGAGTTTGCAAAGGAGAGACGCAAACTGGAGAAGGCTGCAAAGGCTGCTGAGAAAAAGTCAGCAGTGGACAAGGCAAAAAAGTGAAACCCTCGCGTAAATCACCGGTATAATTAAGTGGAAAGAAATTTTTAAAAGTTATGGATAACGTTAAGAAAGTACCTGTAAACACAATCACAAGAAATCTCTGCAATCTTGCAGAACCTACCGGAAATATCTATGAGTCAGTGACTATCCTTTCCAAGAGGGCAAACCAGATTGCACTTGCCGAGAAAAAGGAGCTGACAAGGAAGCTGGAGGATTTCAAGAATGACCGTGATACAATGGAAGAGGTCTTTGAGAACAGGGAGCAGATTGAAATCTCCAAATACTATGAGCGCCAGCCTAAGCCAAGCCTTGTCGCTATCTCAGAGTTCGAGAATGGAGAGATTTTCTACAGGATGGCAAAGGAGGACAATCAGGACTAATTGATATCCGATGCTTAAAAGGCTTTATGTCAAGAACTATGTGTTGATAGACTCTCTGGATATACAGTTTCCGGAGGGTCTGGTCATCATTACAGGCCAGACAGGAGCCGGTAAGTCAATAATACTCGGTTCCATATCGCTTGTCCTCGGGGCGAAGGCAGATGTTTCTGTAATAGGGGAGTCTGCTGACAATTGTGTTGTAGAGGC
Source organism: Bacteroidales bacterium (assembly GCA_023667095.1). GTDB lineage: Bacteria > Bacteroidota > Bacteroidia > Bacteroidales > UBA932 > Cryptobacteroides. Next base: position 101,937 of record JAMPAT010000009.1, read on the forward strand.
AGAGTTTGATGTGGCTCCGGATGACAATCTGCTTAAAGGGCTCCTGGAGGAGAACGAAGTGGAGTGGGACGGAGGGCATCTTGTGCTCAGGCGTGTGGTCGGGCGTACCGGGCGCGCCAGGGCTTTTGTCAATGATTCCCCTGTCAATACACATCTGCTTTCCTCCATTTCAACGAGGCTTATTGACATACATTCCCAGCATCAGACGCTCCTGCTTTCAGACCGCAGGTTCCAGATGTCGGTGCTTGACCATTTCGCAGGGAATGCCTCCCTGCTTTCCGGATGCCAGGAAGCATTCCGGCAATTTACCGCATTGAAATTGCAGCTCCAGGATATAGAGGAACGCATATCTAGGATAGAGGCCGAGAAGGACTACAATGAGACAAGGTTCAGGCAGCTTGATGAGGCTGCTCTGAAGCCTGGTGAACTGGAGTCTCTTGAAGAGGAACAGAGACAGCTTGCGAATGCTGAGGAGATTAAGGAAAACCTCTTTGCTGTTGAAAACTATTTTACAGCGGAAAATGATGAAGACGTACTTTCCGTAGATGCCATTTTGCGCGAGACAGTGAGGCGTCTGGAGAAAGTAGCTGCAATAGTGCCTTCTGTCTCTTCACTTCTCGAAAGAGTGGACTCTTGCCGTGTGGAGCTTGATGATGTCGTTTCAGAGATATCTGCCCTGAATTCCAGGATGGAGCTTTCCCAGGACCGTCTGCAGGCCGTGGATGAGAGGATATCTTTCCTGTATGGCCTGCTCAACAGATTCTCGTGCCGTACAGTCGGGGAGCTTATAGAAGAACGTGACAGGCTTGGAGAGGCCCTGTATGATTCTGACTCTCTTGTAGCCAGGAGGGATGATATAAGAAAGTCGCTTGAAAGAAGTGAAGCCGCCCTCTTAAAGTCTGCAGACAGGCTGCATGCAAGCAGAGTGAAGGCTGCACCCGGTTTTGCAGAGTCAATCCAGGATTCCATACGTTTCCTTGAGTTGCAGCAGGCTGTCTTTGAGGTTGAGATACAGGATGCCCCTGTGTCTGCCGGCGGAAAGGATTCTGTGGTGTTCAAATTCTCTTCAACCGGACGGAATGCCGTGGATGTCGCCAGATGTGCATCAGGAGGCGAACTGTCGCGTATCATGCTTTGCCTGAAGGATATGATGGCAAGGTACACAAAGATGCCGACCATGATATTCGATGAAATTGACACTGGGGTATCAGGAAGTGTGGCGGACAGGATGGGGACCATGATATGCGCAATGGGGCAGCATATGCAGGTGTTTGCTATCACCCACCTTCCACAGGTAGCAGCAAAGGGGGATGCGCATTATCTTGTCTCAAAGGAAGTCAATGCCGGAAAGACATCTACTGTAATAAGGAAACTTTCCGATGGGCAGCGCATCATGGAAGTGGCACGTATGCTGAGCGGCTCGACAGTCACAGATACAGCCATTGCAAATGCAAAAACGCTTCTTAACAGCCGTTAAGAAGCGTAGTTCGCTTGATTTAACCCTCCTATCTGTATTCTATTATAGAATAGTCCGGGCCATATATAACCCTTCGTATCCCTGTATTGATATACCCTCCATTGCCTTTTCTTGTGAATCTGTAACTTGACTGCAGCATCTCAGCATTTGAGGCAGTCAGCATCTGTGGCCAGATATCCCCATATCTTGAACTTAGGCTGCAGAAATAATGTACAGTGTCATATCCCTGGAAAGCGAACCGTGTCGGCTCCGTATTGTACAAAGCCCTGTATTTCATGAGGAATTCCATTACTTTAGGGTCGTTGTAGTCAATATGATATGACTGTGACACATGGAGATTTATGTTGTGCAGATTCTCCACATCTATGGTCTCGAAGCTCTTTATCTTTGATGCCCCGTAGAGTGTTACAGGGTATTTCTTGTGTACAAGCAGATTCAGGTTCCTGATTACGTCATTTACAAAGGCTTCGCTTTCCGATGCAATGAGAACCCTGTTCTCGCCCTCTGCAGCCATCTTTCCGGAGAGAGTCCCGATTATGCTTCGTCCTTCGAGGATGCTGTAGCTGAATGATGTGTATTCTATTCCGTTTGCAGACAGCATTTGCTGCAGAATTGTAAGTTCTCCAGTGTTCTTGCTTCCTTTCTCGTGGATGATGAATACCTTGTCCGCGCCTTTCCTGTCCTCCTTTACCCATTGGGCAAGGTCTTCGTACTGTGAGATTGTGGATGCAGGTGCCTGTATGAAGTTCGGATGGGTGTCCGCTATTGTATCTGCCCTGTGGTCAAGGGGAGAGATTATGCAGGTGCTTTCCGGAGTCCTTGCAAGGAGTTCGGAAATTTCCCTGCTTGCGACCGGGCCTATTACGACATCGCTTATACGCAGCCTTTCATATGTGATGGGAAGTACCCCTCCGCCTGTGTCATATACGCTGAGGTCAATGCTGAGCCCTTCGTTCCCGAGGTCACGGGCAGCAAGCAGTGCACCGCTGTAAAAGTCCATGCTGTTTTCATTCTGCTTTTCCCCAGATGTGTTGAACGGAAGCATCAGGACTGCATTTATGCTGCTCTTGGATGAATGCTCCTGCTGAGGGACCGGATTCCCGCTCTCACCGGATGTACCTTGCACTGATGCTGTGTCTCCGGAGGGGACGTCCTGCTGGGGAATGATTGTCTGGACAGCGGAATGGCTTTCCATATATGCCTGTGGGTCAGCCGGTATCTTAAGCTTTTGCCTGCTGGACAGCTTTCGTCCGGTAAGCCCGTTTATCTGCATGAGCGCATCTGTGCTTATACCGTATTTCCGAGCTATTCCGTCAATGTCCTCATACCATTTTACAGTATGTGTGAAATATTCGTTCTTCTCCTGTCTCCTGTTCTTTCTTGATTCCTTCTTTTCTGCATCCTGTGCCGCCTTTTCTTCCTTTACAGCGGCCTTCTCCTCCTGTCTTGTCGCCTTTTCTTCATGTGCCGCCGGAATGAGGATTATGGCATTTTTCTTCAGCCCGGTCTCCTGGAGTGCCGGATTTGCAGAATATATTTCCTCTATGCTGACACCGTACGCCTTGCTTATGGAGTAGAGGGTCTGCTTCTCGGCCACAATATGCGAGTAGTAAAGTTTTCCGTCAACCTTGACCTTCTCCCTTGATACTGCTACCGGAGGTGCAATATATTCCTGTCCTGCAGCATTTCTCGTGGCAGATGGAGCCAACAGCGCCAATGTCATAAGTAAGATATGCAATTTCTCTTTCATAGTCAGTGTCTTCGATAATCATTATAATTCCCTGGCAAAAGCCAGCAGCTCCCTGCAAAATCTGCTCCATGACAGCCTTTCCTTTTCAGAGCGGATGTTGCCGATGCATTTCCTGCTGATGTCCGGGGCGCTGAAATATTTCCTGATTTCATCTTCTATTGCCCTTGGGGTGCATTCCTTTGCCACCAATCCTGTCCCACGGTCTCCTATCATCTCTTTCAGGCCTCCTGTATCTGTTACAATCATCGGCACCTCAAAATGGTAGGATACTGAGCTTATACCGCTCTGTGTCGCGCTGCGGTACGGAAGTACTGCAACATCTGCCGCAGAAAAGAAACTGCTGACTTCGTTGTCCTTTATGTATTCCAGGAACAGGTGGATATTCTTCCTGTTCGGGAGGATATCAATTATTTTCCTGTATTTCCCAAAGGAACCGTAAGGCTCTCCTGCAACAATCAGCTGGTATCCGTCTCCAAGCTTGCCGAATGCCTCCAGCAATATGTCAAGCCCCTTGTACTCACGTATAAGCCCGAAGAAAAGTATTGTCTTCATGCCGTGGGCAAGCCCAAGTGCGCTTTCAGCAGCATTACGCTCCTCCTTTTTCCCGAAATGGGAGTACAGTGGGTGTGGGATTACTGTAAACTTTGCATCCGGCTTCAGGCGCAGCAAATCTTCTGAAACGGCTTTGCAGAGCGTAACATATCCATCGCTTCCTCCAAGGAAATATTTTGTCAGGGGCGTGTCGAAGAATCTCCTTTCATGCGGAATAACATTGTCAAGTATCGATATGACCTTTATCCCTTTCCCCAGATGCCTTGTGATGAATCCCAGTGACGGGGCAAACCATGACATCCAGTATCTGACAATTACCAGTTCCGGCTTCCAGTCACGGATTGCCTTGAGTGTGGATATGTATGAAAAAGGATTTGCCGTATCCAACAGGGATGTGCTCTCTATCGGTACGGCATTGTCGTCAGATGTTACATACTGTGTCTTCCCCGGGAAGAGGAATTCAGGGTATTGCCTCCTGAAATTGAAGGCCTTGACAATGTTGTCTTTGCCCAGCTCATTGAAAAGGCATGCGTTGAACTGGGATATCCCTCCCCTGTAGGGATAGAAGCAGGACAGTATGGCTATCTTCAAATTCCCCTATTTTTTATTCTTGTTCCTTACGTACTCCTCATTGAGTCCAGCAAGGACATCATCTGTTATGTCAAGGGATGCGTCTGCAGAAATCACCGGTGCACCGCCCTGGTTGGTGAGGATCATGGCGTACTGCTTTTCGGTATTGTAGCTGTCTATATATGTCTTGATTGCGTCAGCGAGCTGATTCATCATGACCATCTGCTCCTCATTGATCTCGTTCTGCTTCTGCTGTGCATAGCTGTTGAACTCCTGCTGCTGCTGATCAAGCTTCTGTGCCTGTACTTCAGCCACTGAACGTGTCATGAGCCCCTTGTTCATCTTCTCCTGGAAATCGTTCACGTCCTTTTCAAGCTTCTTTCCTTTCCTGGTTACCTCTGCCTGTATGTTCTGCACCTTGGTCTCCACTACTGAACGGAGATCATTTGCCATGTCATATTCCTGGAGAATCCTGTCAAGGTCCACATACACGATAGCTCCATTTTCAACTGTTGTCTCTGCTGATGATGCCTCGGCAGCTGTCCCGGACTGCTGCCCGCCCTTTAGGAACAATACTCCAAAAACGATAGCGATGACCAGGGCAACGCTGCTGAAGATGATTGAAAGATAATTTTTCATTATTTGATAGTTTAATTGTTAATCTTGCAATTGCTTCCTGTGGCATCAGCTACAGGAAGCCGGCAATTCTACAAAGGTAGTCAAAAAATCTTAATCTTGGACAGGTATTGCCTGATAGTTGTCTCCAGGCCTGTATATAAGGCATCGCAGACTATGGCATGTCCTATGGAAACCTCGTCTGTCCAAGGGATATTCCTTATATAATATTCCAGGTTCTCGAGGTTAAGGTCATGCCCTGCATTCAGCCCGAGCCTGCATCTGCGTGCCTCCTCTGCCGCCTCTATGAATGGAGCGATCGCCTCTCTGCGTCCTGAGGAATACCCGGATGCGTATGATTCTGTGTATAGCTCCACCCTGTCGCATCCGCATAGGGCAGCCCCCTCTACCATCCTGGGGTCCGGATCAACGAATATTGATGTCCTTATTCCACTGGCCTTGAATTCGCTGCATATCTCTGTGAGGAACTGCCTGTTGGACAATGTGTCCCATCCAGCATTGGATGTGATGGAGTCTGCTGCGTCCGGAACGAGGGTTACCTGGTCCGGCTTTACTTCAAGCACAAGTGATATGAATGAGGGGACAGGGTTGCCCTCTATATTGAATTCAGTCTTGACAGACGGCCTTATTTCCCTTACATCCGAATACCTTATATGCCTTTCATCCGGCCTGGGGTGGACAGTTATCCCTTCCGCCCCGAACCTTTCACAGTCAAGTGCCGCCTTCGCCACATCCGGCATATTGCCTCCCCTGGCATTCCGTATGGTAGCTATCTTGTTGATATTTACACTCAATCTTGTCATTTCCTGTGTGTGTTGTACAGTACCTATGTCAATAATGGGCGCAAAAATAGATATTATTTTCAATAATTATAAATATTGTGTTAATTTTGGCCTTTCTTAAGTTTTTATTTTTAGATGAGAATAGCTGTCTATCTGAGGAACAATCTGCTGGAAAGTGACCCGCGCCTTGCCGGCCTTATGGACGGACTGGCGTCAAAAGGCTTTTCCCTGTATAGGGTAGAGGACCGTGGAGGCATATCTGCTGAGACTGACCTCATACTTGGCATAGGTGGTGACGGGACGTTCCTTTCCGCTTCTGCACTGGCTGGAGACTCCGGCATACCTGTGCTCGGGGTAAACCTCGGACGGCTCGGATTCCTTTCCGAGAACCGTCCTGAGACAGTTGCCGATGCCTTGATGGACGGTAAGTTCACAATAGAGGACCGGGCATTGCTGAAGACATTGTTTTCCGTGCCTGTGGGATGCCCCGATATCGATGGCTGGCCTTACGCGCTGAATGAGGTGACTGTCCACCGTTCCGGAGCAGCGATGCTTGGTGTGGATGTCTCCATAGACGGTGCACAGCTTCCGACATATTGGGCGGACGGGCTTCTTGTCGCGACAAGTTCAGGCTCGACAGCATATTCGCTCAGTGTAGGCGGGCCGATTGTGCTGCCGGCATCCGAAGTGCTTATCATAGCCCCGATTGCATCGCATAACCTCAATGTGAGGCCTCTGATAGTGCCGAATACAGCGAAGATAGATATAGGATTGCAGTCAAGGGACAGGAATGTGATGCTTACCATGGACAACAGGACCGTGGAGATTGATGCAGGCACGTCTCTTTCTGTCTCTTTGGCGCCTTTCCCTCTGAAGAGGATGCGCCTTGCAGGGTCAAGCTTCATTGATGCGCTTGTAAGCAAACTGTTCTGGGGTGAGGATATCAGGAATTCAACAGGTCAATAGATTTATGGATATTCAGGAAAGAAAGATACCTGTCCATGTTTCCATGATTATGGACGGGAACGGAAGATGGGCGCGGGAGCGCGGAAAGGAAAGGACATTCGGGCATGCAGAGGGTGTGGAGAGCGTCCGTGCATGTACGGAGGCGGCCATTGAGGCAGGTGTGAAATACCTGTCACTGTTTGCATTTTCAGAAGAGAACTGGAGCCGTCCTGAGACTGAGGTAAATTTTCTTATGGAGATGATGGTCAAGTCAATGCTGAACGAGATGCCTTCACTTCTTAAGAATGGGGTGAGATTTCGCGTGCTTGGCAACAGGGAGCGTCTCACGGACAGCCTTAATGCAGCCATTGACGACTGTGAGGCAATGACTTCCTGCAATGACAGGCTTACGCTGATCGTGTTCTTGAGCTATAGCGGGAAATGGGATATACTTCAGGCTGCAAGGAAAATTGCAGCTGAAATTCTGGCGGACCCTGGCCGTGGGAAAGAAATCATGTCAATGGACACAGATGCTTTCAGCAAATATCTTGTGACTGCGGATATTCCTGACCCTGACTTGATTGTGCGTACTTCCGGAGAATCGCGGCTGAGCAACTACCTGTTATGGCAGGGAGCATATTCAGAGTTGCTTTTTACAGACGTGATGTGGCCGGATTTCCGCAAGGAACAGTTCAATGAGGCGATTGCGGAATATGCTAAACGTGACCGCAGGTATGGAAAAGTGAAATAAATGCTTATATTTGCAGCTTTGAATTTGAGAATAGAGATGAGAATAATCAGAATAGTCTTCATGGTATGCGTGCTCATGCTTATGACAGTGTCTGCCATGGCACAGCAGGGCGGAGTCACGGTTGACTATAACAATCCTAAAAAATACGTTGTCGGAGGTGTAACCATTGAGGGAGCGAACTATTTCAGCCCTGAGCAGATCAGGCAGTTGACGGGTCTTCAGAAGGGACTTGAGGTCACTGTGCCGGGAGATGACATCTCCTCAATTGTGAACCGTCTGTGGATGCAGCGTTATTTTGAGGATGTGGCTGTCTCTATTGACCATCTTGACGAGACACGTGACACAGCATATTTCAAGGTCTCCATAATCGAGCGTCCAAGGGTCTCGCGCTGGAGCTTTACCGGAGTGAAGAGCAGTGAGCAGAAGGACCTCATGGAGAGGCTCAACCTGCGCCGGGGAGGGGAATTCTCCGATTATGTCGCAAAGACAGCTACGGACATAATCAAGAGATACTACAAGGAAAAGGGATTCCAGCTGACTGAGGTGGATGTCCAGACAAAGAAGGATACAGTCGTCAAGAGTGCAATCCGTGTCAATTTTGCCGTCAACAAGGGTGCGAAGGTAAGAATCAAGAAAATCACTTTCGATGGCAATGAACATGTGAAGGAGGGCAAGCTTGTCCGCTCTATGAAGAAGACAAAGGATAACCGCCTGATCAACTTCTTCAGCTCAAAGAAATTCAACGAAAAGGAATACGACAACGACAAGCGTAACCTTATCAGTGCATTCAATGAGGCAGGATACCGCGATGCCAGGATCATAAGCGATACCATATATTATATGGAACCCAACAGGCTTGCCATAGACTTCAAGATTGACGAGGGAAAGAAATATTATTTCAGGAACATTACCTGGACGGGAAACTCTGTATATTCTACTGATGCGCTCAACAGCATCCTCATGATAGAAAAGGGTGATGTCTATGATGTCGTGACCATGGAGAAAAGGATTTTCGGTGGAGGAAAGCAGAATGAGTATGATGTCTCCAAGCTTTATAGGGACAATGGCTACCTGTTCTTCAGTATCCAGCCGGTTGAGCTGAATGTCGTCGGTGATTCAGTGGATGTGGAGATGCGTATTGTCGAAGGCAAGCCTGCTACACTGAACAACATCATCATCAACGGCAATGACCTTACCAATGAAAGGGTTGTCCGCCGTCAGGTGTTTACGCGTCCTGGCTATCTGTTCAGCCAGACTGACTTCGAGAGGTCAATCAGGGAAATTGCTTCCATGGGACAGTTTGATCCAGAGGCAATTTCAGACCCGAGTTCAGGATGGTCCTTGATACCTAACCAGCTGAACAATACCGTTGACATTGCCTATAACGTGACAGAGAAACCGTCATCGCAGCTTGAACTTTCCGGAGGATGGGGAGGAAACACATTTGTGGCAACGGTAGGAGTAAGCTTCAACAACTTCTCGACACGCCGCTTCTTTGATAAGTCTGCATGGCGTCCTGTACCTCTTGGAGATGCGCAGAATTTTGCAATACGTTTCCAGACCAACGGTACATACTATACGAGCCTTTCGGCAAGTTTCATGGAGCCGTGGCTGTTCGGAAAGAAGCCGACATCACTGAGCATGTCGCTTTACTATACAAGGCAGACGAACTCCTACCTTGCACTCGGAGTGCTCAACAATGATGAGTTCATGGAGGTCTACGGTGCTGCCGCAGGAATAGGAAAGAGGCTTAAATGGCCGGACAACTATTTCGTGATGTATAACCAGCTTAGCTGGCAGACATACAAGCTCCAGGACTGGCTGAGCGGATATTTCCTTTTCGATACAGGTATATCCCATAACTTCAGCTATACCTTCAGCCTTTCGAGGAACTCAACTGACCAGCAGATCTATCCGCGCCAGGGTTCTGATTTCAGCTTCTCACTGCAGTTGACCCCTCCTTATTCGCTTATGCGCAAGAAGGACCGCGGTACACTTGACGAGAACGGAAATCCTCTCAAGGTCGGCAGCTGGCGTGACATTGACTACAGCAAGCAGAGCTCAAAGGACCGTTACCGCTGGATTGAGTATCATAAATGGTCATTCAAGGGTGCTGTCTACACCAAGCTGGCCGGAGACCTCGTCCTGATGGCAAGGGCACAGTTCGGCTACCTTGGCTATTATAACAGGAAATGGGGATATTCTCCGTTCGAGGGCTTCCTTGTCGGAGGTGACGGTATGTCAGGTTACAACACCTACGGTTCTGAGGTGATTTCACTCAGGGGCTATGAGAACTATTCGCTTACTCCTCTGGTAGCTACACCTTACGGCAACGGTTCTGCATATTCGGGCAACGTATATGACAAGTTTACCGTCGAGCTTAGGTATCCGGTTGTACTCCAGCCGCAGTCCACTATCTTTGCACTTGTGTTCCTGGAGGGAGGTAACTGCTGGTCAGATATCAAGCAGTTCAATCCTTTCCAGATAAAGAGGTCTGCCGGAGTGGGTGTCAGGGTATATCTTCCTGTTGTCGGACTTCTTGGAGTTGACTGGGGATGGGGATTCGATGATCCTGTGAACGGTGGCAGCCAGTTCCACTTTGTGATCGGGCAGCAGTTCTAATGGACTTTAGTACGATATTTGCTTTATATGTCCCTTGGGGATTTTGGAAAGATAATAATTACAGAAAAAATTATACAATGAAAAAGATTATGATGATCGCAGCCATGGCTCTTGTCAGCATCGCTGCAATGGCACAGGCCCCTAAATTTGCTCATGTGAATTTCAATGAGCTTATCCAGCTTATGCCGGAAATGGATTCTGCAAGGGATCAGATTGATGCCGCAAGCAGGGAGGCACAGGAGACTTACCAGGCAATGATGGAGGAGTTCCAGAGCAAGTACCAGCAGTACGAGCAGAAGCAGGCAACCTGGACTCCGGCTGTAAAGCAGAGTAAGGAGAAGGAGCTTGGAGAGATCCAGAACAGGATCGGTGAGTTCCAGGAGAACATCCAGGCTGAGCTTCAGCAGCAGCAGCAGGTTCTCATGGCACCTATCTATCAGAAGGCCCAGGAGACTGTGACTAATCTTGCAAAGGCAGGCGGCTATATCTACGTATTCGATGCTTCACAGGTCCTTTATCTGGATGCTTCACAGAGCACTGACCTGACACCTGCAGCACGTACAGCCCTGAATATCCCTGAGGACAGGACAATGGAGTCTCTCCAGGCAGAGCTTCAGGCAAAGGCTGCAGCAGCACAGCAGTAGGTTCATGCTTTAAACGGAAATCTAAAGGCGCGGCAGATGGATCTTCGGATTGTCTGCCGCGCCTTTTTGAAAAGGACAGCAGGGGCTATCTGACTGAAAAAAGACAGGAACGACTATCCCAAGAAACATAAAAGAATTTTTGGATGATTTCAAAACAGCTTCTAAAGGCACTTAAGATTCTCGAATCGCCCCTCTGTGACCTCCATTGTTTCTCCTGTTTTCTGGTTGACTGCCGTAAATTCAAATCTCCCTGACAGCCGGTACGGCTTCTGACCGCCTCCGGTGCTGGTGAATACAATCCAGCCTTCTGTGGCGGTGTATCTTAAGTAAACGTTTTTCCGATAAAAACTTATGTGTGGATAATGTGAATAGATGCCGTACTTTTCAATGTGGTATTTTTTGCCGATTTCCAGTTGGCCATCATCGTAAATATAAAGATAAATATTTCTGCTTCCATTTTCTCCTTCTATGCCCCGCAGAATTTCAACAATGAATCTGTTCTCTTCCTGCAGAAAACTATGTGGCTGATCTCCCCAATGCCGATAAGTATATTCTTCGCTGGAATAATATTGGCCGTCAATGTACATGCCTATCGGACAAGTTTCAGTACTTGTTATAAAGTTATGCTTTTTGCACTCCGACATTGAGCAGCAGATGGCTGCAGTTGCAATCAGCAACAGTATGAAATGATGTTTCATGGCAGTTGTGCATTAAGTCTATCTGTTCTTTTTCCTTGCTTCGTTGACTTGCCTGATCTCTTCGCAGTACTTGTCATACATGTCCTCGGGGATGCCAAGGTCAAGGGCATCCTCCTTGCTCAATGCAATTATCATTACCCCGTCCTTGTAATAAATCTGGCTGATGAGCATAAGTTCCGTGTCAGACTGCAGGAAGGACATTACGGCAGCCGTGTCTGTTATTGCTCCTGCGGAACGTGTCTGTGGGAGTCCTCTCCTTTGCTGTGGCTGCTCCTGCTCTGCAGTCATCTCCGCTACCACGCATCCTGAAAGCAGCAATGCCGGCAATAGATAATAAAGTTTCATGGCTATGGTTTTATTGTGTTAATGTGTAATATGTGGCGTATCATCTATGCGTTGTTGTCCTTGGCTGTATTCTGGGGCATTATGTTGCCCCAACATCTTCCTGGTTAATGCCGCTAATGGCAAATATGCAAAATATTATTCTGATTTCCAATGCATTTAGGATGCAATGCCAGACAATTGCGGAATCAGGCAGATGATATTTGCCAATGAGCGAGCACGCAAAAGTGTCCTGGAGAGCACAGGATGAGGATTCGTGTGTCTGATAGGACTAAAATTGGCCTGTTTTGGCACACTTTCAAAAGTAGAGCGATTGTTTGTCAGGTAGTTACGCACTTGACATGTGCTCGCTCAATTGCAACTTTGGGAAACATCGGAAGTTTAACCTTAGTTTCAGTAATGTACTTAGACACGTGAGGCGGTCGCTGGAAATTAGGTGCAGCATATGTTGTGCATGTAAGACAGCAACATTTCCGGAGGCAGGAACGGACAACGCGAAACAGGCAATCAGGGCTCCATTCGCGTTCCGGACTGGCAGATTTTTGTTACGCTTCATGCCATGAGTGACGCCTTGTAACTAATTTTAAAGATTTTTAACAAATCCTTAACAGACTTTTGATATTTTGCCTATATTTGTCACCCTTAAAAATAACACGTATTAATAAATCATAAGGAAATGCAACACGGAGTTGTCGACACTAAAGATGTTGTGATACGCTTTGCGGGAGATTCAGGTGACGGTATGCAGCTCACTGGATCTCTTTTTGCTGATATGTCTGCCGTATATGGCAACGAACTTTCTACTTTCCCTGACTATCCGGCTGAAATACGTGCGCCCCATGGTACTGTTTCCGGAGTCTCCGGTTTCACGGTCCATATCGGAAGCAAGGATGTAAGGACTCCTGGCGATTTCTGTGACATGCTTGTCGCAATGAATCCTGCTGCCTTGAAGGCAAATGCAAAATGGCTGAAAAGGACTGCACTGGTGCTGCTTGACGGTGACACGTTCAACGAACAGGGTCTCTCACGTGCCGGATTCAAGGAAAATCCGGTTACTGAACTCGGTATTGAGGACAGGACAATAATAGTTGCCCCTATAACCTCACTGACAAGGGAAAGCCTTAAGGACAGCGGACTTGATGCAAAGACGGTCGCAAAATGCAAGAATATGTTTACACTCGGGATGGCATGCTATATCTACAGCCGTCCGATGGAATATATCTACGGATACCTGGAAAAGAAATTCGGGAAGAAGCATCCGGAAATGATAGAGCCGAACAAGAAGGTACTTAATGATGGATTCAACTATGCGGCCAATATCCAGGCCATACCGAATACGTACCAGATAGAGCCTGCACACATGAAGAAAGGCCTCTACCGAAACATTACCGGAAACCAGGCTGTAGCATGGGGGCTTCTGGCGGCATCGGAGAAATCCGGACGTCCTCTTTTCTGCGGCTCGTATCCTATCACCCCTGCAACATCAATACTTGAGGAGCTTGCCCTCCATAAAAGCCTTGGCGCAAAGACGCTCCAGGCCGAGGATGAGATTGCCGGAATATGTACAGCAATCGGTGCTGCATTTGCCGGTGACCTTGCTGTCACGACCACTTCCGGACCGGGCCTTTCGCTCAAGTCTGAGGCACTCGGCCTTGCAGTCATGACAGAGCTTCCGCTTGTTGTCGTTGACGTGCAGCGTGCCGGCCCTTCAACCGGTATCCCGACCAAGACAGAGCAGACAGACCTGAACCAGGTCCTGTATGGACGCAATGGAGAATGTCCAATCGCGGTGGTGGCGGCACATTCTCCTGCACATTGCTTTGATGCGGCATTTGAGGCTGCGAAGATTGCCCTGGAACACATGATGCCTGTCATGCTGCTCTCGGAGGGATTTATCGGAAACGGTTCCGAACCCTGGCTTATTCCGTCGATGAAGGATTATCCTGAAATCAATCCTCCTTATGCGACATGTCCTGAAGGTGAGTACCGTCCATTCGAACGGGACCCCGAGACATTGGCGCGTAAATGGGCTTTTCCTGGACAGAAGGGCTATGAGCACCGGGTAGGAGGCCTGGAGAAAAACCATGAAGGCGTCCTCTCTTCGGATCCTGTAAACCACGAGACTATGGTCAGGGAGCGTGCAGAGAAGATTGCGCGTGTCGCTGAATTCATTCCGGAACTTGCAGTCAACGGTCCTGAATCAGGCAAGCTGCTTGTCGTCGGATGGGGAGGAACGTATGGACACCTGATGTCTGCAATATCGCAGGCCAGGGCATCCGGGCATGAGGTGAGCTATGCACATTTCGACTATATCAATCCGCTTCCGAAGAATACGGAGGAGGTTTTCTCGAAATATGACAGTATACTTGTCTGCGAACTGAACAGCGGGCATTTCGTGAACTATCTGCGTGGACATCTGCCGGAGCACAGGTACCAGCAGTACAACAAGGTCCAGGGGCAGCCGTTCCTGGTGCAGGAACTTGTCTCCGCGATTGAGGCAACGATGTAATCCGTGAATTTATTGACAACATTTAGCCAGAAACAGAAAATGCCAAAATATACATCACAGGAATTCAAGAGCAACCAGGAAGTAAGATGGTGTCCTGGATGCGGTGACCATGCGGTGCTTGCTGCAATGCAGAGGGCGATGCCGGACGTCAGTGAGGAACTGGGCTACGAAAAGGAACGGTTTGTAGTGGTGTCCGGTATCGGATGCTCTTCAAGGCTTCCTTATTATATGGATACATATGGCTTCCACAGCATACATGGCCGTGCGACAGCGATTTCTACCGGAATAAAGGTGGCTAATCCCAATCTTACGGTATGGCAGGCCTGTGGTGACGGCGATGCACTTGCTATCGGCGGAAACCATTTCATACATGCAATCAGGCGGAATATCGATATAAACATTGTCCTGTTCAATAACCAGATATACGGTTTGACAAAGGGACAGTATTCACCGACCTCAAGGTTCGGGGTAATAACCAAGACATCCCCATACGGCACAGTGGAGCATCCTTTCAATCCGGGGAGCCTTGTACTTGGGGCAAAGGGGACATTCTTTGCACGGAGCCTTGATTCGGAACTGAAACTCAATGAGGAGATAATGGTCGCTGCCGCAAGGCATGACGGGACTTCTGTCATGGAGATGCTTACAAACTGCGTCATATTCAATGACGGTACGCATAAGGCCATCACGGACCGGGAAGTACGTGCAGACAGGACAATTGTGCTTCGCCATGGGGAGAAGATGATATTCGGAAAGAACCGTGACAAGGGACTTGTCCTCGATGGACTGTGCCTCAAGGTGGTGACAATAGGTGAGAACGGCATTACGGAGGATGATATCCTCACACATGATGCCCACACTGACAACATAGGAATCCACATGATGCTGGCTGACATGAAATACCCTGACTATCCGGTGGCACTTGGCATAATCAGGGATGTCAAGGATGTCACATACGATGACGGGGTGCGTGACCAGGTCGCTGAGGTGAGCGTGAAATCGAAGATTCACTGTATGGACGACCTTCTGCGCAGCGGTTCTACGTGGGAGGTGAAATAGTCCTTGCAACAGGGAACATTACGGATACACATATTTTAATAAATATAACACAAAAATGAGAACAAATGATATAATGGCCTCATTGCAGGCCAAGTATCCTACAGAGAAGGAATATCTGCAGGCTGTACGTGAAGTACTCGAGTCAATCGAGGAGACATATAACAGACATCCGGAATTCGAGGCTGCGAAGATTGTCGAGAGAATTGTCGAACCGGACAGGATTTTCACATTCAGGGTCACATGGGTGGACGACAATGGCGAGATCCAGATCAATACCGGCTACAGGGTGCAGTTCAACTCTGCCATAGGACCATATAAGGGCGGTCTCCGTTTCCATCCTTCAGTGAACCCTTCTATCCTGAAGTTCCTCGGATTCGAGCAGACTTTCAAGAATGCACTTACGACTCTTCCTATGGGTGGTGGAAAAGGTGGCTCCGACTTCAACCCTAAAGGCAAGTCAGATGCTGAAATCATGCGCTTCTGCCAGGCATTCATGCTTGAACTCTGGCGCAATATCGGCCCAGACACAGATGTCCCTGCCGGTGACATAGGCGTAGGAGGACGTGAAATCGGCTTCCTCTTCGGAATGTACAAGAAGCTTGCACGTGAGCATACAGGCGTCCTTACAGGAAAGGGAATGACATGGGGAGGCTCACTTATCCGTCCTGAGGCTACCGGTTTCGGTGCCGTTTACTTTGTTCAGCACATGCTCCATCTCCAGGGCAAGGACATCCAGGGCAAGACAGTTGCACTCTCCGGATTCGGCAATGTTGCATGGGGAGCGGCCCTGAAGGCTACCCAGCTCGGTGCAAAGGTGGTTGCGATTTCCGGTCCTGACGGCGCAATATACGATCCTGAGGGAATGAATGACGAGAAGATAGCATATATGCTTGAACTCCGCCGCTCAAACAATGACGTAGTCGCTCCTTTTGCCGACAAGTTCCCGTCAGCTACATTCTACCCGGGCAAGAAGGCATGGAGCATCAAGTGTGACATCGCAATGCCGTGCGCATTCCAGAACGAGATGTCAGGAGCTGATGCGGAGGAACTCATTGCAAACGGCACATGGTGCTGTGCAGAGGTCTCCAACATGGGATGTACACCTGAGGCCATAGAGGCATTCCAGAAGGCCGGTATCATGTTCGCCCCTGGAAAGGCTGTCAATGCCGGAGGTGTGGCAACTTCAGGCCTGGAGATGACCCAGAATGCAATGCACATCAGCTGGAGCGCGGAGGAAGTTGACAAGAAGCTGCACGAAATCATGTCAAACATACACGAGGCATGTGTCAAATACGGCAGACAGGCTGACGGATATGTCAATTATGTCAAGGGAGCGAATGTGGCAGGCTTCATGAAAGTCGCTACAGCGATGCTTGAAGAGGGCATTATTTAGCATGCTTTCTTGCAGATATGATAATATTGACTAAATTTACATCCGTTTTGCAAAAAACGGATGTTTTTTGTTTTGCACTGTGCTAAACCAATAACCAAACATTTCTATATGGCGACAACTGATGCACCTGGGAAAAAATTCTCTGTGAAGCTCTGTGTGATGCTTCCGATTGTTATTGCAATAACCCTTATCCTGTGGCTTGTGCCGACTTCATTTTTCGGGATTGACGGACTGACTGTAGTCGAACAGAGGACTATAGCCATCTTTGTCTTTGCAGCCTTGATGTGGATGTTCGAGATAATACCGACCTGGACTACGTCCGTACTTATAATCGTGGCTATGCTCCTGACAATATCCGACAGCAGCATATCGTTCCTCAAAGGGCCGGATATGGGAACATTTGTGAGCTACAAGTCATTGCTTTCAACATTTGCTGACCCTGTGATAATGCTGTTCCTCGGTGGATTCGTCCTTGCCATTGCAGCAACCAAGGTCGGACTGGATGTCCAGCTTGCGAGGGTGCTGCTTTGGCCTTTCGGAAAGAAGCCGCAGTTTGTCCTTCTCGGATTCCTGTTTGTAATCGGGCTTTTTTCCATGTTCATGAGCAATACGGCTACAGCTGCAATGATGCTTACATTCCTTGCACCTGTCCTCAAGACGCTTCCTCCTGACGGAAAGGGGAAGATCGGGCTTGCCCTCGCAATCCCGATTGCAGCCAACCTCGGCGGTATCGGTACCCCTATCGGCACCCCTCCGAATGCAATTGCCCTGAGCTATCTTAACGACACACTCCACATGGGTGTAGGATTCGGGGACTGGATGCTTGTCATGGTACCGTTTGTGGTAGTGCTCCTGCTGATTGCATGGGGGCTTCTTCTGTGGATGTTTCCTTTCAAGGCGAAGTCAATAGAACTGAACATTACAGGAAACGCCAGAAGGACTCCTCAGACATATATCGTATGGGTGACTTTTGCTGTCACCATAATCCTCTGGATGCTCGACAGGGTTACAGGCATAAATGCTAATGTAGTGGCAATGATTCCTGTAGGCGTGTTCTGCGTGACCGGGGTCATCACAAAGGAGGATCTCAGGGATATAAACTGGAGCGTGCTATGGATGGTTGCCGGAGGTTTTGCCCTTGGGGTAGCACTCAACAGTACCGGACTTGCCGAGCACCTTGTGACATCCATTCCTTTCGGTTCATGGCTGCCTATCGTCGTGCTGCTTGCTTCCGGGCTGCTCGGGTACCTCATCTCAAACTTCATCTCCAACACTGCAGCGGCTAACCTCATTGTGCCGATTCTCAGTGCCGTGGGAGTCGGAATGGGTTCTGCCCTTGATTCAGTCGGTGGTGTCAAGACCCTTCTTGTCGGAGTGGCACTGTCAACGTCATTGGCAATGCTCTTCCCTATTTCCACACCTCCGAATGCACTTGCGCACTCGACCGGTCTGGTGACGACAAAGGACATGACCAAGGTCGGGCTCCTTATCGGAGTCATTGGCTTTGCCCTGGGATATCTGATGCTGATTTTTGTCGGAATATAGGCGAAATCAGCTTGTCCCCCATGCGGAGACAGATGGTATGTGTACAAAAGTTGAACTTCTGTTTTCCTGCTTCTGCAAAAAAGTGATATATTTGCGGCCCGTTTGGGAATATGGAAATTGAGGCTGCTCCCATTCAGTAGGTGGAGCAGCCTTTAAATAAATTTTATGATAATGAAGAAAGTTTGTATCATGCTTGCGGCAGCATTTATTGCAGTGCCGTCATTTGTCTCTGCCGCTGATGGACAGGGACATAAGGGAAAGGAAAGTGCAGTGAAGAATGAAATCAGGAACCATTTCAAGTTCTACGGATTCATCCGCAACTATTTTGCAGTTGACACAAGGGAGAGTGTAGCCGGGACAGGTGACCTGTTCTATTATATGCCTAAGGATGTCAGCATGAATGAGGATGGCTCGCAGGATCTCAATGCACAGGCATCTTTCAGGTTCCTGTCACTGACTTCCCGTCTTGGTGTAGATGTTACAGGATACCAGGTGGGCAGGACAAAATTCGGGGCAAAGGTCGAGACTGACTTCTATGCAGGTCTTACAAACAAGATCAATGGTACTGCGCAGCTCCGTCTCCGCCAGGCATACATGACAATCGGATGGGACAATCTCAGTATGGCAAATGACGGCAAGGCTGCTGTGGCCCTCAAGATTGGACAGGCATGGCATCCTATGGCAGCAGACATGCCCCATGTGTTCAGCCTTGAGACCGGTGCACCGTTCAATGCGTTCAGCCGCACTCCCCTTGTCTTGATGGATGCTTCCCTTGGCAAGAATATCATTCTTACAGCTGGTGCTATCTGGCAGATGCAGTATCTTTCACAGGGTCCTGCCGGTGCATCCGCTGAATATATCAAATACGCAGGTACACCAGAAGGATATGTCGGAGTTACATTGAAATCAAATGACGGCTTCCTCGCGAGGGTCGGGGCAAGCGTGCTGAGCATCAAGCCACGCAATACAGGCGAAAATTCAGACGGGGTTACCGTCAAGGTCTCAGACAGGATAACTACAGTGAATCCGTATGTCTATCTCCAGTACAAGTACAAGAGCTTTGAAGTAAAGGCCAAGTCTATATATAGCCAGTCAGGAGAGCACATGAGCCTCATGGGCGGATATGGTGTCTCAAGCAACAGCTTTGATGACGGCCATTGGGAGTACACTCCATTGCAGGCTTCATCTACATGGGCATCCCTTTCATACGGAAAGAAATGGCAGGTTACACTTTTCGGCGGATATATGAAGAACCTTGGTTCTGTCAAGGAACTTGTAAATGTAGATGGCGTAGCAAATGCTAAGGATTTCTATTACAATGCAAACGGATCCAAAAACCTGAATTCACTGTGGCGTATTATCCCTGCAATCACTTATAATGTCGGCAAGTTCAGCCTTGGACTTGAATACAACTATACTGCGGCGCAGTATGGTGACGGCGAGTCATACAATGCATACGGACTCTCTACCGAGGGGCTCCACTGGGTAGGAAACCACCGCATCCAGATGATGGTGAAATTCACATTCTAGGAAAACATTCAGTAATATACTCTATAGTGAGGGTGTCCCAAGGTGAGATTTGGGGCGCCCTCTTGCGCTTCATCGTGTTTCTACGCTCTTGTGAACTGTGTGAAAATCCATGTCTTGCTGATTCTCCAGGTAAATCCATACGTGGACGTAACGGACATAATTAAAGCTTCTGCCTCATTTTTTGCAATGCCAATGGTGGTGCTCATTTATTTTACCACCTGTTTTTTCTCCTTTCTTCATGTTTATAGGGCCTGATTCGATGAGTTATTGCAACAAAATTGGGAGGTGCAGAAAGGAATTTTGCAAAAAAATATGAAAAAAATAAGTGTAGCTGTAAAAAGTGCATTCCTATTATATAGGTATAAAACACGACTTGATATAGGTAAAAAGACATGAAAAGAAGAATAAATACAATTTTTTTTGCAAAAAAGTGCCGGAAAAATTTGGAGGTAAAAAAAAAGTGCGTATCTTTGCAGCCCATTTCGGAAAAAGATATGGAAAACAAGCTCACTGAAGAGCACAGTTCATTGAAATTTTGAGAAAGATAACGAGGTAAAGAAAAGAAGAAAAAT